>NZ_AHAM01000265.1 GCF_000236565.1 Mesorhizobium alhagi CCNWXJ12-2 | reverse complement strand
AGCGCCAGCCGCATGTGCCCTTCGAACTCCCCGACATCGTAGAGCCGGTCGGTCTGGGTGCGGTAGGGGAACTGCTCGGGCCGGATGAAGTTGCGGCGGCGGATTTCGTCGGGACCGACGCCGAGGTCGCGCGCGCAGGCGTCGACCAGCTTCTCCAGCAGGAATGCCGCCTCAGGGCGGCCCGCCCCGCGATAGGCATCGACCGGGCAGGTGTTGGTGTAGACGCCGGCAATCGACACATCCAGCGCCTGGATATCATAGACGCCGGTCGACATGGTCGCGCCGATATAGGGGATGAACGGGCCGTACTGCGAAACATACGCGCCGATATTGGCCACGAGATCGACGCGCAACGCCAGGAAGCGGCCATCGCTATCCATCGCCATTTCGGCGGTCACGACATTGTCTCGCCCCTGGGCATCGGTGAGGAAATGCTCGGTCCTGTCGCCCGCCCATTTGACCGGGCGGCCGAGCCGCTTGGCAGCTTCGAGCACCAGCGGATGTTCGCGATAGACGAAGGTCTTGGGGCCAAAGCCGCCGCCGACATCGGGGGTGATGACGCGCAGTTTTTCCGGCGCGATCTTCAGCACCTGCTCGGCGATGACGCCCCGCATCGAATGCACGCCCTGCGAACCCGTGGTCAGCACGAAGCGGTCTTCGTCCTCCTTCCACTCGCCGATAGCCGAGCGCGCCTCCATGTAGTTGCAGACGAGCCGGTTGTTGACGAATTCGATGCGGGTGACGCTTGCCGCCCTGGCAAAGGCGGCCTCGGCCTTGGCGCGGTCGCCGAAATGATAGGTGAAGGCGCGGTTTGAGCCGAGTTCCGGCCACACCAGGGGCGTTTCGGGGTCGAGTGCCGTCGCCGTACCGCTTGCCGCGTCCTCGCTTTCAAAGTCGATCTCGATGAGTTCGGCCGCGTCTTGCGCAAGCGCCCGGCTGTCGGCCACCACGAAGGCGACCGCGTCGCCGACATAGTTCACCCGGTCCCGGCAGAGGATCGGGATGTCGCGTGTCGGAGCGAAGCTGCGATCCGGCTGCCTCTGCATGGCGCCCGATTTCAGGGCGCCGAGATGCTCTACATCCTGCCCCGTCAGCACCAGATGCACGCCCGGCGCAGCTTTCGCCTGCTCGACCGAGCTGATCGTGAACGCTCCCTTGGCGACCGGCGAGCGAAGTACATAGCCGTGCAGCAGGCCGGCCGGCGCGATATCGTCGGTGTAGCGGCCCTGGCCGGTGATGAACGCCTGATCCTCCAGACGCAGGACGGAAGCGCCCATCCCGAATTTCGGCGTGACGACGGTCATGAAAGCCCCACGAGGATTGTTGGAAAATGCCAGCCTGAAATAAGCTCGGCCGCAGTTTTGTCGAGGGGGCGTTTCGTGTAAAGAGCACCACCTCGATTTTATTGGACCAACAGGCTGGCCCTCGAACTGCCGGAATTCGACAGGAAAGTACCGCAATGCGCACAGATACCGGCCAGGTTTTCCGGCTCGAGGATTACCGTCCCAGCGATTATTTGATCCCCGAGACCAAGCTGACTTTCAGGCTTTCGCCGGACCAGACCGTCGTCATCGCCGAACTCACCATCGAACGCCGCGCGGGTGTAGATCGAGGCGCGGCGCTGGTGCTGGACGGCGACGGCCTCATGCTACGGGGCATCGCCATCGATGGCCGGCAGTTGGCCGCTTCCGACTATGGGGCGACGCCGGACAGGCTGATCATTTCGAACCCGCCATCTGAGCCGCGGTTCAAGCTCACGCTCGAAACTGAGATCGCGCCGTCGAAGAACCAGGCGCTTATGGGGCTCTACCGCTCCAACCGCGTCTATTGCACGCAGTGCGAGGCTGAAGGTTTCCGCCGCATCACCTATTTCCTCGACCGGCCGGACATCCTCTCCGTCTACACAGTGCGAATCGAGGCCGACCGCGAGGAAGCGCCGCTGCTCCTCTCCAACGGCAACCTCGCCGAAAGCGGCGACCTCGGCGACGGCCGCCACTACGCCATCTGGCACGATCCGTTCCCGAAGCCGTCCTACCTGTTCGCGCTGGTGGCCGGAAACCTGGGCGTCATCCGCGACAGTTTCGTCACTGCGTCCGGACGCGATGTGGAACTTGGCATCTATGTCGAGCACGGCAAGGAGCGGCTTGCCGCCTACGCGATGGACGCGCTCAAGCGCTCGATGCGGTGGGACGAGGAAGTGTTCGGGCTGGAATACGATCTCGACGTCTTCAACATCGTCGCAGTGTCGGATTTCAACATGGGAGCCATGGAAAACAAGGGCCTCAATGTCTTCAACGACAAATACGTCCTGGCCGACGAGGAAACCGCCACCGACGCCGATTTCGCCAATATCGAGGCGATCATCGCACATGAGTATTTCCACAATTGGACAGGCAATAGAATCACTTGCCGGGACTGGTTCCAGCTTTGCCTGAAGGAAGGGCTGACCGTTTACCGCGACCATGAATTCTCGGCCGACCAGCGTTCGCGCGCCGTCAAGCGCATATCCGAGGTGCGGACGCTGAGGGCGCACCAGTTTCCCGAGGACCAGGGGCCGCTCGCCCATCCCGTCCGCCCGCGCCGCTACCGCGAGATCAACAATTTCTACACGGCGACGGTCTACGAAAAGGGCTCCGAGGTCGTGCGCATGATCCGCACCATTCTTGGCCCAAAACTTTTTCGCAAGGGCATGGACCTCTATTTCGAGCGCCATGATGGCGAGGCGGCGACGATCGAGGATTTCCTGAAGGTATTCGAGGACGTCTCGGACCGCGACCTGTCGCAATTCGCTCTCTGGTATCACCAGGCCGGCACACCCAATCTCACCGTCACCACTTCGCACAATCCGGCGACCGCCGAATTCACGCTGGAAATCGAGCAGTCGGTGCCGCCTACCCCCTCGGAAAGCCGCAAGCGGCTGATGCACATCCCGCTGGCTTTCGGCCTCGTCGGGCCGGACGGCAAGGATTTGGCATATGGCGGCGCGGAGGGCGCGAGCGTCGAGAACGGCGTTATCCACATCCGCAAGCGGCGCCATGTTGTCCGCTTCTCCGGCGTCTCGGAGCGGCCGGCAGTATCGCTAAACCGCGGCTTCTCCGCTCCGATCACGCTCTCGGTCGAGCAGCGCCCGGAAGACCAGTTCTTCCTGGCGCGGCACGACAGCGACGCGTTCTCGCGTTGGCAGGCATTCAATACACTGCTCAGCGAAGCTCTGATTGCGGCGTTCCGCAACAAGCTCGGCGGGAAGGAGCCCGAATTTTCGGAAGGTCTGGCCGAACTCGCGGGAACGATCGCCGGCGACGAGGCCCTGGAGCATGCTTTCCGCGCGCTGGCGCTGACCCTGCCGGGCGAGGCAGACATTGCGCGCGAGATCAGCGCCAATATCGATCCGGACGCTGTCTTTGCCGGGCGCGAAGCCCTGACCGCAACGATCGCCAAGGCCAACCGCGACCAGTTCTCGGCGCTTTACCGGCAGCTCGACGGCAAGGGTCCGTTCAGCCCTGACGCAGCGAGCGCGGGGCGGCGGGCGTTGCGCAACGTGCTCCTCGACTATCTCTCGGCGCTTGACGGCAGCGCCGCGCTGGCCGCGGCTCATTTCACAGGGGCGACCAACATGACCGACCGCGCGGCGGCGCTGACGGCGCTCGCGCATCGCCATCCCGGCTCGGCGGAAGCCCGCGAAGCGCTTGCGGCGTTTGAAAGGAAATATCGCGCCGATCCGCTGGTCATGGACAAATGGTTCCAGATCCAGGCTGCGACGCCGGGACATGGCACGGTCGACGCAGTCAGGGCGCTGATGAAGCATCCCGGTTTCTCGATGACCAATCCCAACCGCGTGCGCTCGCTGGTCGGCACTTTCGTCAGCGCCAACCAGACTGGTTTCCACCGCCCCGACGGCGCGGGATACCAGCTCTTCGTCGAGACCGTGCTGGCTGTCGAAAAGCGCAACCCGCAGGTCGCCGCGCGCCTCGCGACGGCGCTGAGGTCTTGGCGCTCGCTCGAACCGGGCCGCCAGGCCAAGGCGCGCGAGGCGTTGCTGTCGATTTCCTCGACGCCGAACCTCTCGGCCGATCTGCGGGATATCGTGGAGCGTACGCTGGCTTGACCGCCCCATTTTGACGATCAGGCGCAATTCTTTTGCCCTCGCCACTGGACAAGCCGAATCACCTCTGATTCTTTTAGGGCAGATTCGGATGTGCGGTGTTGCCGGATCGTCAATGAAAAAGTCTTGGGGAGCCTGTTGATGGCGAAGACGGACGCGTGGGGCGCGCCCGGCGGTACTGATTTTGTCCGGCGCAAGGGTAATACCCTGGCCGGCAATGCCCGCATCATCGCCGAACCAGCCTACAGGCGGCTTCTGGCCGCGGAGCCTCTGTTGCGTCGGTCCATTCCTGCCCTGATCGTCATCTTCCTGCTCGTCGTGGCCGCCGTGCGCTTTCTTTCGCTGATGGCCGGGCAGGAAGAGATCGAGCGCAACGCCAAGGCCGTTCTCAGCCTAGCCGCGGGCGAACTCGTCAATTCCATGATGGTAGCGTCAGCGGGCGGCGAACTCGACCAGGCTGCGACCCGCGATCTGCTCGAACGCACCGTCCAGCATGGCGCGATGGGAAACAGGCACGTGCTGGCGCTGACCGACGGGGCATTCCGGATCACTGCCGTGACCCCTGAATCAACCGGGTGGGAAGGCAAGATGCTGGACGCCATCATGGTTGGCGGGCAGCCGCTTTTCATGTTCGGCGAACGCGCCGGGATCATGGAAGTGCGCATCGACGGCCGCGACTGGTATGCAGCCCTCGACCTCACCGCGGACCGCAAGGGCGCAGCCGCGGCGCTGATCCCCCGCGACGCCGTGTTTGCCGAGTGGCGCAAGACGGTGTCGCTGAACGTCACGCTGTTCGTCCTCACCGCCGGCGTGCTGATCATCATTCTCTACGCCTATTTCACGCAGGCAGCGCGCGCCCAGGCGGCCGACCGCATCTACCTCGAGGCGCATCAGCGCATCGACCTGGCGCTTGTGCGCGGCCGCTGCGGCCTGTGGGACTGGGACATGGTGCGAGGCAAGATGTACTGGTCGCGCTCCATGTACGACATGCTCGGCTACAAGCCGTGCGACGCCATGCTGTCCTTCGGCGAGGTCGACGATATCATCCACGAAGACGACGGCGACCTGTTCGAGCTCGCCAACCGCATCGTGGCCCGCGAAATCGACCATATCGACCAGGTGTTCCGCATGCGCCACGCCGACGGCCGCTGGGTGTGGGTACGGGCTCGGGCGCAGGTTATCGATCCGGAAGCGCCGGAAATCCAGCTGATCGGCATCGCCGTCGACGTGACCGAGCAGCGGCATCTGGCGCTCCGCTCGGAAGCCGCCGACATGCGGCTCAGAACCGCGATCGAGAATATCAACGAATCCTTCGTCCTGTGGGATTCGCAGCAGCGGCTTGTGATGTGCAACAGCAAGTACCAGCAGGACAACGGGCTTTCGGATCGCGATGTAATGCCGGGAATTTCCCGCCAGGCATTGGAGGTGCGGATGGTCGCCTTCGCGTCCGAGCGCCGGCTTGCCAACGCCAATGGCCCAAGCGGCGGCGCCACCTTCGAGCGGCAGCTGGCCGACGGGCGCTGGCTGCAGGTCAACGAATTGAAGACCCGCGATGGCGGCACGGTTTCGGTCGGCTCCGACATCACGCTCATCAAGCAGCACCAGGAAAAGCTGGTCGACAGCGAACGGCGGCTGATGGCCACCATCCATGATCTGAGCCTCGCTCGGCGGGCCGAGGAGGAGCGGGCGCGCGAGATGGTCGAGCTCAACCGCAAATACATGCGCGAAACAGAGCGCGCCGAGGCCGCCAATCGCGCCAAGTCCGAATTCCTGGCCAATATGTCTCATGAGTTGCGCACGCCGCTCAACGCCATCATCGGCTTCTCGGAGCTGATGGAATCGGGCTTGTTCGGGCCACTCGGCTCCGATCGCTACGAGGAATATGCCAGCGACATCGCCGGCAGCGGCAAATATCTGCTCGGCGTCATCAACGACATACTCGACATGTCGAAGATCGAGGCGGGACAATTCTCGATGGAGCGCGAGGAGATCGACCTCTGCCCGCTGATCCGCGAGACCGTGCGCGTCATCTCGCTGCAGGCGGCGGAAAAGTCCATTACCGTCGAGACCCAAATCGCCGAATCGATGACGATCGTCGCCGACCGGCGTGCGATCAAACAGATCGTCATTAACCTCCTGTCGAACGCAGTGAAGTTCACCGGCCAGGGCGGCCACATCTCGGTCCGGGCGCGCAACGTCTCGGGCGCGCTGATGCTGACGATCGAGGACACCGGCTGCGGCATTCCCAAGGACGCATTGAGCAAGCTTGGCCGGCCGTTCGAACAGGTGGAGAACCAGTTCTCCAAAAGCCATCCCGGCTCCGGCCTCGGCCTTGCGATCTCTAGGTCGCTCGCCGAGTTGCACGGCGGCGCGCTGAAGATTCGCTCGACCGAAGGCGTCGGCACCATCGTGTCGGTGCGCATTCCGGTCCGCAAGCACTTGGCGGCGATCAAAGCCGCCGCCTAGACAGGATGAAGCGAACGCCGGCGGAAATGTCCCGCCGGCATCCTCAGATTAGTTGCGTCCCCTGCGGACATTCTTGCGCTGCGGCATCTCCTCCTTGACCACCTTGCCGTCGTCGTTGCGGTCCATCAGCGCGAACATCTTCTTCTGGCGCGACTCGATCTCGGCCGCGGTCAGCATGCCGTCGCCGTCCGTGTCGAAGCGGTCGACGATGCGCTGTGCCCGGCGTTCGGCCCGCATGCGCTCGATCTCGGAGGCGATCTCGGCCACTGTCATCTTGCCGTCGCCATCGGCATCCGCCGTGCCCATGCGGGTCTTCATCGCCGCCGAGAACTCCTCGAAGGTGATGTCGCCGCTCTTGTCGGCGTCGGTCCGTTCGAAGCGCATGCCTCGCATGTCCCCGCGCCTGCCGTCATTGTCCGCGGCCATTGCGGAGCCTGCGGTTCCGGCGAGCGCAAGAAAGGCGATTGCGAGTTTGGTCGATTTCTTCATGGTCTTCTCCTGTTGCATCGTCACCCCCGATGCGGTTCGAAACGGATCGTCGGACATCCCATCGCCTTCATTTCCGCTTCGCTCGAAGCAAAAGGTCGAAATGGCTTCGCACCTTTTGCGCCGTCTCCTTGACGTGCGCCTCGAGCACGCCGAATTCGGGCAGATCTGTCGCGCGCAGCATCAGGTCGGAAAGACCCGGCGGCACGTCGTTGCGGTCGAATGGCCCGGTCAGGCAGAGCCGCATCATCTGCGCCAGCGCGAGATAGAGCGCGTAGGCGTCGGACAGATCCTGCCTTGTCTGGGCGTCCGCGAAACCAGGAGCAAGCCGCGACAGGACTTCGGCTGTACCCGTCGCACGGCTGCCGGGCTCGATTTCGTGCGTCAGCACCGCGATCTGCGCGATGAATTCAAGGTCGATCAGCCCGCCGGGGATCAGCTTGATGTCCCATTGGTCGCGCGGCGGCTTCTCCTTCTCAAGCAACTCGCGCATCTCGACCGCATCCCCGGCGATCTTGCCGCGGTCGCGCGGCAAATCCAGCACCGCAGCCACCTCGGCCTCCGCCTCGGCGCAAAGCGATTTGTCGCCGGCGACCGCCCTCGCCCGCGTCAGCGCCATGTGCTCCCAGGTCCAGGCATGCTGGCGCTGGTATTTCCGGAACGCATCTATATGGGTGGCGACCGGCCCCTTGTTGCCGGAGGGCCGCAGGCGCAGATCGAGTTCGTAGAGCACGCCCTCGGCCGTCGGCGCCGAGACCGCGGCGATCAGGCGCTGCGTCATACGCGCGAAATAGTGCGAGGGCGCCAGCGGCTTTTCGCCGTCGGATTCATCGGCGTCTTCGTCGTGATCGTAGAGCAGGATGAGATCGACATCCGAGCCTGCGGTAAGCTCCCGGCTGCCGAGCTTGCCCATGCCTAGGATCGCCGCCCGGCCGCCGGGGACCCTGCCGTGACGCCGTGCGAACTCGACCATCACCGCGTCGAGCGCAGCGCCGATCGTCAGATCGGCGAGATCGGAAAACGCCTTGCCTGCGCGCGCCGCGTCGATCGATCCGGCGAGCAGGCGGACTCCGATCAGGAATTTCTGCTCGGCGGCGAAGATGCGCAGCCGGTCGAGCACCTCTTCGTGCATCTTCACGCCGTGCAGAAAGGCCGAAAGCCGCCCGGCCAGATAGGCCCGGTTGGGCAGTTCGGAGAGCAGCCCCGGGTCGAGCAATCCGTCAAAGACATGAGGACGGCGGGTGATGATGGCGGCAAGCCGCGGCGCAGCGCCCATTATGGTCGCGAGCAGCCTCAGCAGCGCCGGATTGGACTGCAGCAGCGAAAAAAGCTGGATGCCGGCCGGCAGGCCGGCCAGGAACTCGTCGAAGCGCAGCAGCGCCTCGTCGGCGCGCCGCGTCGATCCGAACGCTTCGAGCAGCGCCGGTGTCAACTCGGTCAGCCTCTCTCGTGCCTCCGCCGACTGCGTGGCGCGATAGCGGCCGAAATGCCAGGTGCGGATCACCCGGCAGATATCGCTCGGCCGCTGGAAGCCCAGCCCGTGCAGCGTCTGCAGCGTATCGGGGTCGTCGCCGTCACCGGTGAACACCAGATTGCCGATACCGGAGGAAAGTTCCGGCGCGGTCTCGAACAGCGCAGCGTAGTGCCGCTCGACCTCGTGCAGCGAGGCGCGGAAGCGCGTGGAGAAGGCATCCGCGTCCGCGAAGCCCAACATATGGGCGATCCGTTCGAGCCCCTCCTCGTCCTCCGGCAGGACGTGCGTCTGCTCGTCGGCGACCATCTGTATGGCGTTCTCCACCCGCCGCAGGAACCAGTACTGGCTGGTCAGTGCGTCGCGCGCCTCGGCGGTGATCCAGCCGCGCGCAGCCAGTTCGCCGAGCATCGGCACTGTCTGGCGGCCGCGCAGTTCGGGAAAACGGCCGCCGGCGATCAGTTGCTGCGTCTGCACGAAGAACTCGATCTCGCGAATGCCGCCGCGCCCGAGCTTGACGTTGTGCCCCTTCACCGCGACATCGCCATGGCCCTTATGCGCGTGAATTTGGCGCTTGATCGAATGGACATCGGCGATCGCGGCGAAATCCATGTATTTGCGCCAGACATAGGGCTGGAGTTCGCGCTGGAAGGCGGCGCCTGCCACGAGGTCGCCGGCCACAGGCCGCGCCTTGATCATCGCCGCGCGTTCCCAGTTCTGGCCGCGGCTTTCATAATAGTTGAGCGCCGCCGGCACAGGGATTGCGAGCGGCGTCGAGCCGGGATCGGGGCGCAGCCGCAGGTCGGTGCGGAAGACATAGCCATGCTCCGTCCTATCCTGGAGGATGCGCACCAGCCGGCGCGTCAGCCGGGCGAACAGTTCGGACGCCTCATACGGATCAGTGACGGCCGGGGCCTCGGGATCGAAGAATACGACGAGGTCGATGTCGGACGAGAAATTGAGTTCGTGCGCGCCGAGCTTGCCCATGCCGAGCAGGACCCAGCCCGAGCCTTCGGCCGGCCGTTCTGGATCGGGCAGTTTCAACTTGCCCTGGAAATGCGCCTCGCGAAGCAGGAAATCGGCAGCGGCGGTGGCGCATGCGTCAGCAAGCGCGCTCAGCCTGCCGACGGTCGCTTCCGTGTCGGCTTCGCCGGCCAGATCGGCAAGGGCGATCAGGAAATGCGCTTCCAGCTTCAGCCGGCGCAGATCCATCATCAGGCTCTTTTCCGAGACCGATTCCGCCCGCACCGCCGCGGCAATCTCGGCTCGAATGGAAGCAAGCCGCGCCTCGATCGAGTGAACGAACAGCGCGTCGAGGATTTCAGGCCGGCGGCGAGCGCAATCGCGCATGAAGGCTGACAGGTCGAACACGGCGGCAAGCAGATCCTGCTGCGGACCCTTGCCGGCCAGGAATGCCGCAATCCGCGGAAGGCCGGCCTCGCCGGCGCCATCGGCGATCTCGGAGAGCTCGCGCCGGGCCCGCGCGGGGTCGAGCGGCTTCAGCGCCACCGTGGGCCTGACCAGCAGTTCCGCCGTCCTCGCCTTGGCCGCCTTGGCCGTCGCATTTGCCGCCATCTATGTGCCTCGCTCCGGAAAACTCATGATGACCGATAATCCGGGATTGGCGGGCAAAAGATCAAGCCGCCCGCCATGGAATGTCATGACCGCCTTGGCCAGGCTGAGGCCCAATCCCGAACCGGGCTGCGTACGGCTGTGTTCGAGGCGCACGAAACGCTCGGTCGCGCGCTGCCGATCCGCGTCGTCGGGAATGCCCTGGCCATTGTCGGTGACCGTGAGCCTCACCTCGCCCGCCTTTTTTTCCAGCGTGACGCGCACCACCGGCTTTTCGGTCGTACCGGCCGAATATTTGATCGCGTTGTCGACGATGTTGGAGAGCGCCTGGCCGATCAGTTCGCGGTTGCCCTCGACCACGAACTCGCCCGCGACCTCGGCCTCCAGCGTCACGCCGACCTCCTCGGCCGCCGGCTCGTAGAGTTCGACCACGTCGCGCACCGCGTCCGCAAGATCGACCTTGGACACGGATTCGGCGGAGTAGCCGGCCTCCAGCCGCGAGATCATCAGTATCGCGTTGAAAGTCCGGATCAGTTGGTCGGATTCGGCGATCGTGCCTTCCAGCGCTTCCCGATACTCCGCCGTCTTGGGCTTGCCCGCCAAGGCCGCCTCGGCGCGGTTCCTCAGCCGGGTCAGCGGCGTCTTCAGATCATGCGCGATGTTGTCGGAGACCTGCTTCAGTCCTTCATTCAGATTGGCGATCTTGGCCAGCATGGCGTTCAGATTTTCGGAAAGCCGGTCGAATTCGTCGCCGGCTCCGGTCACCGGCAGCCGCCCGGAGAGATCGCCGCCCATGATGCGGCGCGAGGCTTCCGAGACGTTGTCGATGCGCTTCAGGGCGTAGCGTCCGACGAAATACCAGATTATCAATCCGCCGAGCCCCATCATGCCGAGCGCCACCATCAGCGCGCGCCGCACCACGACGCGGAAGCGCTCGGGTTCGCCGAGATCTCGCCCGACCAGCAGGATCATCTGGTTGGGCAATCTCAGCACCAGCGCGATGGCGTCGTGCGTCGAGCGGATGGCGTCGTCCTGCTCCGGCGAGGCGATTTGGCGGCGCTCGGGATTTGTCTCGCCGAAGCGCTGGTAAGCGAACGGGCGTTCGGTCCAGCCGTCGGTTTCGAGGACGCCGAATTCGAGGCTTTCCACATTGCCGGAAAGAATGCGGCCATTGGCGTCGGCGATCAGATAGAGGTTGGCGCCGGGCTGGCGCGCGCGCCGCTCGACGGTCCTGACCAGCAGCGGTAGGCCGCCGCGCTGATAGGCGCGGCCAAGCCCCTGCACTTCCTCGTTGATCGTCTGCTGCGTCTGCGCCGTCAGCATGCGGACCGAGAGCGAGGTCATGTAGAAGACCAGCAGCACCGCGCAGGCGGCGAACAACAGAAGGTACATCGCCGAAAGCCGCGCCGCCGTCGTCTTCATGATGGCCGGCAGCGCCATCGGTCAGGTGGCCTTGAGCATGTAGCCGGCGCCGCGCACCGTATGCAGTATCGGTCTGTCGAAGCCCTTTTCGATCTTGCTGCGCAGCCGCGAGACATGCACGTCGATCACATTGGTCTGCGGGTCGAAATGATAGTCCCAGACGTTTTCGAGCAGCATGGTGCGCGTCACGACCTGGCCGGCATGGCGCATCAGATATTCGAGAAGCTTGAATTCGCGCGGCTGCAGCGGGATCTCACGTCCGCCGCGGCGCACGGTATGCGACAGCCGGTCGAGTTCGAGATCGCCGATGCGGTAGACGGTGTCGGCTTCCTTGAAGCTCGCCCGCCGGTTGAGCACTTCGACTCGCGCCAGAAGTTCGCTGAAAGCATAGGGTTTGGTGAGATAGTCGTCGCCGCCGGCCCTCAGGCCCGTGACGCGGTCGTCCACCTCGCCCAGCGCCGAAAGGATCAACACCGGCGTGGTGTTGCCACGCGACCTCAGCCCGGCAATGACCGAAAGCCCGTCACGCCGCGGCAACATGCGGTCCACGATCATCACGTCGTAATCACCGGAATCGGCGAGCGCGAAGCCGGTTTCGCCGTCGCCCGCCACGTGCACGGTGTGCCCCGCCTCCGTTAGCGCCTTCTGCAGATAATCGGCCGCTTCGCGGTCGTCTTCGATGACCAGAATCTTCATCCGGTCACTATACGCAATTTCTTCATGGGCTACGGGCGCGTTCTTCATGGGGTAGCTCCACAATAACGGCAGCAGGCGATGGGCGCCTGCTGCCGCCGGAACCGGTACGGAGTACGAGGGATATAAGCCGGTCCCGTCTTCTCCGGCGCGGCGGCTCGGGGGTGCTGAGACCGCGCGCGCCGGAAACGTCATCAACTTGCGGCTACAGGCAGCGCCACGAACAGGTTGGTGTCGTCGCGCATCACCTGCACCAGGACCGACTTGCGGCCGGCCTTGGCGGCTTCCTGCATCGCCTTGGCAACGTCGGCTGCGCCGTTCACTTCGGCCGAGTTGACCGAAGTGATGACATCGCCGGGTTGGATGCCGCGCGCGGCAGCATCGCTGTCGGGCTCGACATCCGTCACGACCAGGCCCTTGCCGTCATCGGCGGTGGTCACCGTCAGGCCGAGATCGGCAAGCGTGCCGGTCTCCTGATCCGGAGCCTGCGGATCGAGGGCAGCCTGCTGCTGTTCACCGGGCAGTTCGCCGAGCTTGAGCTTCACGGTCTCGTTCTTGCCGTTGCGCCACAGGGTGACCTCGACCTCCTTGCCCGGATCGATGCGGGCGATGAGGCGGGCGAGTTCGCGCGGCGAGGCGACTTCCTTGCCGTCGACCTTGGTGATCACGTCGCCGGCGACGATGCCGGCTGCCTTGGCCGGACCGTCGGGCTGGGCCTCGTTGACCAGCGCGCCCTTGGCATTAGCCAGGCCGAGCGATTCGCCGATCTCGTCGGTGACCGGCTGGATCTGGACGCCGAGCCAGCCGCGCGACACGGTGCCGTCCTTCATCAATTCGTCGACGACCAATTTCGCGGTCGAAGCCGGGATGGCGAAGGCGATGCCGACATTGCCGCCCGAGGGCGAGAAGATCGCGGTGTTGATGCCGACGACTTCGCCCTTGAGGTTGAAGGCGGGGCCGCCGGAATTGCCGCGGTTCACCGCCGCGTCGATCTGGATGAAATCGTCGTAAGGGCCTGCGCCGATGTCGCGGCCGCGGGCCGAGACGATGCCGGCCGTGACGGTGCCGCCGAGGCCGAACGGATTGCCGACGGCCACAACCCAGTCACCGACGCGAACCTTGCCGTCATCGGCGAATTCGACATAGGTGAACTTGCGGCCGTTTTCCTCGACCTTGAGGACAGCGAGGTCGGTGCGCGGATCGGTGCCGATCAGCTTGGCGTCGAGTTCGTCGCCATTGTCCATCACGACGACCAATTCGGAGCCGCCCTGGACCACATGGTTGTTGGTGACCAGGTAGCCGTCCTCGGAGATGAAGAAGCCGGAGCCCTGCGCCATCGGGCGAGCCTGGCCACGGCCGCCGCGACGTTCGAAGCGCCGGCCGCGATCCTGGTCACGGTCGCCGCGGAACTCGCGGAAGAAGCGCTTGAGCGGGTGGTCGTCCGGGAGATCTTCGAAGCCGTCCGGACCAGTGAAGAAGTCGCCGCCGCGTTCGGCCGCAGGCGCGACGCTGGCCTTGACCTGGACGCTGACGACCGCAGGCGAAACGCGCTCGACGATATCGGCGAAGCCGGGGGCCTGCGCCTGGGTTTCGACGGCCACGGCCTGGGCCAGCACCGGCACGGTGCCGGAAGCAACTGCGCCAAAGCCGACCGCGCCTGCGACGGCTACGGAAGCTACGGCGGCCAGAAGCCGCTTGCGGGTGCGTGAAACGGGATTTCCTTGGGTGTTCATCGTATCTCGTATCCTCTTCTGCGGATCTGCGGATGCGCGGAGGCTGCATCGCTGGCAAAAGAGATAGAGATCGGCACATTACCGCGCCATTTCCGGTGGATGAATTTTTGGTAATGTCCAGGAGCGTCAACTGACACTGACCTACTGCCAGCGCCGGAACTTTCCTTCGCAACGCATGCGGCATACGGTGCGGCGCAGCACACGTGCTCCCACTGGATGAGACAATTGGCTGAAACGGAATACCCGGCGGCGGTTCAGGCCGAGATCGCGTTCTGGCTGATCGGCCCGGCCCGGCAGCGCGGCACTCCCGAAGAGATCGTCGGGGGTTTGGCGGAACGCCTGGTCGACGCCGGCATCCCGCTGCGACGCGTACGGATCGGCCAGTCGGTCGCCAATCCGCTGATCAGCGCCTGGGGCGTGATATGGACCAGCGGCGGCGGAGCCGAGCGCTATACGGTGCCGCGCGGCATGCTCGCGACAGGCTCCTACAAAGGCAGCCCGTTCGAGCACGTCGTCGTCACGCGGACGAGCTTTCACCACTCGCTCGAACGGCTGGTCGAGGAGCGCGACCACCCGGTCCTGTTCGAACTGGCGGCGGCGGGCAGCACCGACTATCTCGCGCTTCCCATCGAATATGGCGACGGATCGGTTCAGGTTGGAGCCTTCACCACCGACCGCCCCGGCGGCTTTTCAGAGCGCGAGGTGGCGCTGATCGAGGCGCTGGCGCCGGCAATCGCCGCTGCGCTGGAGCCGGCGGCCATGCGTCACTCGATGGCGAGCCTGCTCGAAGTCTACCTGGGCGCCGGTCCCGCCGACCGTATCGGCAAAGGCGCTTTCCGGCGCGGACAGACAACGGAGATCGAAGCGACGGTGCTGGTCACCGATCTGCGCGATTTTACCGGCCTTTCGGAACGGTTGCCGCCGGGCGATCTGCTGGAGAGCCTGGGAGGCTACTTCGAGGTCGTCGTCGACGCAGTGCGGTCAGAGGGCGGCGATGTGCTGAAATTCGTCGGCGACGGCGTGCTTTCCGTCTTCTCGGCCGAAGAGCACGGCCGTGACGACGCATGCATGCGCGCCGCCCGAAGCATCACCCACGCCTTTGGACAGCCCGCCGTTTCGGGAAAACCCTTCGTCGCCGCAATGCATGTCGGCCCGGTTGTCTACGGCAATATCGGCAGCCTCGACCGCCTCGACTTTACCGTCGTTGGCCCGACCGTGAACTATCTCAGCCGCCTCGAAAGCGCGGCCAAATTGCTCGACAAGAAGGCCGTCTGCTCGAAGGAAGTCGCCTCGGTCCTGCCATCGGGCATGATCCGCGATCTTGGCCTGCATACGCTGAAAGGCTTCGCCGACCCGCAAGCGGTGTTTGAACTGAAACTGTCGGAGATCCGCAATCCCTGATGGGCGCGATGCGCACGCGAAGAGCGCTGCTATTTCTCGACCTCTGCGAGTATGCGGCTCAGCGCCGCCTCCTCCTCTTCCGACAGTTTGGTCTCGGTTCGCCGCCTGGACCGGACGGAAAGGATTGCAAAGATACTGCCGCCGATGAGCAGGATGAGCGGCGTTCCCCACAACAGAGCGTTGCGGATGCTGAAACGAGGCTTCAAAAGCACGAACTCGCCGTAGCGGGAAACGATGTAGTCGATCACCTCGGCGTCGCTGTCTCCGGCCTTCAGCCGGTCGCGCACAAGCACCCGCAGATCGCGGGCGAGTTCGGCGTCGGATTCGTCGATCGACTGGTTCTGGCAGACCATGCAGCGCAATTGCGCCGACAGATCTCGCGCGCGCGCCTCCAGAACTTGGTCCTGCAAGACCTCGTTCGGCTGAACGGCCCCCGCCGGCGCTGCAAAGAGCAGAGCCAGGCCCATTGCAAGGCCGGCAAGCGCCCGCTTCATGTCGGCAGTCCCAGCGAAGGCTTTTCCGCAGCCGGACGCGCGCCCCGCGACGGCGCACCGACCCGGAGCCGACGATCCATCAGCGACACAGCGCCCCCGATCATCATCACCAGCCCGCCGGTCCAGATCAGCGTCACCAGGGGCTTCCACCAGACCCTGACGACCACGCCGCCATCTGCCGTCGGGTCGCCGAGCGAGACGTAGAGCTGGCTCGGCCAGATCGTCTTGATGCCGGCCTCCGTCGTCGGCATCTGGCGGGCCGTGTAGAAGCGCTTCGACGAAACCAGCTCGCTTTCAGCCTCGCCGTCCGCGTCGATCAGTTCGAAACGCCCGCGCTCCTCGGTGTAGTTCGGCCCGCGCGCCGGCGTCAGTCCGTCGAAGAGAAGCGTGTAGCCGGCGATTTCCATCGTCTCGCCGGGGCGCATGGCAAGGATTTTCTCCTGCTCGAACGACAGCACGCCGACAAGCCCGAGCGTCGTCAGCCCGACGCCGAAATGGGCCAGCGCCGTACCGAAAACCGATCTCGGCAGGCCAACCAGGCGATGCAGCATGACATGCCCCGAAACTCTACCGAAGCCCGATTTCAGCGCGAGATCGGTCAGCGCTCCGAGGATCAGCCAAACCGCCAAACCGATGCCGAGAGCCGCGAACACCGAAGCGCCGTCGACGAACATCATGACGACGAGCACCGCCAGCAGCGCGCCGGCGAAGGCCGCCATCAACCGCTGTCCTGCGCCGTAGAGGTCGCCGCGTTTCCACGCCAGCACCGGCCCGAACGGCACGACCACCAGCAGCGGCACCATCAGCGGTCCGAAGGTGAGATTGAAAAACGGCGCGCCGACGGAGATCTTGTCGCCCGTCACCGCCTCTACGACCAGCGGGTAGAGGGTGCCGACCAGTACCGTCGCGGTGGCAGTGGTCAGGAAGAGATTGTTGAGGACCAGCGCCCCTTCCCGCGAAATCGGATGGAACACACCGCCTGCGGTCAGGCTTCCCGCGCGTATCGCGAAAAGCGCCAGCGATCCACCGATGAACAGCGTCAGGATGCAAAGGATGAAGACGCCGCGGCTCGGGTCGGTGGCGAAGGCATGCACCGAAGTCAAAACGCCGGAGCGCACGAGGAAGGTGCCCAGCAGCGACAGCGAAAAGGTCAGGATGGCGAGCAGCAGCGTCCAGATCTTCAGCGCCGAGCGCTTTTCCATGACGATCGCCGAATGGAGAAGAGCCGTGCCGGCAAGCCACGGCATGAACGAGGCGTTCTCGACCGGATCCCAGAACCAGAAGCCGCCCCAGCCGAGTTCGTAATAGGCCCAGTAGGAGCCCATGGCGATGCCGCCGGTCAGGAACATCCATGCGGCCAGCGTCCATGGCCGCACCCAGCGCGCCCAAGCGGCGTCGATCCGGCCCTCGATCAGGGCTGCGACGGCGAAGGAAAAGCAGACGGAAAAGCCGACATAGCCGAGATAGAGCATCGGCGGGTGAACCGCGAGGCCGATATCCTGCAGGATGGGATTGAGGTCGCGGCCTTCGATCGGCGGATCGACGATCCGCACGAAAGGGTTCGACGTCGCCAGGATGAAAAGCAGGAAAGCCGCGCCGATCCAGCCCTGCACGGCCAGCACATTGGCGCGCAGCGTCGCCGGGAGATTGGAGCCGAACACCGCCACCAGCGCCCCGAAAAGCATCAGGATCAGCACCCAGAGCAGCATCGAGCCTTCGTGATTGCCCCAGGTCCCGGTGACCTTGTAGAGCATCGGCTTCAGCGAGTGCGAGTTCTCCCAGACATTGGCGACCGAGAAATCGGATTGCACATAGGCCAGGGTAAGCGCGGCGAAGGACAGCGCCGTCAATGCGAAGCCGGTGATTGCTACCGGACCACCCACCGCCATCATCCGCTCATTGCCGGTACGTGCCCCAAACAGCGGCACGACCGACTGCACCAGCGCCAGTGCGAAGGCCAGAACGAGGGCGAAATGTCCGGTTTCGACCATGCCGCTCAATTCTCCTGCCAGACGCCCTTGGCCTTCAGGCTGTCGGCGACCTCCTTGGGCATATAGGTCTCGTCATGCTTGGCCAGCACCGAATCCGCGACGAACACGCCGGACGGCGAGAAGCTGCCTTCGGTGATGACGCCCTGCTCCTCACGGAACAGGTCCGGCAAGATGCCGACATAGGTCACGGGAACAGAGCTTTCCATGTCGGTCACCGAGAAGGCGACCTCGGTTCCCTGACCGCGAACGATCGTACCCTTCTCGACCAGCCCACCGAGCCTGATTCGTTGCCCCGGCTCCAGCGTCGCCGCCTGCAAATCGGCCGGCATATAGAAGAACGACGCCTTCTGGCCGAGCGCATAGAAGGTCAGCCCCGTCGCCGCGCCCAGAAAGGCGAGTGCGCCGGCGATCACCGACAGGCGTTTCTGCTTTCGCGTCATCCGTCCTCTACTCCGTCGCCGCCGCCACGCCCAGCGTAGCGGCAAATTCCGCGAACTTCTTGCCTTCTTCCGTGGCCGGCCCCAGCGCCTTCAAACCGCGGTCGAGCGCATCCTTGGCTGCATCGGGCTTGCCCAGCACCATGTAGGAACGCACCAGCCGCGACCAACCTTCCGGATCCTGCGGATTTTGCCGCAGCCTTTCGTCGAGCCCGGCGACCATGGTTTCGATCATCGCGGTCCGGTCCGCGGCCGGCATGTCAGCCGCCTGGTCGATATCTTCCTGGCTCGGGCCCGAAGCCGCGCCGCTTTCGCCCGCCGTCAGGCGACTTCCAGCCGCGACGATTGCCTGCTCGACCGCCTCGCGCCAGGGCGAACCTTCCGGCAGGCCGTCGGCGAGTGAGCGCCACGCCGCCTGCGCTTCGGCGGTCCGGCCCTCCTGGGCCAGCGCCACCGCCAGGTAGTAGCGCGCCTTGGCATGGCCCTCTTCCAGAACCAGCGCTCGTTCGAACGCCGCCTGCGCCTCCGCAGAGACAATACCGCCAGCCGCACTCATGATCGCTTCGCCGAGGCCGGCCGCCCGGTCGGCGGTCGCGCCTTCGAGGCGGATCGCGTTGCGATAGGCGGTCACCGCCTCGGCGGAGCGGCCGGTGCGCAGATAGATCGGCGCCAGCACGTCCCAGCCGCGCCCGTCGGACGGATTGGCGGCCAGATGCGCCTCGGCGCGCGCCACGAGCTCCTCGACCGAGCTCTCGGCCGGGTTCTGCGCCAGCCTCTGTTCAAGCGGCTTCGAAGGAACGCCCGGAGAGCCGATCGTGGCGTAGACGCCCCAGCTTATCAGCGGGACGGCCAGCACCGCGGCGGCGCCGATCGCCCGCCCTGCTCCGGCAAAACGCGGAGCGGTGGCCGATTTTCCGGTGGCGTCGAGCCTCAGGATACGCCTTGCGATTTCGGCGCGCGCTTGCTCGGCCTCGGCATCGCCGATCAGCCCGCGCGCCGCATCGCGGTCGATCTCAGACAACTGGTCGCGATAGACCTCGAGATCATGCGCATCGGTCGAATCGGCCTTCGGCCGGCTGGCCAGCGGCAGCAGGACCGCCAGGCTGGCGCCGAACGTCAACAATGCGGCAACGACCCAGAACAACATGGTGTTCTCAATAAAGAGCCGCGGCCTGCCTGCCAACATTGCCGGCCTGCGGCTGATTGACGGTTCTGGCCGCGCGTCAGGCCAAGGATGCGCCAGGGTTCAGTTCGAAAAGCCGCCATTTGCAGGCCGGCATCACCTGAATTTCATGTCAGCGGCGTCCAGCTTCCGTCGGGGTTGCGGCAAGCAGTGCCGCGCGCATTGCGCGACTGGCCTGAGAAGAACACCGTATGGCTGTACTGGCGGCAGTCCTGCGAGCCGACGCGGTAGGGCTGCGCCGCGACCACCGTGCCATAGCGGCCCGACCGGTCGCTTTTCCACGTCGCGGGCTGGCCGCTTTGCGTGTATTCGAGCGCGCGGTACTCGGCTTCGAGTGCGATCCGGCGGTCACGTTCGTCCATCCCCGCGCCGATCTGACCGCCGACAAGCCCGCCATTCATCGCTGCGATAATCTTGGCCGCCACCTTGCCGCTACCGCCATCGTCGCCGCCGGTGATTTTATTGGCGAGCCCGCTTGCAGCCGAGCCCACATCCGTGGTGCCCAGGCCGATCGTCGTACAGCCGGATATGGCCAGCGATCCGGCAACGAACGCCGCGCGAATGTTCATGCAAATCACCAATAGAGAAAAATGCCGCAACCGCAAAGAAGCAGCGTTGCGATAGTGGCGATGTTTGGCCGAAATTTGGCCGACGATGGGGTAAGCATATGCAACTCTCTACTGAACGCTGCGAAGCTGAACGACCGCCTTCAGCCCGCCCATGGCGGACCGCTCCAGCAGCAGCCGACCGCCATATTCGTTGACCAGGTCGGCGACAATGGCCAGCCCCAACCCGGTGCCCGGCTTGGTCTCGTCCAGCCGCCTGCCGCGCTTCAGTGCCTCGCGCGCCTCCTCCTCGGGGATGCCGGGGCCGTCATCCTCGATCGATATCGCGAACATGCTGGCGGCGCCGTCCTCCAGCGGCTCGGCGGATATGGCCACCGCGCTGCGCGCCCACTTCATCGCATTTTCCAGCAGGTTGCCGACGATTTCCTCGAGATCCTCGCGCTCGCCGGCAAAGACCAGATCCGTCGCCGGCAGGCGCAGCGCGAGTTTTGTCCTGGGGTTGAGCTTTTCCATCACCCGCGCCATGCGCCGCAGCAAGGGCGCGATCGGCGTGCGATAGACCACGCTGTCGCGCTGCGCGGCGACGCGGGCGCGCTGCAGATAGTGGTCGACCTGGCTCTGCATCGACGCCGCCTGGTCGGCGATCAGCCTGCCCTTGTCGCCGCCGAGCGCCCGGCCTTCGTTCAACAGCACCGCCAGCGGCGTCTTCAGCGAATGGGCGAGATTGCCGACCTGGGTGCGCGAACGTTCGACGATGCGGCGATTGTTCTCGATCAGCGCATTGGTCTCGTTGGCCAGCGGCTCGATCTCGGCGGGAAAGCGGCCGTCGAGCCGCTGCGCCGTGCCCTGCCGCACCAGGGCGAGCGAGGCGCGGACCCGGCTCAGCGGCCGCAGCCCCAGCAGAATGGCGACCGCATTGATGGCGATCATGCCGACGCCGAACAGCGACAGATATGTGAACAGGCGCCACTCGAAGAGAGCGATCTCCTCCTCGAGTTCGCTTCGGTTGCCCATCACCCTGAAACGGCCGACGCGATTCTGCGAATCCAGCACGAACTCGCTCTCGAACACCTCCAACTCCTCGCCGCTGATGCCCTCCATTGCGTAGCTTCGCTGGAAATCGAAGTTGAACGGCACTTCGGCAGCACTTGGCGAGGGAATGGCCCGCGTCATGGACGGAGAGCGCAATTCGCCCGTCAGGCCGCGGGAAACCGGTTCCACAGCCCAGTACCAGCCCGAATTCGGCCGCGAAAAGCGCAGGTCGCCGAGATTGGGGCCGCCGGTCAGTTCGCCCGCGGCCGAGACGCCAACCGAGCCGATCAGATTGAACAGGTGCGCCGAGAGCAGGCTGTCGAAGCCGCGTTCGCTGGTCTGGCGATAGAGTGTGGCGATGACCGTGTATATGACGACCAGTGCCACGATCGCCCATACCGTGGAAAATGCGATGACACGGAATGTCAGCGAGCGGGGTCCGAAAGTCATCGGCGTAGCCCGCCGTCGGGGTTCTTGCTGGAACGTCTCGTCCGTCACGCCTCCGGCTCGCGCATGCGGTAGCCCATGCCGCGCACCGTCTCGATCATGTCGATGCCCATCTTGCGGCGCAGGCGACCGACGAAAACCTCGATCGTGTTGGAATCGCGGTCGAAATCCTGGTCGTAGAGATGCTCCACAAGTTCGGTGCGCGACACCACCTCGCCCATGTGATGCATCAGATAGGCGAGCAGCCGGAATTCGTGCGAGGTGAGTTTTAGCGGCACGCCGTTGACATCGGCCTTCGACGCCTTGGTGTCGAGCCGCAGCGGTCCGCAGGACAGTTCCGACGAAGCATGGCCGGCGGCGCGGCGAATCAGCGCCCTCACCCTGGCCAGCACTTCCTCGATATGAAACGGCTTGGTCACATAATCGTCAGCGCCGGCGTCGATGCCGGAAACCTTGTCGCTCCAGCGGTCGCGCGCCGTCAGGATCAGCACCGGCATCTTGCGGCCCGCACGCCGCCAGCGCTCGACCACGCTGATGCCGTCCATCTGCGGCAGGCCGATATCGAGCACGACTGCGTCATAGGGTTCGGTCTCGCCGAGGAAGTGCCCCTCCTCGCCGTCAAAGGCCTTGTCGACCACATAGCCGGCATCCGCCAGCGCCTCGGTAAGCTGCCGGTTCAGGTCCTTGTCATCCTCGACGACGAGTATCCGCATGGAATCACGTTCCCGTTGGCTGAAGAAGCGTCAGGTATAGGGAGATTTTGGCATAGGGGAAACAGCGGGCCTTAGCCCGTCAATTCGCAGGGACGACGATTTCCCGCCGCCGCGGACGC
Source organism: Mesorhizobium alhagi CCNWXJ12-2 (assembly GCF_000236565.1). Classification (GTDB taxonomy): domain Bacteria; phylum Pseudomonadota; class Alphaproteobacteria; order Rhizobiales; family Rhizobiaceae; genus Allomesorhizobium; species Allomesorhizobium alhagi. Next base: position 8,480 of record NZ_AHAM01000265.1, on the reverse strand, counting down.
TGCCCTTCCTTGCCAGGCACGAGCACCACGATGACACAGACCGGCCGGCCGCCCTGGCTCGACGAACTCGCCCGCGCCAGCGTCCCCCCGCTCTGCGCTGCGATCTGCTCGCCGATCGCGTAGCAATCGGCCTGCGCCACGATCATCGGCTCCGCCTGCTCCTGGAGCGCCAGAGGCGCGGCCGGAGCTTGCGTGGCGACCACCGCCGCGCAGAGGGCGAGCGTCGTGACCCGGCTGATGGAACGTAGCGTTTTCATGGCGCCGGTTCTAACCCAGGACTGCTGAACGTGGAATGAACAGTCAAACAGCGCGTGGTGAAGCGGTCAAGGAGGGCAAGACCAATCCGGTCTCTGCTTGCCACCCCTCACCCAATCCTGTCCTTCGCCGAAAGTCGGCCGAAGAGCGCGATCACACCGGCCAGCGCAGTGACCGCCTGCAGCACCGCGTCGGTCAGCGCCGCATTGTCTATCCCGCCTGACATGCCCATCAGACCCATCGCGGCGGTGAGGATGGTCACCAGCGACGCCCAGATCGTACGCGACAGGTACCAGGGTTTGCTTGCGGTCATAAAATGCTCCTGTTGGTTGAGGCGAATTGCAAAAGTCTGACTATGAAAGGGTGAAGCGGCGCGTAGCCGGCAGCCCGAAGCCCGCAACGGCGCTGAATTGTCGGACGGTGACGTCGATTTCCAACGGCAAGCCGCCGAAATCGGCGGCGATATCGGCCGAGGCGTATTGCCAGTTCTGCTCTGACGATAAAGCGACCCGGACGGACGGCCCGCCAGCCGCCGCGATCTCGATCTGATATTCCTCCCGCTCCTCGCCGAGTGGGATTTCGCCTTGCCCCCAATCGTCGGCGTCGATCCTGCCGCGCCGGACCCATGAAATCGCCGCGCCGCCGGCATTCTGCCGGCAGCGGACATGGACGGGCGACAGCGGCAGGTGCGCGCGCAGGCCGCCGATCCCCGCATGAGCGAAAAAATTCTCGTCGGAAATATCCGTCTCCGAAGGTCCGACGCGCCAGTTGAGCAGCAGCCCGGCTTCGCTGGCGCGCAGGCCAGCCGGCTGCACGGCATCGTCGAGCATGACAAAATCCGCACCCGCCGGGGCGCCTGCCGCCATCGCGTCGGACGTGCCGAGCTGGCCGCGCAGCAGGTCGCCGAGCCGCCACACGCCCGGCTCGATCTCCTCGGCGCTCTCGAACTGCACGATCTCCCACACGCCGATAGCCGAGCGGATGGCGGCTGCATTGGCGCCGTTCAGGAGTTGCAGCCGGCTGACGCTCGCCGCCTCCGCATCGAAGAGAGCAACGGCAATTTCCGTCGCGCGATCGATCCGCCCCTCGAAACCGGCGGACAGCGGCTCGACGAGCACGCCAAGATCGGCAGGCTTGTCGACCACCGTGCGAAAGCCGAAGCCCGTATCCTCCGGCGACGCCAGGACGATCTGGCTTCGCCAGGGCTTCTGCCAGATCGCGACGCGAAACTGATCCTGCGGCGCAGCCGAACCGGACCGCGACGGCAGATCGAGGAACAGCGCGTGCGGCTTGCCGGCAAACGCCTCCTGCGCCGCGACAGACCCGAAGCCGGAGGGGAGCCATGGCGATGGCGGCGTCCGCGCGATCTGCCGCGCCGTGATCCTCCTGACCAGGCCATCCTCTATCTCGGTGACGATGAAATCGGAATCCGCGCCCGGAAGGCGCAAAACCGCGCCGGGCCTCACGTCGGCACGATGCTCGGCAATCGCGAAGGTCACCTGTTCGCGTTCAGCCCAGATGCGCCGCATCAGATCGTCGAGCAGCGCTCGGCCCTGCCCGCTCTCCATAACGCCGGGAAAATCGATGGTCTGCTGCCGGCTGCCATCCGCGCCGAAGCGGACATTCCGCACCGCCGCCGTCTGGTATTCGGCGAAGGGCTCGCGGAACGCCAGCACCAGTTCGACCGGAAGCTGGTGGTCCGGCGCCCGGATCGTCTCGATCACGGGATTGCCGCCGTCCGAGACGAGTTCAGAAATCTCGGCCGGCGACGCATTCTGAGCATCCCTGCGCCGGAAAACGAGGCCTTCGGCTTCCTCGCACACCGCAAGGTCGAACAATTCGACGATCGGCTCCAGCGCCGCCCGCGCCGATGTCGGATCGGCGACGACATAGCCATGCAGCGTGCCGTCGGCGTGGCCTACATCCGCCGGCGGCAGGCCGTGATCGGCCAGTATCGCATTGATCAGCGCGCCAGCATCGGGATTGCCGAGCCGGCCGTTCAGCCAATGGCCGCAATGCCAGTTGAATCCGTCGGCCCAGCGGTCGCCGCGCGCCGGAAAGGCGGGAAAAGGCCGCGCATCCCAAGCCCAGACATAGGTGCGTTCGATATCGACCATGCGGCCGCCATAGACGGGAGACAGCGGGTTGTACGCCTCCTCAAACTCCGGATCCGCCGGGTTCCAGTAGGAATTGTGCGTTTCGAGAAAGCGCTGCTGCGCCAGGTCCGAACGGCCGGCGCTGGAGAAATAAGGGATCGCATTCTCCGCCGATTTCGGGTCGGGAAAGACGTTGGGCTGGTTCGGCCCCTTGTCCACCGCCGGGCAGCCGAGTTCGTCGCACCAGGCGGCGTCGAATTGCGGCCCGCGCAGGCTCTCCGGATCCTCGGCCGAAAACATCAGCGCCACCGCGCCATTGTCCCACACCAGCCTGCGCCGGCTGGCCTCGAAGCGCGGCCGGGGCGGGCGCGAGATGGTGAGGATGCCCGAAGGCCCCTCGATCATCACCTCGCGCACATCGCCCAGCGTGTCGCCCACCAGCGCGATCCGCTTGTATTTGCGCTTGTTCAAGCTGAAAGGCGGCAGCCCGCGCACCAGCCCGTTCACCCATTCGGCGCCCAGCCTGGTCTTGCCGGCGCCGCGCCCGCCCGTCACCACCCAGGTCGCGGGCCGCAGCTCCAGCGGGTATTGCTTGGACCGGGTGCTGCCGAACCATTCGGCCAGGGCCCGCTCAGCACGCTCCGTCCCGATGTTCCGCGCCGCCCAGCCTTTCTGCATAAGCCTGAGCCAGTTCGATAATTCGTTCGTCGATCCGTTCGAGCATTGCGGCGAGTTCATCATCGCTTCTTTTCTGCTGTTCGGCCGCTGACGCCTGGGCGACCGCTTCCGACTGTTCCAGTAGGCGGCCCATCGACAAGAGCGCGTCGATGCGCGCCTTGTCGAGAACACCCCGTTCGGCGAGCGCGACGGCCTTCCCCAGCAGCCGCGGCATCACTTCGGCCAGCCGCTTGCGGACGTCCTCAAGAGACATGCCCTCAGGCATGTCGGAAAGCGGTTCCGCCTCGGCTTCGCATTCCGGCGCCGCGATCTGGCTCGCCTTCGAGCCTTGCCTTGGAAACCGCCGCTTTGGCCAATTGTCGCGCAGGGCGCGCTCCCGGACCGTTGCCGGATTCAGGTCGGCTGCTGCGGCAAGCCGTGGAAAGGTCGGCGGCGCGCCTTCGCGCAGGGCGCGAAGCGCTTCCCACTGCACAGCGCTAACTGGCGGATGCATGGCAGAATTCTCCGTTTTGTTTTGTGATTTCGCGCGAACGCATGTGCTAGCCGATCTCCCCCCTTGAGGGGAGATGTCCGGCAGGACAGGGGGGTCGTTGAAAATGACGCACGGGGAGCTTTCGCTCCCGGCATCCTGCCACCGACACTTTTCCGACGATAACGAAAACCTACCAGAGCACCGTCACGGTGTCAAGGATTATTTTCCTATTAAGTGCGCAAATTCTTATTCATCACGGAGCGCCTAGTGAGGACCCCCGACAAAGCCGCACGATAGCGACGAGTAGCACAAGCGTCAGGACAGGAAAGGGCCCGGCGACTAGCCGAGCCTCTGGCGCTTTCGCCAATGCATGAAGAACGTCTCGCGGTGAAGCGGGAGATGAGGCGCGACTGGGTCTAGATGATCGTGAGTTTGTTGTCTGGGCCAATCTCTAGTTCCGCCGCGTCGAGTTTACCGGCTGCTAGAAGGGCATTACTGCACAATTCTTCCAATCTCCCTGTAACGACATACATCGGGCTTGCCCAAAATGTTACCTTTTTGGGTGGCTCCCTAGTTGGAGCAGCAGCCATAACGGTTACACCCTCGTCTTTGGAAAGAGAAACCCTAAGCGTTATTGAAACGTGTTTATTAACAATGATCACGCTGTTGTGCATAATCGCTGCCACATGAAGAGTAATTGCGTTCCTAAGCGTTTTCAAAGTATCCATTTCTTCTCTTTTTATCAAAGAGCGACTCTTCAAAACGACGCAAAAATCCTCAAATAACTTATCTCCATCAAATGCGCTCCTTGGAATAAAAGCGCTAACGAGGTAGTCGAAAATGCTCTCGTCCTTTTCCGATGAGAACGAACCAAGGGTGTAGGTGCCATCTTGATTTCGAGACATGGTATTCAGAATACGCGGGAGCGCATGATCAATGTCTCTCCGGCTTAATCCTTTCGACTTTAGATCCGATTGTGCTTTCACCCGGCTGGCGTTTACCCTCAAGAAGTCCGGGGTCAGCGAAGGCAGTTTGTTCCAGGGATATGGTTGTCGCGGACTGAAGGTCGGGCCGAAGAAAGCAACGATTGTCGCCCACTCACGAACGCTATCGGTGACAATTCCCTTGTTCCGTTCGTCGCGATGCGCGATGAAATCACCGATCTCTCTTATCGTCTGCCGACCATCATTTTTGTCGCGGGCGAACAGGAACAAATGATTGAGGTCGTCTGGCCGAACTAGGCCAGACAGCAGCCGTTCCACGCGCTTGCGCAGTCCTATTTCAATCATAGGGGCCGGTCATGCAATCGCAAGAGGTTTGAAAGTCGGCGAGACGACGCTTTTGCGCCGCGCCCGCTCAACCCACCAAAGCCTGAACCGGTCGGTGAAGGAAAAGGGGATTCTGAGATGCCTGCCATCATTCTGAACAATCTTCCATTTCCGGAGAGCGACCTTTCGGACGAAATGCCGAACCTTGCGCTCGGCAGATTCATGACCATCTGGGGTCAAATCGAAATTGTTTGCAATTTTTTGTTCCGGCGCATCACCGATCTTGAGCCGGAAGTTTCGACCATCGTCTTCGATAATGTAGGCACAAAAGAGCAAATCGAAATGCTGGTTAGCCTATGCGACTTCCTGCCCAGACCCGAGCAGAAGGACCGCATCAAAACGCTCTTGGAGCGGACAAGAGAGTTTGGAATCAAGAGAAACAAGATCGTTCACGCCAGTTGGGGGCTGCTGAACGGAGAGCCCGCGCGATTCTGGTCTGGCATGACCTCAGCCCATTTCGACCAAATCCGGAGGGAAACGCAAAAAGGAAAGTCACTACTTCAAAAGTTCGTACTCTCCGCTAGTACGTTAGAATCTTTAACCGCTGAGATGGTTTCATTGCGCCAAGAACTGGAAGCGGCCCTGGGCACGGTTGAAATACCCGAGGGGCCGCGCTCGCGCCGCTTCCAAGAGAGCGAGGCCAAATTCCGCGAAGCTATGGAACGCTCGCTGGCGATGCGCGATGCAATAACATGGAAAGATATACCCTTGTAGCTTCTTGGCGGCTTTCCTAGCTGCTTTAGCGAATCGCGCATTAGTATGTCGGGCCTATTTCCTCACCCGGACCCCACGACCTCAACCGGCCTTCGGCTGTGCTCGGCCACGGCAAGCGCCTCGATCAATAGGTCCAGCGCTTCGCGAGCCTGCCTGCTGGTCTCGTCATTGCCGCGAAGATGGTCATATGCACGCTCCAGATGCGCACGGGCGGCAGAATAATTGCTACGCATGTCTCCTCCTGAATGCCCCCCGCCGATGAGATTGCCGGCATCCTCTCAAAAGAAGGAAAAGATGTGCGGAAAGATTTTATAACAATTGACTCAAAGTAATTGAGAGTAAAGATTTCAACTTTACTCCCGATTAATTCGAGGCGGGCAATCACTTGCTCTCGGCAAAAATTTACCCGCAGCTCCGGGCGGGGAGCCGCGGGCAGTCTGGTTGCCTGAGTCTCTGCTTCTGCGGCAGATCGTTGAAGGAACTGGCGCCTGTTCCGACGCTACGGTTCTTCGATGTAGTCCGGAAATATGAGGTCCAGCGGCACGTCCAGGACGCAGGCGATCGCCTTGAACGTCTTGGTGGAGCCGGTCTTGCCGGTGCGCTCGATCTGCGACAGCATGCTCGCGCTTACGCCCACCAGTTCCGCAAGCTGCCGGCCGCTTAAGCCCCGCCAGAGCCTCACCGCCCGGACCGGGTTTTCACCTTTGGCCATCGCGTCGAGGACTTCCCCTGGAAGACACGACATGCCTTCTCTGCCCTTCTGGCCGGAATGCCGCTCTGCCGCCGCCTTTTCCAGCACGCGAAACTGCGACTCGGGAATCACCACCAGGCGCTCCCTGCTGCCCGGATGCACGATGAATTGCAGGCTGAGTTTCATGCTGCCAAGGGACTGGTCATGACGCGTGGGAAAATGTCAGGAGCGCCGCAACCAGAACTATCGCCGAGGTTGTTCCAAGAACCCCTATGGCGGCGAACATCTGAAAATCGACCGGCAACCGCCGAAATCTTCCCCAGTTCCACGGTTCCTTTTCCCAGTTCTGAAATCGTGGCATTTCCAACTCCGCACCCTCAACTCAATCCACAAAAAAAACAGCGCCTCGTTCGCGGTCGCTCGCGGCCGGCGCTTTTGAGTTCGGAGGGATCCGCCGCTGCCTCACATGCTGTGGACGCACGCTTGACATCGCAAAAAGAATACGCAGGTTGCTGCATTTTGAAATCGAAAGAACGGAAACTCACCCATTCCGAATCTTGCATGAAGAGACTACCTGACCTGGAAGCGTGGGCCGTGTTCGCGAAGGTTGCGGAGACGGGTTCGTTCGCAAGCGCGTCGGATGCGCTGGGTATTTCGCAACCGACCGTTTCCAAGGCGATCACCCGCCTCGAACAACGTCTCGGGGTGACGCTGCTCCATCGGACGTCGCGCCGCATCTGCCTCACCCAGGCGGGCGAGATGGCGCGTGACAAGGCCACGCGCATCCTCGCGGATGGCGAAGCGGTGGAGGCCGAGGTTTCCGAACAGGCGGTCGTTCCTCGCGGACTGGTGCGCATCGCCGCGCCCATGTCGTTCGGCGTCAGCTACCTGGCTCCTCTTCTTCCGGCTTTTTTCGACCGATATCCCCTGATCGAGATCGAACTCTCGCTCAGCGATCATCTCGTCGATATCGTCTCGGACGGGTTCGATCTCGCCATCCGCATCGCCGCTTTGGCGAATTCCACCCTGCGCGCCCGGAAGCTCTGCACGGTTCGCCGGCCCCTGGTGGCGTCGCCGGCCTATTTCGACCGCCATGGCCGCCCCGGCCATCCGCGTGATCTGGAACGGCACACCTGCCTGATCTACACCAACCTGCCGTCGCCCGAGCAGTGGCGGTTTCAAAACGCCATCGGGGACGAATGCGTGGTTTCGGTGCGCGGACAACTCAAGCTCAACAACGCCGAAGCCCTGGCCCCGGCGCTTCTTGCGGGGCATGGCATGGCCCTTCAGCCCGAGTTCATGGTCTGGGAGGAACTTGCCGACGGCAGGCTCGAAGAAGTGCTCCCGGAATGGCATATCAACGAGATCGCGATAAACCTCGTGACGCCGCCCGGCACGCTGCGGCCGCTGCGGGTGAAGATCGTCATGGACTACCTTGCCCAATGTCTTGCAACCGCGCCCTGGGCGGGCACGCCGGAACGCGGCTGAACGCCTCGCCACGCAGTTGCGGTCGCTTGCCGGCCTGAAGACCGATCACGACTGGCGCGGACGGCTACATTCGCCTTGCCCGCCAGACACGCGGCCGCTACAACTTTATCTTGTGCCGTGACCTCCCGAAGCCGGAGAAGCGCCGTGGATGATAAGTCTTTCAAGCTGCGGGAGTTGGTCAGGGTCGTGGCGCGTGCCGTGTCCCGCGCCTCAGCCGTCTTCTCTCCTGCCCGCGCGGCTTTCACCATGCTTCGCCCAGACCGAAAAATGCTCGCGGCAGCCATCGTGCTCGGCCTGTGCGCCACCGCCAGCGCCGATAACATCCTTTTCGAAAACGTCCGCATCTTCGACGGCAAAGGCGCCGCGCTCTCCGCTCCTTCGAACGTTCTGGTCCAGGGCAATGTGATCGCGCGCATCTCGATAGATCCCATTGAGGCCGAGGGCGCTGAGCGCATCGCAGGCAACGGGCGAACGTTGATGCCGGGGCTGATCGATGCGCACTGGCACGCGATGCTGATCGCGACGGGCCCGGCTGAGGCGATGGGCGACATCGGCTTCGCCACTCTCGCGGCCGGCGACGAGGCGACGGATACGCTGATGCGCGGCTTCACCACCGTTCGCGACGTGGGCGGACCGGCGTTCGGTCTCACGCGCGCGATCGACCAGGGCATCATCGAGGGACCGCGCATCTATCCGTCCGGCGCCATGATGACCGTGACCAGCGGTCATGGCGATTTCCGCCAGATGAGCGACCTGCC
>NZ_AHAM01000266.1 GCF_000236565.1 Mesorhizobium alhagi CCNWXJ12-2 | reverse complement strand
CCTGCTCTTCCGATGTTTTGGAGAATGCCGGCGAGCCTTGAATCCGTCGTTAAATGGCGTGCTTAATTTGCCGCAAACAAAGTTCAAACAAGAGGTAAACTTCGGAATTCGTTAGGGATATGGGTGCTTGGAATGTCTGGGATTTGGCTGAAATTTGCCGAAAATTTCGCCCCCTCGACGAAAGACTTCGTTCACCACGAAAACCGGTCGCATGTTTCGCATCCGCTTTCCGGAGGCGGAAACGTCGCCTTAAAATACCGGCAGTTCTTCCCCTGCGGCACCGCTTTTGTTTTTTCCACGGCTGGACTAGCTTACGTTTGCGTAAAGGGACAGCGGGCGGAGGCCCGTCGAGCACCAAGGGAGGAGGACACGAGATGTTTCGCAAAATGAGCATGGCCTTGGCCGCAACGTTGCTTTTGGCGGGGGCCGCTTATGCGGACCCGATTGAAGGCAACTGGAAGACGCAGAGCGGCGAGACGGCTGCGATAGGCGGTTGCGGCGGCGGCTTCTGCATCACGCTGAAGACCGGCAAGCATGCCGGCAAGCAGATCGGCAAGATGAATGCGAGCGGCGATAACAAATACAAGGGCACGATCACCGACCCCGCCGACGACAAGACCTATTCCGGCTCGGCCAGCCTTTCGGGATCGAGCCTCAATATGACGGGTTGCGCGCTCAAGATCTTCTGCAAGACGCAGAAGTGGACCAAGCTGTAGCGGGTCGCTGCCACCGGAAACTAAAGTAAAGAGAGACCAGCGAACGGCCCCTCGAACGAGAGTTCGCGGGGCTTTTGCTTTGAGCCTGCGGCACTTGGTCTCCGCGAGACGGATACAGTTTCATAGGGCGGTGCGTTCATCCGCCGCACGCAACTGCCGAACTTTCGCCCCCACATACTGGAACTATGGCCTCTGGCTCGAAGATCGAGATCGGAAGGCCTGCTCGGGGGATCTTTTTGGCCGATGATCGCCGGGCACCCGGCAAACCGCAGCCGGCCGAACGCCTCTCAATGATGTTGAACGTCAGATGAACGCGGGCATCAGAGCCGGTTCAGCCGCGGCAAGGCAATCTGCGTTCCATCGAAGGAGAGGCCCACATGCTCGCCCGCCGGTTCACGATAGTCTGCCTGCTCATGACCCTGTTCGGCATGCTGTTTTCGATCCTCGTGGCCCAGTCGAGCCGCCCCGCCCGTTCATGGGACATTGGCATCGCCGTGCCCTGCGTCTTCGAAGATGGTTTTCGCTGCGCCCCGCCCAAACGCAAATAGCTGAACTGCACCTCTGGACTTTATGACAATGAACCGTTTCGCCGCCCAGACATTCAAGACGCTTCGGCTCCTGCCGCGGGCGGCGTTCATCACGCTGCTGCTTGCAGCGCCGGTTCTGGCCGTGCCCATGGCGCGCGGCGATATCGGCACCACGATCGATGCGCCGAAGATGAAGAAAAAGGGCATGGGCTTCGTGATCCTCATGAGCCTGCAGCGGGGCTAGGGTAAAAATTACGCTGCGACCAGCTTTCGCGGTCCACACCCCTCCCGCGCCTCATTCCAAGTCTCTATAATGGGTCATGGAAAAGAGAATCTATCCCGAACCGATACAGACAATCGCCTCGCCGGAGCCGTTCGCGCGGCAGAGCTTCACCGACCCACGTGAAGCGGTCGCGGCGCTTGATGCGCTCTACCGGCGCAATACCACCTTCCTGCGCGATTCATTCGTGGCACTCGGCAATGGCGGCGACATCAACTGCAAATACCGTGCCTACTACCCCGAAGTCGGCGTCACCACATCGTCATACTCCCAGGTGGATTCGCGGCAGGCTTATGGCCATATGCCGTCGCCCGGCCACTACACGACCACCATCACCAGGCCGGACCTGTTCGAGCCCTATCTCGTCGAGCAGCTCGGGCTGATCATGCGCAATCACGGTGTGCCGGTGGTGGTGTCGGAATCGGAAACGCCGATTCCGGTTCATTTCGCCTTCCTCGAGGGCACCCATGTCGACGGCTCGATCGCCGAACGCATCAAGCGGCCGATCCGCGACCTGTTCGACGTGCCCGATCTCGACGGCACCGACGATCTGATCGCCAACGGCACGTTCGAGGCCGTGCCCGGCGAGCCGCGGCCGCTCGCTCCATTCACGGCGCAGCGCATTGACTATTCGCTGCATCGCCTGTCGCATTACACCGCCACCAGCCCGCAGCATTTCCAGAACTTCGTGCTGTTCACCAACTACCAGTTCTACATCGACGAATTCTGCGTCTATGCGCGCGAACTGATGGCCAAGGGCGGCGAAGGCTATTCGGAGTTCGTCGAGCCGGGCAATGTCGTCACACTCGCCGGCGAAACGCATCCGACCGGAGGCGCAACGCCGTCCCGCCTGCCGCAAATGCCGACCTATCACCTGAAGAAGCCCGGGCACGGCGGCATCACCATGATCAATATCGGCGTCGGCCCGTCCAACGCCAAGACCATCACCGACCATGTCGCCGTGCTCAGGCCTCACGCCTGGCTGATGCTCGGCCATTGCGCGGGCCTGCGCAACACGCAGGCGCTTGGCGATTATGTGCTTGCGCATGCCTATATGCGCGAGGATCACGTGCTCGACGCCGATCTGCCGGTCTGGGTGCCGATACCGCCGCTCGCCGAAATACAGGTGGCGCTGCAGGAGGCGGTCGCCGAAGTCACCGGCCTGTCGGGCTATGACCTGAAGCGCATCATGCGGACGGGAACCGTCGCCACGATCGACAATCGCAACTGGGAACTGCGCGAGCAGCGCGGGCCGGTGCAGCGGCTGTCACAGTCGCGGGCTATCGCGCTCGACATGGAATCGGCGACGATCGCGGCCAACGGCTTCCGCTTTCGCGTGCCTTACGGAACGCTGCTCTGCGTTTCCGACAAGCCGCTGCATGGCGAACTGAAGCTGCCCGGCATGGCGTCGGAGTTCTACAAGCGACAGGTCGCCCAGCACCTCACGATCGGCATCCGCGCCGTCGAGAAGCTGGCCGAGATGCCGATGGACCGACTGCATTCGCGCAAACTTCGCAGCTTTTCGGAAACCGCTTTCCAGTAATTTGCAGGCCGCGGCCATCATGAATGGGCCGTATTTCTGCCGATAAGAGCCGCGGATGAACCGGACGAACTTGCGAACCATGATATCGCTGCTTGCCTTGGCCGCGGCAGCGGCGCTCTCACTGCCGCTGATCGCCGGCTTTTTCGGGAAGGTGCATCCGGCCTTCGATTCCTTCGCGCATTTTCGCATTCACCTTGCGGCGCTGATGGCCGCCTGCGCGGTTGTGCTGCTTGCATGCTCGCTTGTGAAGGAAGGGGCGGTTGCGCTCGCTTTCGCGGCGGCGGCTGTCGCCACCACCTCCGCCTCGATGTCCCTGCCCTGGCTCGGCCAGGTGCACGCGGCTTTGCCTGCAAAGGACCAACGGGCCGTCTATCGCCTGCTGCACATGAATGTGCGTTTCGACAATCCCGAACCCGGAAAAATCCTGTCGTTGATCGGCCGCGTCCAGCCCGACGTGATTACGCTGAACGAAGTGTCGACGATGTGGGCGCAAAAGCTCGATCTGCTCTCCGCCGCCTATCCGCATCGCATCGTCTGTTCGCTTCCCGGCCGATACTGGCAGGTCGCGATCCTTTCGCGGCGGCCCTTCGTGGCAAACACTGAGCCCGAATGCGACGAGCGCGGCGCCTTCGCTGTCGCGGCAATCGATTTCGGCGGCCGGCCTGTGGAGGTCGCCGCGCTCCATCTCGGTTGGCCATGGCCTTATGAGCAGTCCTGGCAGATCGCCAATGTCGCGCCACGCCTTGCCAGGCTCGGCGATACGGCGCTGCTTGCCGGCGATATGAACGCAGCGCCGTGGAGCGCCGCCGTGTCGCGCGTTGCACAGGCCGGCGGACTGACGCTGACGCCTTCGCCGGGCGCGACATGGCTGTCGCGTCGCCTGCCCGACTGGTTCCGCTCCTTCGGGCTGCCGATCGATCAGATCTTTTCCAAGGGCGACGTGCAGGTCAATTTCGTGCGCACGCTGGAGGATTCGGGTTCGGACCACCGGCCGGTCCTCGTCGAATTCTCGATCAAGCCGGCCGAGCGAACCTCGCCCGACCCCGTGACCGTCTTTCTCAATCGGGAGACGCCTGAGAAAAGCTGAACGGCCCGCTACTCGCGCGTCAGCATGAAGATCAGGCGGTCGACATTGCCGCCTTCACCATGCTCCAGATCGTCGAACCGGGCTTGCCTGGCTTCGTATTTCGCGTAGACGGCATCTATGATCCGCTCGAACCGCCGCTTCGACCTGATGCAGAGGTCGTCCTTCCTCGCCAGCCTCAATACCGATTTGTGAGCGACAAGAACCATCCGATGCGCAAGCCGGCCATGCATCTCCTCGTGCTGGCGCACACCGGCCATAAACGCCTTCCAGCGTCGCTCGAGTTTCCGCGGCGCCGGTCGGGCAAGCTCCGGATATCGATAGACGATGGAGAGGGTCGCGTCCGCGGATTTCAGGCGGCACTTGCTGCCGGACCTCAACCAGTCGACGTCCCATTCGATCTTGTAGCGCGTTTGCGCCATCGCGCGGGCGAGCAGGCCGTGCCGGGGCCCCCTGCGATCCATGGCGTCGAGCAGCGCCTCGCCGGTGTTGCCGACTATGGAATAGGTTTCCGTCTTGACCGAGGTCCTGACGCCGCAGAGCGCCGGGCTCGCGACCAGGCAGGCCATCAATGCAATGCAGATCCCCCGCATGCCCCTGCTCCCAACAAGAGCCCAATCACACCACATCGCCGGGGTTTTTTCAACGGCTCGCTGCGGGGGGCGGCTGCATCGGATGATCCGGTTATGCAAAATCGGCTATTTGGCAGCGGCCAACTCTGCCAGCAATTTACTGCCTAGGGCTGCGCTCTCCTTAGAGAAGCGATACTGGCTAGCGTCGTGGTCAGCTAATGCCTTTCTCCTAAGCCGGTTGAGATGCCCTCGTATTTTGGTGCAAGTCGGATCGTTTGCAGTTTTCAACCGCAGGGTGGCGTCCATCAAGTCGCGCATGGATTGTCTTGCGATCCGAGTTCTCGCCGCCTCTGCGCGATGCATGTCGGCTATTAGACGCGCCCAAGCCTGACCCGTTTTCGGTGACAATTTATCGATGGTCTGAGGGTATGTCACGGTCATCTTGACGTTGAAGGTTCCGCCTTGGATAGAACACACACGTCCATCAACACCCATGCCGTGGCGTACAGTAAATTCGAATCTGAACTGCGCCAGATCTTGAGTGAAGATTGTTCTCCTAGGCGCTTTTTTCTGCATGGATGTGTAGAGTTCAGCACCTGTCCTGCCGGACACCGGATATGTCTGCTTTTCAGTGACGACGCGTACGTCAGCAAAGCTGCTGCTCGCTGCCATTAGAAGAACTGCGACCGCTGCAGCGATCCTTATCGCAACTCGAATCATGAGTAGCCCCCTCAATCATCGCTCAATAAGACCAGATCACATATTCGGATAGACCGGCCCTTCGCCGCCCTGCGGCGGCACCCAGTTGATGTTCTGGTTGGGATCCTTGATGTCGCAGGTCTTGCAGTGGACGCAGTTCTGCGCGTTGATGACGAAGCGCGCTTCCGGGTCGGTGTGCGAGACCTCGCCGCCCTTCTCTGAGGCGCCTGGGCCACCGGCGAGCGCATTGCCGTCGGCATCGACCCATTCATAGACCGCGGCCGGGCAATAGCGGGTCGACGGACCCGAGAACACGCCGTATTCGGAGCGCTTCTGCAACTCCATATCCTTGACCTGGAGGTGGACCGGCTGGTTTTCCTCATGGTTGGTGTTGGACAGGAACACTGACGACAGCCTGTCGAAGGTCAGCACGCCGTCGGGCTTGGGGTAGTCGATCCGCTTGTGCTTTTCGGCGGGTTCCAGCGTTGCGTGGTCCGGCTTGCCGTGCTTCATCGTGCCGAACAGCGAAAAGCCGAACAGGGTATTCGTCCACATGTCAAAGCCGCCGAGCGCTACGCCGGCGACCGTGCCGAAACGCGACCAGAGCGGCTTGACGTTGCGGACCTTCTTCAAATCCTTGCCGATATCAGTGTCGCGCCAGGCGTTTTCGTAGGCTTCCAGCTCGTCGTTCGCCCTGCCGGCAGCGATCGCGGCCGCGGCGTGCTCGGCCGCCAGCATGCCGGACAGCACCGCATTGTGCGAACCCTTGATGCGCGGAACGTTGACCATGCCGGCCGAGCAGCCGATCAACGCGCCGCCTGGGAATGACAATTTCGGCACCGACTGCCAGCCGCCTTCGGTAATCGCGCGCGCGCCGTAGGAGATGCGCTTGCCGCCCTCGAAGGTGCCGCGGATGCGCGGATGGGTCTTGAAGCGCTGGAACTCCTCGAACGGGGCGAGATAGGGGTTCTTGTAGTTCAGGTGCACGACAAAACCGACAGCGACCTGGTTGTCCTCGAGGTGGTAGAGAAACGATCCGCCGCCGGTCTTCAGGTCGAGCGGCCAGCCGAAAGTGTGCTGGACGAGGCCAGGCTTGTGGTTCTCCGGCTTGACCTGCCAGAGCTCCTTGAGGCCGATGCCGTATTTTCCAGGCTGGCTGTCCTTGTCGAGTTGGTATTTCGCGATGAGTTGCTTGGCCAGCGAGCCCCGCGCGCCTTCGCCGATCAGCACATATTTGCCGAGCAGCGCCATGCCGGGCGCAAAGCCCGGCCCCTGCGACCCGTCGCGCTCGACGCCCATATCTCCGGTAATGACGCCGGTGACCGCGCCCGCATCATTGTAGATCAGGTCGGCGGCGGCGAAACCCGGATAGATTTCGACCCCCAGCGCCTCGGCATGGCCGGCCAGCCAGCGGCAGACATTGCCGAGCGAGACGATGTAGTTGCCGTGATTGTTCATCAGCGGCGGCATTGCGAAGTTGGGGAGGCGGACGGAAGCGGACTTGCCAAGCACCAGGAACTGGTCGTCGGTGACGGGCGTCTTGAAGGGATGGCCCTCCTCGTCGCGCCAGCCGGGCAGCAGCCGGTCTATGCCGATCGGATCGACCACCGCGCCCGAAAGGATGTGCGCGCCGACCTCGCCGCCCTTTTCCAGCACCACGACAGAAAGCTCGGGATTGACCTGCTTCAGGCGGATCGCGGCGGCGAGGCCGGCCGGCCCTGCGCCGACAATGACCACGTCGAATTCCATGCTCTCGCGTTCGATCTCGCTCATCAATTCCTCCGCACTGGCTGCTTCCCCAGTCGCGTGTCCCTTTTTCAGGCTTCCCGCCGCGACCCAGGCATCTTGCTGGCAATGGCGCTCAATAGCCTATCCGGAAGCGACACGAAACGGGCGCACTTGTCACAGTTTCGGCCGCATGCCTGCGCTACGCCGACAGCCATATCTAACGTTCACGTAAACGTCAATTTAGCGGAGCGCTGGCCAATTCAACCGAATAGATATGTTCGCCGGCTGAATTTTCATTCATATTAAGGCATGCGGTGCGCAAGGTTTTTCCGATGCATTCTGCAATGCCTGCGTCCCGGACGCGGCAGCGTATCGCACTTGCTTGGAAGCATCGCCCTTTTTTTCCTGCTCGCCTCTGTCGAAGCTCGCGCCCAGGTAGTGGGCGATGACGGGCTCTGGCTCGCCGGCGCTTATTCGTTCTCCGACGAACTCGGCGGCTTTCACATAACCGGCGTCAGGGGCATGGGGACGAAGGCGGACCCGATCGTCGTCTCGCAGGAGCTGCTGTCGGCGACGCCGGTAACGCTGGTCATCCGAACGACGCGCCCGATCAGGCCGTTCGAATCCCCCGATTTCTACGCCAATGGGATTCTATACATGCGCGTCGAATTTCTGAACAATAGCGGGCAGGCCTGGGTGGAGTTCGAGTTCGAGTTGCAGGAATTGCTCGGGCAAGCCAGCGTCTTCGGCGACGGCCTGTCCTTCGATCAGAGGACCTCGGACAAGTCCAACATCTCTTCCGACAGCTTCGCCGAGTTCAGCCGCGATTTCGAGCCCTACGACAAGCTGCGGTTTCGCAACGGCAAGATCGATCCGGGCAGGACCGGCGCATTCAGCTTCCTGATCACCGACTTCACGCCCAAGCGGCAATTTTATCTGGTGCAGGATCCGCGCATCCCGACCGCGTGACTTGCAATCGCCCCGCCCGCGGAGGAATGTGCCGCCATGAACTCGGCCGCTCGAAACCAGCCTCCGGACCTTCGCGACCTGCTCGCCTTCTATGCCGAAGCCGGCGCATACGATGCGCTGGTCGAGGAGCCGGTGAACAGGTTCGAGGAGAACAAGCGGCCCGCAGTGGAAGCTGCCCCTCACCCTCACCCCGCGAAAAACGGGGAGAGGGAGACGCCCACGGCGATGCCCCCCTCTTCCCGTCCTTCACGGGGAGAGCGTAAGGGTGAGGGGCCAGCGCCGATCTCACGCCCCAAAGCCGCCGTGCCCGATGGCGCGCAGGCGGCGCTGGCGCGCGAACTTGCAGCGAATTCGTCAACGCTCGACGAGTTGCGCGAGCACATGGCTCGGTTCGAGGGCTGCAATCTGAAATTCACGGCCAAGAACACCGTCTTTGCCGACGGCAATCCGGATGCGGCGGTCATGCTGGTCGGCGAGGCGCCGGGGCGCGACGAGGATGTCGAGGGTCTTCCATTCGTCGGCCGCTCCGGCCAATTGCTCGACCGGATGCTCGCGGCAATCGGGCTGGACCGAAACTCGGTCTATATCGCCAACGTCATTCCCTGGCGGCCGCCCGGCAACCGCACGCCGACGCCGCATGAAACCGAAATCTGCCGTCCGTTCATCGAGCGGCAGATCGAACTCGCCGATCCGAAGCTGCTGATCACGCTCGGGGGACCATCGGCGAAACTGCTGCTCAATACCGTCGACGGCATCCTGCGCCTGCGCGGCAACTGGCGATCGCATGTGACCGCTTCGGGCGTTTCGATCCCGACCATGCCGACCCTGCACCCGGCGTATCTATTGAGAAATCCCGCCCACAAGAAACTTGCGTGGCGGGACTTCCTCGAGGTGAAGGCGCGGCTGAAGCAGCTAGGCTAGAGTCAGGCCGCCGCCCCATTCGCCGCGCGGCGCATGCCGACGAATTGAAGCTCCGCAAGCACCGCCACGGCCAACGCCTGCGCCGCCACAAAGGCGATGCCTAGCACATTGGGCGTGACCAGGCCGCTGAACAAAAGACCGAAGCTGGCCGCCACCCAGAGCGCATTTATGCCGATGATGTCGATCAGGATCAGCCGCGGCGCGGATTGCCGGCGAAGCACGCCGAGAAGCAGCGCCACGAACGGAACCAGCGCGACGCCGGCCCAGAACAGCAGCCCCGACGGCAGGCCGAGCAGCGGCGAAAGATAGGGCGCGCCGACGATCATCAGGACGGCGGCAGCGCCGCTGACGGCTGCGTCGGCTGCCAGAATATTGCGGAGGAAAGGGGTCATGGTGACGGTCATGGCGGAATCTCCTGTTGCTCTTCATGTCCGGCCGTTCGCTTCGGCCATGGCTGGAGATTGCCGGGTTCGCCGCGCCTTGGCGATTATGCGGGAGGTAATAGGAATGCATCGCGCATCGGGATAGTTTCGGCGCATGAACACGACAGCCTCCGCCCCCTCCCCTGCCCCACCGTTCGGCGCCATGCTGCGCGAATGGCGAACCCGCCGCCGCATGAGTCAGCTCGACCTCGCTTCGGAAGCCGAGATCTCGCAGGGGCATCTGAGCTTCGTCGAAAGCGGACGCGCAGCACCGTCGCGCGAGATGGTGCTGCATCTCGCCGAGCAGCTGGACATCCCGCTTCGCCAGCGCAACCAGTTGCTGCTGGCCGCGGGCTATGCGCCGAGCTTCAACGAGCGGCCGCTCGAAGACCCGTCGCTCGCACCGGCGATGAAGGCGGTCAATTTGGTGCTCAAGGGCCACGAACCTTATCCGGCCATCGCGGTCGACCGCCACTGGAACCTGATCGCCGGCAACGCCTCGATCGGGCCGTTCCTGGAAGACATAGCGGAACAGTCGCTGCTCGCGCCGCCGGTAAACGTCCTGCGGCTCAGCCTGCACCCTGGCGGGCTTGCGCCGCGCATCCTCGACCTCAACGAATGGCGGGCGCATCTGATCGAGCGGCTGAAGCGCCAGAACGACGCCGTGGCCGACCCGGTGCTGGCCGAACTTGAAAAGGAGTTGCTGTCCTATCCCGGCGCGCCGCGGACCGGCCGCCCGCCGCAGCCGGACCCGATGGCGATCGCACACCCGCTACGCATCCGGCAAGGCGGCGCGATCCTGTCCTTCATCAGCACCATCACCGTGTTCGGCACACCGCTCGACGTGACGCTTTCGGAACTGGCGATCGAATCCTTCTTTCCGGCGGACGAGGAAAACGGGAGCGGCGCTTCGCAACTTGGCTGCGAAGTAACTCGCTTCTCTCACCCCTGCGGCGGAGTGACCTTGCGCGCCGCACCGCGTTTCAAACCAAGCCGGTGCTCGCGCCAGATGATGAAGAGACCCGCAGCCACCACGATCGCACCGCCGACCAGCGTATGGATGGTCGGGATATCGCCGAAGGCGAAATAGCCGACCGCGATGGCAAGAATCATCGAGGTGTATTCGAACGGCGCGACGGTCGATACGTCAGCGTGCCTGTAGGCCTCCGTCATCAGCAATTGCGCGATGCCGCCGCTGATCCCGGCCGAAACCAGCAATGCCGTCTGGGCCGCGGAAAGCCCTGCCCAGCCGAACGGCAAGGTCAAAAGCGAAATGACGCTCGCCGTCAGCGAAAACCACAGCACGATCGTGCCGGTCTTTTCCGTATGGACGAGGCTGCGCACCAAAAGCATGGCGCCCGCCGAAACGGCGGCCCCTGCAAGTGCGGCGATGACACCGAGCATTTGCTGATGCTCCATCGCCGCGCCGGCACGGCAGAGCGTCAGTTGCGGCCAGGAGACGATGCAGACGCCTATCAGGCCGATCGCCACCGCGCTCCAGCGGTAAGCGCGCACGATCTCGCGGAGGAAGATCGCGCCCATGACGACCACCAGCAGCGGCTGGGCGTAGTTCAGTGTGATTGCCTCGGGCAAAGGCAGGCGCGTCAGCGCAAAGAAGCTGAGCCCCATGGCAGTGACGCCGACGACGCCGCGCGCCACATGACTCATAGGCCGCGTGGTATGAAACGCCGTCCACAAATCGCCGCGCCAAGCGAGGAACACCAGGATCGGCAGCATCGCGAAGAACGAGCGGAAGAAGACGATCTGGCCGGCGGGAAGCTGCCCCGCCGCCTTGATCAGCGACGACATCGCCACGAAGATCGCCACGGAGGCAACCTTGAAGGCGATGCCGGTAAGCGGACTGCTGCTGCGCCGTGACGAACCGGGCGTCACCTCTCCGCCGCGCCTTGTATGGCCGACCATATCCGGTGCGGCGTCGCCGGCATGTCGATATGGCCAATGCCGTAGGCGCGGTAGAGCGCGTCCGTGACGGCGTTGATTGCTGCCGGGGCCGCGCCGATGGTCCCGGCCTCGCCCGCGCCCTTGATTCCCATCGCATTGGTGGTGGAGGGCACATTGCGCGTCTCGAAATGGAAGAATGGAAAATTGTCGGCGCGCGGCATCGTATAGTCCATGAAGCTCGCGGTCAGGAGCTGCCCGTCCTCGGAATAGACCGTGTCCTCACTCAGCGCCTGGCCGATGCCCTGCACGACCCCGCCATGTATCTGGCCGGCAAGCAGGATCGGGTTCACCGTCGCGCCGAAATCATCGACGATGGTGTAGCCAACAATCTCCGTCTGCCCGGTGTCAGGGTCGATCTCGACTTCGCAGATATGCGTGCCGTTCGGATAGGTCGCCTCGTCCTGCACGAACTCGCCGAACCCGGTCAGGTCTTCGGGCTGCTTGGCAGCCTTGGCCACGTCCGCGAAGCTGATCGAGCTGTCGGTTCCGACGATGCGGGCCGAACCGTCGACCAGTTCGATGTCGGCCGCCGAAGCCTCGAGTTCGTCGGCGGCGATCCTGCGGATCTTCTCCGCCAGATCCTCGCCGGCGCGCGCCGCCGAGACACCGCCCAGCGGAATCGAGCGCGAGCCGCCGGTGCCGCCGCCCGTGGCGAGCCGGTCGGTGTCGCCCTGGTGCATCTTCACCTTCGAAATGTCGATGTTGAGCTTTTCGGCGACGAATTGCGCGTACGCCGTGGCGTGGCCCTGCCCGTTGGTCTGGGTGCCGATCAGCAGCGTCACCGTGCCGTCGCCATTCAGTTCGAGATGCGCCGGCTCCGAGCCCGCGAACGCGCACGCCTCGA
>NZ_AHAM01000267.1 GCF_000236565.1 Mesorhizobium alhagi CCNWXJ12-2 | reverse complement strand
CTTCCAGCTGCGCGTCGACAGCCGTTCGGAAACCGAACTCGGCACCCTGCGCACCTACGCCGCGATCAACTTCCAGTTCACAACTGACAGCTCAGTTGGCGGCTTCGTTCAGTCCCACGACGCTATGGGCATCGAACATGCCTACATCGAACTCGGCGGCTTCCGCATCGGCAAGACCGACTCGCTGTTCTCGACCTTCACCGGCTATGCCGGCGGCGTGATCAACGACGACATCGTCGGCTATGGCCCGTTCGGCACGCACCAGATCGCCTACACCTTCACCGGCGGCAACGGCTTCTCGGCCGCGATCGCTCTTGAAGAAGGCGACGGCACCGAAACGTTTGCTGCTGACTTTGACGGCGATGGCGTCTTCACCGATTCCTTCACCGCCAGCTATGGTCTCGACAGCTACATTCCGCATGTTGTCGGCGGTCTGGCCTGGACGCAGGGCTGGGGCGGCGTCTCGGCTGTTGCCGCTTACGACGCCAACTGGGAAGAGTGGGCCGCAAAGGTTCGTTTGGACGTGAACGCGACCGAGCAGCTCTCGCTCTTCATCATGGCCGGCTTCGGCTCTAACGATGACTTCGATGGCTTCTTCGACGATGATGGCCCGAACTACTACGCCAACTGGGGTGGCGACTGGGCTGTCTGGGGCGGTGGCACCTTCACCGTTTCCGAAAAGGCCAAGATCAACGTTCAGCTTTCCTATGATGAAGAGGAAAACTTCGCTGCCGTTGCGAACGTGAACTACACGCTCGTTCCGGGCCTCGTGATCACGCCTGAAATCGTCTATGTCGATAACTTCGACGATGACCTCGACGACGATAGCGACGAGATCGGCGGCTTCCTCCGCTTCCAGCGCACGTTCTAATAGCACTTCGGTGCGCAGGTTGACCCGGGCAGCTTTGTCCGGGTCAACTTTTCGTAAGACCAATCGTGAAGCCGCTATCGGCGCGATTTTGACCGGAATCAAATCAGGGGTCTGACAGAGGGGATATAACCGTAGAGCGAAATTCCTGTCGGGCGGCGGAATTTTGCGTATCGCGATTTGAGGCTGACGTGTCTCTCGCTATTGTCTTTTTCTTACGTTTCGTGCTTGTGCTTCGTCGTCTTTTTATTCGGAGCGGGGGCGCTTGAGTAATGAAACTTGACGACGACAATAGGCTTTGGAAGGATGGTATATCCTTCACTTCCTTCAGCTCGCAAACGGCGGACTATGCGCTTTCCAAGCTTAGCAAAGTCGAATCGTTCAGCATAGCCGACCTTTTTTCCCTCTATAAAGACATTTTGTGGGACGACGGAAAACACAAATACAATGTCAGTTCCTTCCTTGGTGAACTAGACGAGATACTGCTTGGAGAACGCTTCAGCGTTCTTGACCAGGATACCGTCGACGGTCTGATCGGAAAATTGCGCGAACGCGGCAACAGCAACGCAACCATCAATCGAAAGATGGCGGCGCTGAGCAAATTGCTGCGCAAGGCGTATAAAATGGGAAATATCCACAACCTTCCGGAATTCCGCCGACAAAAAGAGCGCGCCGGACGAATCCGCTTTCTGGAGCGAGAGGAAGAGGACCGCCTGTTCTCGGCCGTGAAGGCCAGATGCGAGAACAGCTACCGGCTCTGCATCTTCCTGGTCGACACGGGTTGCCGCCTGGGCGAAGCCATCGGGCTCATCTGGAACGACGTGCACGATCATCGTGTCTCCTTCTGGATAACGAAGTCGGGGCGTAGCCGCACCGTCCCGCTCACGGCCCGCGCACGGGAATCGTTGATCGTCGGTGGCGTCCGGGCGAAGGGACCGTTTTCGATGCTGAACCAGCCTAAGTTCCGCGCCGTCTGGAACGACGCCAAAGCGGAGATCGGCCTGGGTACGGATCTGCAGGTGGTTCCGCATATCTTGCGCCACACCTGCGCTTCCCGCCTCGTCCAGGGCGGCATCGACATCAGGCGTGTCCAGATGTGGCTTGGCCATCAAACCCTCCAGATGACCATGCGCTACGCGCATCTCGCGACCAACGACCTCGATTCCTGCGTCGGCGTCCTCGAACGCAGGACCGCCTAGAACTCCTCTGGCGGGCGAAAAGGACCGGAACCTTCGATCCGTCCGCCCGTTTTTCTGACGATCGCCTGCTGATCGATCCCCTTCGAACAGGAAAGGAAATCGTCATGAAACTCAAAGTGCTCCCGATCGCAGTTCTCGCGGCGACGCTTGCCAGCGGCGCCTTTGCGCAGACGGCCCCCGTCCAGGATGACACCGGCCCGGCCCCAGCGGTCGACCCGACCGTAACCAGTTCTCTGGAAGACACCACTCTGATGGGGCCGTTCTACACCGACGAAACCATGACCACATTGCGCCCGGTCGAGGAGATGAGGGCCGCGTGGGCGGCGATGTCGGAGGAAAACCGCACCACGATGCTGCGGGATTGCGAGGGCAACCCGTCCATCAAGTATCGCGAGTTCTGCGGCGCTATTGAAAGCATGTAGCAGCGCGAGCATCGCGCATTCGAAACGGCGGGCCTCTGCGCCCGCTGTTTCGTTGTTTTGGCGCCCCGCTATCCGGGATCCGCGGTCAGCATCGCCAGAAAGCCCAGCACGGCTTCCCGTTCCGCCGGCGTGAGGATGTCCGTCTCGAAAAGCCGCAGGCTGCGCATGCCTTCCAGCGCCAGGAATACGGCAAGCGCCCTGTTTTCGTCCTTTGCGTTGGCTTTCAGGCGATCGAGCAGCCGGCGCTTGAAGCGGCTCACGGGTACCAGAAGCTCCGGATTTTCAGCCAAGGCCGCGAGCACGCCGGTCGGCGGTGGCAAGGCCTGCTCGGCGACGAACAGATCGAGATAGGCGGCAACGAGACTGTTGGATCCGCCGCCATGCGCTTTTTCCTTCTCGTTCAGGGCGGCGTCGAATTCGCTCAGATGCTGCTCGACCAACGCTTGGAGCAGCTTCGACTTCGACGGGAAATGGTAAAGCAGTCCGCCCTTCGATACCCCTGCCCGGCTCGCGACCGCGTCCAGGGAAAGGTTTCCCGGGCCGATATCGCGGGCCAAAGCCGCGGCCGCCGACAGTATTTTCCCGCGCATTCCTTTTTTCATGGACCCAAAGCCGCCTTTGACAGTTCGTCCGGAAGCACATCCGGAGGTTGACAATACCGTCCGGACGGTACAGTAACCGCCGCGGTTTGCATAGCGGTTTCGATGAAGCTTGCAGACCGCAGCCATTCGTCGTCGAACCGTTCGAGCCTGGTGTCATTCATGATCAAGCGCCTCCTCATCGCCTTCATCCTGCTGGTGCTGGTCGTCGGCGGCATAGTCGGCTTCAACGTTTTCCGCGACCGAGCCATCGAGCAGTATTTCGCCAACGCGCCGGTCGCGGCAGTCACCGTGTCGGCATCGGTCGTCGAGCCGATGAAATGGACGCCCGGCATCGAGGCCATCGGAACGGTAGGCGCTGCGCGTGGCGTCGACCTGACGGTGGAGACGACCGGGATAATCAAGGACGTTTTGTTTTCCGCCAATCAGCGCGTCGAGCAAGGCGCTGTTCTGATCCAGCTCGACGACTCGGTGGAACGCGCCGACCTCGCAGCCGGCATGACGCAGGCGGCCCTCGACAAGACCGCCTACGATCGTGCGCTCGAACTGCAAAGGCGTGGCGTCGGAACGGAGGTGAATGTGGAGGCGGCAAAGGCTGCGGCCGACGCGTCGGCCTCGCAAGTCGCCAAGTTCCAGGCCGTCCTCGACCAGAAGCAACTGACGGCGCCATTTTCTGGAACGATGGGCATTCCCCGCATCGATAGCGGCCAGTATATCGCGCCCGGTACGATCGTCGCCACGCTGCAGGATCTCGACACGATGCGTGTCGATTTCTCGATCCCTGAACAGCAGCTCGACCTGGTCGAGATCGGACAGACGGTGCGGCTCGGTGCCAACTCTGCCGACATGAAATTCAGCGGCTCGATCATCGGCATTGAACCCAAGGTCGACCCGGTGTCGCGGCTGGTCTCCATCCGGGCGGAGGTCGTAAATCCCGATGGCCAGCTCAGCCCCGGCCAGTTCGTCCAGGTGCGCGTGGAACTGCCTGCGGAGGACGGCGTGCTTGCACTGCCGCAGACCTCCGTAGTCTCCAGCCTCTACGGCGATTACGTCTTTGTCGTGCGGCCGGCACAAGACGAGGCCGGCGCTGCCGATCCCGCCCAGCCGGCGCAGGAAAGCGCGACCCCTGCCGAGGCGCCGGCCGCGAATCAGGAGAACGCCGAGCCCGCCCTCGTCGTCGATCAGGTCTTCGTCACCACCGGACGCCGCTCCCAGGGGCTGGTCGAGGTGCTGAAGGGCATCGAGGCCGGCGACCAGATCGTCACCGCCGGGCAGAACCGGCTGTCCAACGGTACGCCGGTCAGGGTCGACAACGCCGTCAATCCGGCAAACATCACGGCCGCAAAATGAGTTTTTCCGACATCTTCATCCGCCGGCCGGTCTTGTCGCTCGTCACCGCCTTCATGATCCTGCTCCTGGGCTTTCAGGGCATATTCAACCTGTCGGTGCGCCAGTATCCGGAAGTCGAGGAGACTGTCATCACCATCACGACGGTCTATCCCGGCGCCAGCCCCGACCTCATCCAGGGCTTCATCACCGCGCCGATCGCGGCGGCCGTGGCGACCACCGAAAACATCGACTACGTCACCTCCCAAAGCCGCCCTTCGGCCAGCGTCGTCACCGTCCAGATGCAGCTCGGCTCCAATCCGGACGTTGCGCTCACCGAAGTCATGTCGAAAGTGCAGCAGATCCGGGGCCAGTTGCCGACCGACGCCGAGGACCCGACCATCGTCAAGGGCACCGGCCAGCAGTTCGCCATCATGTATCTTGCGATGCAGAACCCGAACATGACCTCGGAGCAGCTTACCGAATATATCGAGCGGGTCATCAGGCCGCGCCTTTCCACCGTGCAGGGCGTGGCGGAGGTGCAGATCCTCGGCGCGGCGAATTATTCGATGCGTGTGTGGATCGATCCGGTGCTGCTCGCCGCGCGCGGCTTGACGGCCACTGACGTGCTCACCGCCATCCAGTCGTCGAACTATCTGTCGGCGCCGGGCAAGACCAAGAACGAATACGTCGCCTATTCGATCACGCTGCAATCGACGCTGCAGACGCCGCAGGCTTTCGGGGAGCTGCCGCTGCGATCGGAGGACGGCAACATTGTGCGGCTGCGCGACGTCGCCAAGGTTGAGCTGGCGGCCGAAAGCACCGACACGGTCGTGAAATTCAACGGCGAACCCGGCACCTTCATCGGCATATTCCCGACGCCGGCGGCCAACCCGCTGGATACCGCTGCGGCTGTCATCGACGAACTGCCGGCGCTCCAGGCCAGCCTTCCCGAAGGCATGACGATCACCATGGTCTATGACGCGACCGAGACGATCAGCGCGTCGATCGAGGAGGTGTTCACGACGATCGCCGAAGCCGTGGTGATCGTGGTCGTGGTGATCCTTCTGTTCCTCGGCTCGTTCCGGTCGGTGCTGATGCCGGTCGTCACCATTCCGCTTTCGCTGATCGGCGTCTGCTTCCTGCTGTTCGCGCTCGGCTATTCGATCAACCTCCTTTCGCTGCTCGCCATGGTCCTCGCCATCGGCCTGGTGGTCGACGACGCCATCGTGGTGCTCGAAAACATCCACCGCCACATCGAGGAAGGCTTGACGCCGATGCAGGCGGCGTCGGTCGGCATGAAGGAGATCACCGGGCCTGTCATCGCCATGACGATCACGCTGGCCGCGGTGTTCGCGCCGCTGATGTTCACCGGTGGCCTGACCGGGTCGCTGTTTCGCGAATTCGCCGTCACGCTCGCCGGAGCGGTTATCATTTCGGGTTTCGTCGCGCTTACGATCACGCCGATGATGTCGGCGCGCATCCTCAGGGCGGACATCCACAGCCGTTTCCAGAGCTTCGTCGACCGCACCTTCGACCGGGTCGCAAACCGCTACGAGCGGCTGGTCTCCGGCTCGCTGGACTACCGGCCGGTGACGCTGATGATCGTCATCGCGCTGATGGGGGTCACCGGCTACATGTTCTTCAAGACCTCGAGCGAGCTCGCCCCGGAAGAGGATTCCGGTGCGCTGTTCTCGCTCATCCAGGCGCCGCGCTACGCCACGTCCGAATACACCAGTCTCTATGCCGACCAGATCCGCGAGTTGACCAAGGATATTCCGGAGCTGCGGGCGAATTTCTCGATCGTCGGCATGGGCGGCGAAACCAATTCCGGCTTCGCGGTCTGGGCGTTCAAGGATTGGGCCGAGCGCGATCGTTCGCAAGCGGAGATCCAGCAGGACATCCAGGCCCGGCTTGCGCATGTTGCGGGCGCGCAGGCGCTGGTGTTTGCGCCGCCCTCCCTGCCCGGCGCCGGCGGCGGCCTGCCGATCTCGCTGGTGATCCAGTCGACCGGCGACCCCAGCCAGGTGTTCGAGGTCGCCGAGCAGGTCAAGCAGGAGGCGCAGGCGTCCGGGCAGTTCATCGTCGTCCAGAACTCGCTGGCCTTCGACGCGCCGCAGGTGACGATCACCATCGACCGCGACCGCGCCGCGGCTCTGGGCCTGCCGATCCGGGACATCGGGACGACGCTCGGCCTGCTCGCCGGCGGCGGCGCAATTGCCCAATTCGACCGCGATTCCAACAGCTACGACATCATCACCCAGGTGCCGCCGGAATTTCGCAACAATCCCGAAAGGCTCGGCCAGTTCTATGTCCGCAGCATTTCGGGGAAAATGGTGCCGCTTTCGGCGGTGGTGAACGTATCGACAAACGCTTCGCCGGCTTCGATCGAGCAGTTCAACCAGCTGAATTCCGCGACGATCACGGCGCTTCCAGTGCCTGGCGTCACCACAGGCGACGGCCTGGCGACGATCGAGAACATCGCGCGGCCGCTGCTGCCCGCCGGCTTCTTCATCGACTATTCGGGCCAGTCGCGCCTGGAGGCCGAACAGGGCAACACGATCCTGATCGCGTTCGCGCTGGCGGTCGTCGTCATCTACCTGGTTCTGGCGGCGCAGTTCGAGAGTTTCCGCGATCCGCTGATCATCATGATGTCGGTGCCGCTGTCGATATTCGGGGCGATTGTCCCGCTTAATCTCGGTCTTGGCACGCTGAACATCTACACCCAGGTCGGGCTGATCACGCTGATCGGCCTGATAACCAAGCACGGCATCCTGCTCGTCGAATTCGCCAACCAGCAGCGCGAACTGCATGGGCTGACGCGGCGCGAAGCCATCGTAGCCTCCGCGAAGGTGCGCCTGCGGCCGATCCTGATGACCACCGCAGCCATGGCGCTCGGCGTGGTGCCGCTGATCATCGCCTCGGGCGCCGGTGCGGCCGCGCGCTATTCCATGGGCCTGGTGATCTTTTCGGGCGTTCTCGTCGGGACGGTGTTCACCCTGTTCGTGGTGCCGATGTTCTACACCTTCATCTCGCGCAAGGAACTTGTGCGCCACGAGATCGAACCGGTTTCGCAGCCCGGCCCTCGCACTGAGGGAGCGGGCTGAACCCATTTTGTGCTGGTCCAGCACGCCTGCCCCTGAAAAATCGCATGCAATCCGCGAGTTTTTTGCTATCGCTGGCCAACTGTCGTCGCCCGCACCAGAGTGCCCGCCCATGCCCAGTCGCCCGCCGCTCACGCCGATTGTCGAAGCCCTTCCGGCAACGGTGCCGTTCGTCGGCCCGGAGGCGCAGCAGCGCGCCAGCGGCAAGCCGTTCCGCGCGCGCATCGGCGCCAATGAGAGCAGCTTCGGCCCCTCCCCCCGCGTCATCGAGACCATGGCGGCTGCGGCGCGCGACATGTGGATGTACTGCGATCCCGACAATTACGAGCTGAAGGCCGCACTTGCCGCCCATCTCGGCGTCGATATCGGGAATGTCGTCGTCGGCCAGGGCATAGACGGGCTGCTCAACATAGCGGTCCGGATGCATGTTGCGCCGGGCGACGCGGTGGTCACCTCGCTCGGCGCCTATCCCACCTTCAACTTCCATGTCGCGGCCAGCGGCGGCCGCCTCGTCACCGTTCCCTATGCCGACGACCGCGAAAACCTCGACGGCCTGCTCGGCGCCGTCAGGCGCGAAGATGCCCGCGTGGTCTATCTCTCCAATCCTGACAATCCGATGGGCACATGGTGGGAGGCGGATGAGATCACGCGCTTCGTCGAGGCGCTGCCGGAAACGACGATGCTGATTCTCGACGAGGCCTATGGCGAGACCGGGCCGGCCTCGGCCATGCCGTCGATCGATACCGCGCGTCCCAACGTGCTGCGCATGCGCACATTCTCCAAGGCTTACGGGCTTGCCGGCATACGCTGCGGCTATGCGGTCGGCGAGGCCAAGGCTATCGCTGATTTCGAAAAAATCCGCGACCATTACGGCGTTAGCCGCATGGCGCAGATCGCAGGGCTCGCGGCACTTGCCGACCAGAGCTACCTCCATGAGGTCGTCGCCAAGGTCGCGGCGGGGCGTGACCGGATCGCCAGCGTCGCGCGCGACAACGGCCTCTCCCCCATACCCTCGGCCACCAATTTCGTGACGATCGATTGCGGCAGCGACGGCGCATTCGCGCTCAAGGTGCTTCAGAATCTCATTGCCCGAGGCATCTTCATCCGCAAGCCGATGGCGCCGGTGCTCGACCGCTGCATCCGCATCAGCGTCGGATTGCCTGACGAGCTGACGCTGTTTGCCGAAGAACTGCCCGGCGCGCTGGCTGCGGCGCGCCGCTGATCCGGTTTTCACGGCGCGTTCACGCCCGCGAATGCTCACGCAAGGTCCGCTCGAAAATCGAGAGCGCCTCGGCGAACTCGTCGCGTTTCAGCACGGCGAATCCCACGCGCATGTGATCGGGCATGGCGAAGCAGTCGCCCGGCGCCACGAGCACACCTCTGGCCGCAAGAGCCTCGCAGAACGGGCGGCTGTCAGGTCCGTCGCAAAACCACGGGAAGGCGACCGTGCCGCCCGCAGGCTTTACCCACGCCAGTATGTCGGCCACGCGCTCCATATGCGCCGAGAGCGCGGCGAGATTTTCTTCCGCAACCACCTGAAGCTTTGCCAGCAACGCTTCGCGATGAAGCAGCGCATCGGTCGCCAGCGTCTCCAGAACCGGCGAACTGCTGATCGTGAAATAGCTTCGTGCGTCGATGATCTTCTTGCGCCGTTCGGGATCGGCATCGACGATCCACCCCATGCGCAGGCCTGCCAGCGACAGCGCCTTGGACATGTCGCCGATCACAAGGACATTATCGACGGACGCCGCCGATGCCGGCCGCGCGTCGAAATAGAGCGGGTGATAGACCTCATCGACAATAAGCGGCACGCTGCGTTCCGCCAGCGCGGCGGCGAGCGTGCCGATCTCGTCCGGCGGCATGATCGCGCCCGTCGGATTGTGAGGCGTGTTTACCAGAGCCAGCACGGTTTCGCCGTCGGTCGCCCCGAGCACATCTGCAGCCGACAGCCGATAATTGTCTTCGCGGGCCATACTGTAATGGCGTGCGCCAAGCCCCCAGACAGTCGCCATGACCTCGAAGGCAGGGAATGCCGGCGACGGCAGGACGACATTGCCGCCCAGCCGGGCGGCCAGACAGAAAAGAACCGACAGCGCCTCCGACGCGCCGGTCGTCACCACGACCCAATCGGGATCGACCCCGAGAAACGCTCCGATTGCCTCGCGAAGCGCGCGGCTTCCCTCTGGCGGCGCGTAGCTGACCGTCACATCGTCGAGGCGTGACCCGCCTCCTGCAAGCGACAGCAACTCGCGGACGGTCCATTTCGGCCCGGTGCTCGACGCCAGGTCGTACGCAATGGGCGGCGATGCGAACTGATACTTTGCGAGCCAATGGTCGAGGAGAAAAGGCGGCATATCCATGGCGTGGCTTTCTCTGGCAGGATTTTAGAACAAT
Source organism: Mesorhizobium alhagi CCNWXJ12-2 (assembly GCF_000236565.1). GTDB lineage: Bacteria > Pseudomonadota > Alphaproteobacteria > Rhizobiales > Rhizobiaceae > Allomesorhizobium > Allomesorhizobium alhagi. The sequence goes on along the minus strand of NZ_AHAM01000267.1, from coordinate 15,960 downwards.
CGATCTTTTCGCGAGGCTTCCGCACTATCCGGCAAACTGCTTGCTTTCGCATGGGCCTGGCAGATGGAAAATGTTGGCCGGCAGCGGCTGCTATACACCGCCGCCGAGAAGCTCCTCCAGCCGATCGAGCAGCCGCCGCTGGGCTTCGAAGATCTTTTCATGCGCATCCGCCAGCGAAAACCAGGCGGCACGATCGACCTCGGGGAAGGAGGCGAGGCGTCCGCTTCGCGGCGGCCATTCCATCTCGAAGCTGTTGCTTTTAAGAGTGGCAGGATCGAAATCGCATTCCGCCGCGAATGCGGTAACGGTCTTGCCGGCTTTCTGCCTGATGTCGCCGAGCGCCGTCATTTCGCCGGCGATCGTCCAACCAGTCTCTTCGGTGAATTCTCGCCGCGCCGTGGCTTCCGCATCCTCATTATCAGCATATTCGCCTTTCGGGATCGACCACGCGCCCAGATCGCGCTTTTGCCAGAACGGCCCGCCCGGATGGACGAGCAGGACTTCGATCGCCTCTGCCCGCCTCCGATAGACGAGAGTACCTGCGCTTTTTGCCGCCATGCCTCAGTTTCAGCCGTTAGCGCTTTTCATGCAAGGACCTCAATCTAGTTGAATTAATTGAACGTTCGTTTTATTGTTGCTTTCGCAAGGAGCGACAATGGCGCGAACGACGGGGTCGGACGGCGGCAGGACCGAGGCGGCGACGCGCGAAGCGGCGCTCAGCCTTATTGCGCGCCAGGGCTACGAGGCGGTCTCGATGCGCCAACTCGCGGGCGAAGTCGGTGTCCAGGCGGCGGCGCTCTACCGCTATTTCCCGACCAAGGAAGACTTGCTGTTCACGCTGATGCGCGAGCATATGGAGGGTCTGCAGCAGGCCTGGGAGGCGGCGCGGCCGGCAGCGCCCGACCCCGCCGCGCGGCTCTCGGCCTTCGTCGAAAATCACATCCGTTTCCATGTCGCCCGCCGCCATTCCACCCATGTCTCGAACATGGAGCTGCGCAGCCTCTCCAAAGACCGGCTTTCCCAAATCCTGCGCCTGCGCGGATCTTACGAAAAGGAACTGCGCCAGATTCTTCGCGAAGGCGCCGAGGCCGGGCTGTTCATCGTCGACGATGTCGGCATGACCGCCATGGCCATCATCCAGATGATCACCGGCGTGATCGTCTGGTTCCGCCCGGACGAGCGGCTCTCTGTCGAAGAGGTCGCAGAAACCTACCTTTCCATGACAAGGCGCCTCGTGGGCGCGGACGACGCCAGGGAGAAGCGAAATGTACGACCGCACGCTGAATTTCGGGCTGGGTGAAGACATAGACAGCCTGCGCGACCTGGTGCGCCGCTTCGCCCAGGACAGGATCGCGCCGATCGCGGCGGAGATCGACCGCGAGAACGTCTTCCCTGCGCATCTATGGACCGAACTCGGCGCGCTCGGCGTGCTCGGCATCACGGCCGATCCCGATTTCGGCGGCTCTGGCATGGGCTATCTCGCCCATGTCGTGGCGATGGAGGAGATTTCGCGCGCCTCGGCCTCGGTCGGCCTCTCCTACGGCGCCCATTCCAACCTCTGCGTCAACCAGATCAACCGCTGGGCAACGCCTGAGCAGAAGGAAAAATACCTGCCGCCGCTGTGCTCGGGCGAGCATGTCGGGGCGCTCGCAATGTCGGAATCCGGGTCCGGCTCCGACGTGGTCTCGCTGAAACTGCGCGCCCAGAAGCAGAACGACCGTTTCGTGCTCAACGGCACAAAAATGTGGATCACCAACGGCCCCGACGCCGACACTATGGTGGTCTACGCAAAGACCGATCCCGAGCGCAAATCGCGCGGCATCACTGCCTTCATCGTCGAGAAAGCGATGCCAGGATTTTCGGTGGCGCAAAAACTCGACAAGCTCGGCATGCGCGGCTCCAACACCGGCGAGCTGGTCTTCGAAAATGTCGAAGTGCCGTTCGAAAACGTGCTGCACGAGGAAGGAGCGGGCGTCGAGGTGCTGATGTCCGGCCTCGATTACGAACGGACAGTGCTTGCCGGCGGCCCGCTCGGCATCATGGCCGCCTGTCTCGACGTGGCTGTCCCCTACGTCCACGAGCGCAAGCAGTTCGGTCAGCCGATCGGCGAATTCCAGCTCGTTCAGGGCAAGCTCGCCGACATGTATGCGACGATGAGCGCCGCGCGGGCATATGTCTACGCTGTCGCGGCGGCTTGCGACCGTGGCCAGACGGAGCGCAAGGACGCCGCCGGCTGCATTCTGTTCGCCGCCGAAAAGGCGACTCTGATGGCGCTCGACGCGATCCAGCTTCTGGGCGGCAACGGCTACATCAACGACTACCCCACCGGCCGCCTGCTGCGCGACGCCAAGCTCTACGAGATCGGCGCCGGCACCAGCGAGATCCGGCGTTGGCTGATCGGGCGAGAGATCATGGCAGAGAGGGTTTAATTGGCAGCATTTATATATGCTGCCAGATTTTGCATATTTGCCATATTCGGGCCTATCTGGTAGCATCCGGTCCGGAACGATCGGAGTGAATGATGCCTCCTCCCAAGAAGGCTCGCGGGTTTGCTGAAGAAGCCGCTGATTTCGACCATGCACAAGCTGTAGCCGGGACCGCTTCCGTCGGCCCTGTGAGGGCGATAGTGGGTGAAGGCGGGCGGCTGGTCATCCCGGCCGAAATGCGGAAAGCAATGGGAGTCAAGCCGGGAGACACATTGGTCCTGAAAGTCCAGGGTGGCGAACTGACGGCAATCTCTCAACTGGTCTCGATCCGAAAGGTCCAGGAGCGCTTGGCCCCCTACAAGAAGCCGGGAGAGAACGTGGTTGACCAGTTTCTGGCGGATCGACGGGAAGAGCAACGGCGAAGCGATGAGCGACTCGACCGAGTGCATGCTGAAGGCATGGCGATGAAGAAGCCATGACGGCATACCTACTCGACAGTTCCGTCGTGCTCGCGGTGCTGTTCAACGAAAAAGGCGCAGACAACTCGTTGCGCTATTTCAAGGACGGGCAGTGCTGCGGCGTGAACGTCGCGGAAATCGTTGCGCGTCTGATCGATAAGGGCCGCACTCCGGATGAGGCGGTGAGCGACTTTGAGGCCTTGGGGCTGGAAATCTCCGGGTTTAGCCCTGAGAGCGCCATTCTTGCCGGGAGGCTGCGTCTGGCCATCCGGCACAAGGGCCTCTCGCTCGGCGACCGCGCCTGCATCGCGCTGGCCATCCACGAGAACGCCGTCGCTGTTACCGCCGATCGCTCCTGGGCCGATCTCGATCTCGGTTGTCCGATCGAGCTCATCCGCTGACGCGGATGCGCGCCCGATCACCCCGAAGCAACCCCTCAGAACCTGATATCCGCCGCAGACTTCAGCTTGCGCTCGGTCACCACCGCGCCCTCGAAAACCTCGCGCACGCCGGTGGCGGCCATCGGATCGACATTGCGTAGCCCCTTGAAATCGAGGCCCGTCAGCTCCTCGATCCGGCTTATCCGGACCTGCCGCAGATCGAACCGCCCGACATCGAAGCGCTCGGCCGCGAGGTTGCTGATGAGGTCCGCCTGGTGCAGCACGAATCCTACGGCGCGCAGCTCGTCTCCCCTCGAACGGTAAGCCACCATCTTCCAGTAGGCGCTCGGAATGAGCAGGCCGCGATGCGTCCTGTCGTCCTTGCCGAAGACCGGGCCGTTGAAGATCGACAGGCGCTGCATGTCCTGCTTCGCCTGGTCGGTGATGTGGTTTTCCAACTCGCCCCAAAGCCGCAGATCGCCCGGCTGCGACAGCTTGCTCTGGTTGAAGACCTGGTGCTGCGGCGCGCAATTGGTCCAGTGGAAAGTGTCGTCGTTGGCGATCTTGGCCTCCTCGGCGGTCATGCCCCATCCGGCGTCGTAGCGCCGGGCCAGGTGGCCGCGATCGAGCGGGTTGTTCTTGTAGAAGCGGTTGTCGGCCTGCAGGCCCACGTCGATGCGGGGATCGAGGAACCAGTCGTCGGCGCCGCGTTCCTCGACGAAGGGAGCAGCAGCGTCGTAATTCACCGCCGAGACATAGGCCAGTCGCCGGTCCGCGTTCATCAGAACGCTGAAATGGTGGTATTTCAGCTCGACGGAACCGTCGGCGAGCATCGCCGGTTCGCCGTGCCGCCGGTCGACCAAGTCGGGCATAGGCACGGCCGCGCCAAGGAAATCGGAGTCAAAGCCCGGCCGGCCGTCATAGTCGGGCGCGGGCCGGACCCGCTCCGCCAGCAGCGCCGCTTGGCCAAGCTCGGCGCGCACCGCGCGTGCGCCGCCTACCTCCACCCTGATCGTCACCGGCACGGTGACCGTCGCCGTTCCGGAGAGATCGAGCGCGCAGGTTTTTTCGGGACCGCCGTCTAGCACCACGCCTTCTTCCTGGCGCGGCCCTATTTCCGTCGTGTCGGATTTCTCCAGCAGTTCCTTCAGCAGCGCCGCCGCGCCGGCCGACAGGCCCTCGCGTTGCTTTAGGTGGTTGATGATGCGCGAGATGCGGATGCCCTCGTTGCCGATCCAGGCGATGTCCTCGATGGGCATGGTGTCTTTCCAGATCTTGCCGTCCCTGGTCAGGTAATTGCCGGCGGCGTCGCGCTCGGGCACCGAGGAATGATGCAGCGCGACCACTTCCCAGCGATCGTTGAAGACCGGGGAGCCCGACGAGCCGGGCTCGGTATCGCCGAGATAGTGGGCGAAGCCGTCGAGATCGCCGAGCGGCAGCGCGCTGAGTTCGTTCTCGCGGATCACCACTTCCTTCATCCGGCCCTGCGGATGCTGGACGATGTTGACCGGATCGGTGACCAGGATTTTTCCCTCCACGCCGACCAGCGGGCAGAAGCCGAAATCGGCAAGCTTTGCGGTCCCCACTCCCGGCGCGGGCTTCACCGCGACCAGCGCGAAGTCCAGCGCCTTGTCGTTGACGAAAAACCGTTCGGGATCGAGATGGAACGACTGGACCAGCTTTTGCCTCCCGAGGCGGTCGCGCTGGTAGTCGAACTCCGCAACGCTGGCGGCCGCCCAGCCGGCATTCTCCAGCACATGCTCGTTGGTGAGCAGCAGCGACGGCGAGACCATGAAGCCGGTGCCAAAGCCGAGGCTCCCGCCAAACTCGGTCCTGATGCGGGCCACCGAGCGCATGGCGTACGAGCCGAGCTCGAAGAACTCCGCCGAGAGGAAATCCTTGGTCGGCCCGATCACCCGCTCGACGAACAGGGAGTTTATGTCGGCTCTGGCGACCGGCTTGCGCGCGGCCAGTTCGCGCACCGGCGCGGGAACCGCCGCCTTTTCCAACGCCGCTATGTTCTCCAGCGGCGCGCGCAGCTGCTGGCGCAGCCGGTTGGCGTGCTTGACAATGCGGTCCTTGCTGTCGATCTCGTCGTGGCGGCCTTCCGCCTTGGCTCGCGCCCTCTTGTCGCGCTCGGGTTTCGTCTTCTCCCAGCGGTCAGCCGCCGCGTTGATGATTTCATGAGAAAAATGAAACGTGCCGCCCACAATATTCTCCCCTCAAGGTTGAAAATCGTTCCCTAGCCCTACTGTAATACTACTCCTGCGTGTCTTCCTTTGCAACTCTCCCTCACTTTGCGTCAGCTGCACATCCGCGGTATGGCAACGGCTGAACTACCGCGACGCTCCTGTCCTCACGGCCGACGGATACAGTCCGGCGCCGCTGTTGCGCCGGCTTGCCCGACCTGTGTAAACATCCGGGTCCAGCGAACGGCGCAGCAGGCCTCCATGACCGTCATCCAGACCCAGATCTCCCCCTCTTCCGATCTCTTCCGCGCCAATGCCGAGAAGATGCGCGCGCTCGTTGCCGACATTTCCGATAAGGCCTCTGCCGTGCAGCGCGGCGGCTCCGACGAGGCCCGCGAGCGCCATGCCTCGCGCGGCAAGCTGCTGCCGCGTGACCGGCTGACGCAACTCATCGATCCCGGCTCGCCCTTTCTCGAGATCGGCCAGTTCGCCGCCTTCGGCATGTATGACGACAATATCGCCGCCGCCGGCATGATCGCCGGCATCGGCCGTATCGAGGGCCGCGAGGTCATGGTCGTCGTCAACGACGCCACGGTGAAGGGCGGCACCTATTATCCGCTGACCGTAAAAAAACATCTCCGCGCCCAGGAGATCGCCATGCAGAACAACCTGCCCTGCGTCTATCTGGTCGATTCCGGTGGCGCCAATTTGCCCAACCAGGACGAGGTTTTTCCGGACCGCGACCATTTCGGCCGGATTTTTTTCAACCAGGCCAGCATGTCGGCCATGGGCATTCCGCAGATCGCCTGCGTCATGGGCTCGTGCACGGCGGGCGGCGCCTATGTGCCGGCGATGGCCGACGAATCCATCATGGTGCGCAACCAGGCGACGATCTTCCTCGGCGGCCCGCCGCTGGTGAAGGCCGCGACCGGTGAGGACGTGACGGCGGAGGAGCTCGGCGGCGCCGATGTCCACACGCGGCTTTCGGGCGTCGCCGACCACTACGCCATGGACGACGACCACGCGCTCGCCATCGTCCGCCGCATCGTCCGCAACCTCAATCGCAGGAAGCAGATCGGCCTCGACCTGCGCGATCCCCTGCCGCCGCTTCATGCGGCCGACGAGATCTACGGCATCGTGCCGCAGGACACGCGCCAGCCCTACGACGTGCGCGAAATCATCGCCCGCATCGTCGACGGCTCGGAACTCGACGAGTTCAAGCAGAATTACGGGACGACGCTGGTCACCGGCTTCGCGCATCTGCACGGCATGCCGGTCGGCATCATCGCCAACAATGGCGTGCTGTTTTCCGAATCCGCTCTGAAGGGCGCGCATTTCATCGAGCTGTGCTGCCAGCGCAAGATCCCGCTGGTTTTCCTGCAGAACATCACCGGCTTCATGGTCGGCAAGAAATACGAGGCCGGCGGCATCGCCCGCGACGGCGCCAAGCTGGTCACAGCAGTGGCCACCGCGCAGGTGCCGAAGCTGACGATGATCATCGGCGGCTCGTTCGGCGCCGGCAATTACGGCATGTGCGGCCGCGCCTATTCGCCCCGCTTCCTGTGGATGTGGCCCAATGCCCGCATTTCGGTGATGGGCGGCGAGCAAGCAGCGACGGTGCTCGCTATGGTCAAGCGCGAGGGCATGGAGCGCCGCGGCAAGAAATGGTCGGCCGAGGAGGAAGCCGAATTCCGCCAGCCGATTCTGGAAAAATACGAGCGCGAAGGCCACCCGCTCTACTCCTCCGCCCGCCTATGGGACGACGGCATCATCGACCCGGCCCGCTCGCGCGAAGTGCTCGCGCTCAGCCTGAGCGCCGCGCTGAACGCGGAGGTGAAGGAGACGAAGGTGGGTGTGTGGAGGATGTGATGAAGCAGAAAACCGCTCACGCCGCGGACCCACCTGTGAAGAAGCACCGCATCTATTCGATCAGTTTTGCAAGCGTCTACCCGCACTACGTCGCGAAGGCAGAGAAGAAGGGGCGCACCAAGGCGGAGGTCGACGAGATCATCCTCTGGCTGACCGGCTACAGCCCGGCCGAATTCGCCGCCATCCTTGAGAACAAGACCGACCTCGAGACCTTCTACACGAACGCCCCTGCCATGAACCCCGCCCGGGCGCAGATCAAGGGGCTGATCTGCGGCGTCCGCGTCGAGCAGATCGAGGAGCCGCTGATGCGTGAAATCCGCTACCTGGACAAGCTGATCGACGAGTTGGCGAAGGGGAAAGCGATGGAGAAGATTCTGAGGGCGGGGTGAGTTGGCGCCGCGACGAATTCTGAGGTGAAATACAACGTTTCTGGGTAGAGAAGCTGAGCTTCGGCGACCATACAATCACGGGGCTGGATAATATTCGTTTATTCCGGCAATAAGGCTCATTAGCCCTTCGTTTATTTCATCTTTGCTCACGGTGCATGTCTTTCGGCGTCTTCCTCCATCGCTCCGACTCCAACTACCGCGACGTCCCGGCGGAGCAATACCAATTTCCACCGCAATATCTCCGCCGCGTTGAAGCCTGCGTCGGCGACTGGATCGTCATCTGGAGCCTTCCAAGGTTCCTCAGACACGCGGTTATTTCGCCGTCGCCAAGGTACAGCAGGTCATTCCCGATCCCGGCACACCGGGCATGTATCTCGCAATCATAGAGCCCGGCAGCTATCTGGATTTCGCCAATCCCGTCCCGTTCAACGGTGCGGATGGCATCGTCGAGCGCGGTCTGCTGAACGATGAAGGCCGCATATCCGGCCGCGCTCAATCAGCGGTCAGGCCACTCTCGGCCACCGACTTCCATCGCATCGTTATGGCGGGGCTGGATGAGTCCGATGCTCTGCTCCCGGGCATCGGCGATCCGACGCCTGACGGCTTCGAGGATGAGCAAGTTCCGTTCATCTATGAGCAGGAGCGAGAACGCGTCAGCCAATTGACCTCGCGCGTACTGCGGGATCGGGTCTTCCGACGCGTCGTCCTGCGCGCTTATGACCAGCGATGCGCCGTGACGGGACTTAAGCTGATCAACGGCGGCGGTCGCGCTGAAGTTGCCGCGGCGCATATCCGTCCTGTCGAGGCAAACGGCCCGGACATCCTGACCAATGGCATCGCGCTATCCGGCACCGCGCACTGGATGTTCGACCGAGGGCTGATCAGCCTCGCCGACGATCTGGAAATCCTGGTCTCGCGGCAGGTGAACGATCAGGAGGGCGTACGCACCATGATCAACAGGACCGGCCGAGCGCTCGCCCCGCAACGCATCTCCGAACGGCCGCACCCGCGCTTTCTCCAATGGCACCGCGAGAACTGCTTTAAGCAGTGAGGTGGCCATCGGCTCTTTCGCCACCCCAACGACAGCGGCAAGGTCGGGCAGGCCATCTTCGTCCGCGCCGGCATGCATGCGGAGCTGTTCTCGGAGTAGCCCTACCCCACAGGCGCCGCCAGGAGCTGTTCTATGAACCGGAAGGCCGCCGGGCGGTTCTCCTCCCAAGTCGGCATGATCTGGTCGGCGGGGAGGACAAAACCTCCCTCCTCAAAGGTGCGCGGCCTGAGCTCAATCGTGAAGGACGGAATGCCATAGGTCCCGTAGGTCCAGTCCGTCGTGTCGCCCGCGGTCGGGTAGAGCTCGGAAGACGGCTGCGGGACGTAGATCTTGCCGTGCACCGCCTCGATCAGATCGTGCATCTCGCCGGCCATCGCCACCATCTGCTCCCGATGCTGCAGGTCGGGGATGGGCTTCTCCGTATAACCCCAGGGATAGAGGATGAGCTGCGAATAGCTGTGGTAGGTGATCACGCCCGCGAAGCGCTCGCAGCCCACGAGATCGCGAACCGCCTGTGTTTCCGGTTCGGAGAAGGCGCGCGGGCCGACATAGGTCTCGTCGCTCGGCACGTGGCTGGAGGTCGGGATGTCGAGAGTGCCCCACATGTAGCCGTAGTTGCGGTTCGGGTCGACGCCGAACGAGCCGTCGGCGTTTCGCCGGCGATTCTTGCGCCAGAGTCGCGCTTCCGTCCGGCTGTGCTCGTGGCCATCCGGATTGACCATCGGCGCGACCCAGATTTCGCCGCTGCCGAGCCAGCCGGCGATCGGCGCCTCGTCAGCGCGCTCGACGAGTTCCTTGACGAGCAGGAATGGCACTTCGACCGCGATCCACTCGCGCGCATGGTGGCAGCCCATGAAGAGGAGTTTTGGCACGCCGCCGCGGCGGTCGCCGATCCGCAGGGCGAGGATCGGCCGCCCCTCGATGCTTCGGCCGATCTCCTTCAGCTCGGCGATGTCCGGCCTCGCTTCCGCGAGCCGCCGAAGCTCCTCCTCGAGGCTGGCGGCCGAATGATATTGCTCCGCCGCCGCAGCCGTGGCGAAGGCGCTGAGGTGCCGTTCCACATCCTCCAACTGCTCGACGAAGTAGCCCATGGCCGACAGCCGGTCGAGTTGGGCCTCGGTTCCGCGCAGGATCAGATGATCCGGCTTGACCTCCCAAACGTCGATGCCCAGCGGCACCCGAAGAATGTCCCCGAGCGGCTTTTGCGGCCCCGAAGACGTGACCCTGGCGATGAGGTTCATGCGACCACTCCTTCGTTCGACAACGCCTCTGATCACGGACCCGCCGGTTGCCCGGTCGGTACGGAGTCGGCGATCGTGCGGAGGCGTTCGACTCCAGCTATGTGTCGGCGTTCGAGTTCGGCGATCGTCTGCTCGGAGGCAGCCGCCACGACCGCGTCCGCTCCCCGCTCCCAGACATCAAGGCTCAGTGGAAGCTTCAGGAGATCGTCGACTGTGCGACCCACGACTGGAGTGATGCGAACCAGCCAGCGGACCGTCGCGCGTTCCGCCATATCAGGTGCTCCTCGGCATGCTTGGCAGCCTGCCCGATTTTAGCCCCTCCCGAAGTGAGCCGCAACGCCGCGCCCGTTCTCGTAGTAGCGCCGATGCCACAGCGAGAGCAGCCCGGAACACACCAGGCATTCCGTGCGTTGCTTGTTTTCCGAACACTGGTACAAAGTCCGAATGTCGAATCTCAGCCGCCGCAGGCTTCTTACCCTGGCCGCAACGGGTGCCGCCTCCGCCGCCCTCACCGCCTGCACCAGCACGCGTGAGCGCGCCACGACCGCATACACCCAGCCGGTCGCGCCTTTCCAGGGTCCGCAGCTCAGTCTCGATCCCGCCTTCGGCGACGCTCGCCTGATGTATGCCGCCATGGTCGACGAGGGCCACCAGATTCCGGCCGTGCCGATCGAGCAGATCGACCCGCGATACTACCGGCAGATCGTACCGAACCCGACCGGCGAAGCCCCCGGCACCGTCGTCGTCGATACGGGGAACCATTTTCTCTATCTCGTGGGCAATTTCGAGCAGGCGATCCGTTATGGCGTCGGCCTCGGCCGCGAAGGTTTCGAGTGGGCCGGCCGCGGGGTGATCGAGTGGAAGCAGAAATGGCCGCGCTGGTTCCCGCCGAACGAAATGATCGACCGCCAGCCCGAGCTGGAAAAATACCGCGCGCGGCAGATCCCCGGCACGAATAATTGGGAAGGCGGCATGCCGGCGGGCGTCAACAACCCGCTCGGCGCCCGCGCGCTCTATATATATCAGGATGGCAAGGACACGCTGTTTCGCCTGCACGGCTCGCCGGAATGGGCCTCGATCGGCAAGTCCGTGTCCTCGGGCTGCGTGCGGCTCATGCACCAGGACATCATCGATCTCTACGACCGAGTGCCCGAAGGCACGCCGATCGTGGTCACGGGCGGACTGCCGCCGGTCGAGGTCGCGCAAGTGCAATTCTGAACGGATTGCACGCGCCCGGCGCAGCCCGAAAAAAATTTTTATTCACACCCTCTGACGCGGCCGCATAATCCGTCCATCGCCCCTGCGGGAACCGGTTCCGGACCGGGGATCGGTAGGGCGGCGGTGACCTCCCGGCGTGGATTCGGTTCCCACGACCTCCGAGGGCGTCCGACGGGCCGGCATGCTAAAGCGAAGCGCCAATGCTTTGCGGAAGGCAGGCGGATCATCCGCGCGTCATTGTCCATGGAATGTACATGGAGCGGGGCGCGTGATCGGCCGACTGGGCGACAGACACCGGACGGGCGGGCATGGGAGTGCCTGTTCTTGTCTTACGAATTCGTGCGGCGCTTTCCTGCCCGCCCGTCTTCCCGACTCCTAAGCCTGTCGAAGGGCTCGCAATGGCCAGGGCCGAAAGGCAGCGTGGCGATGATGAAGCGCGCCAGCGTCCATTTGCGCCGCCCGCGCCCGCCGCCTAGAATGCCGGCCAGCGCGGGGCAACAACTAAATCCAGGGAGCGAAAACATGCCATCGAACTTCGTCTGGTACGAGTTGATGACCACCGACCTGGACGCTGCGACGGCGTTCTACAAGACCGTGGTCGGCTGGGATTCGGAATCCTCCGACACCCCCCAGATGCGCTACACGATCGTGAAGGCCGGCGACAAGCCAGTCGCCGGACTGATGACCATTCCGGATCATGCCGCGAAGATGGGCGCGCGGCCGGCCTGGACCGGCTATATCCATGTCGACAACGTCGACACCGCGACCGAAAACGTGAAGAAGGCCGGCGGCGCGGTCCATCGCGAGCCGGCCGACATTCCCGCGGTCGGCCGCTTCTCGGTCGTCGCCGACCCGCAGGGCGCGACGTTCGTCCTGTTCAAGCCGCAAAGCGAGGGCCAGCCGCCCGCGCCGCCGATGACGCCCGGCCATGTCGGCTGGCATGAGCTCTACGCGGCCGAGTGGAAGAGCGCCTTCGACTTCTATGCCGGGCAGTTCGGCTGGACCAAGACCGACGCCATGGACATGGGCGAGATGGGAACCTACCAGCTCTTCGCCGCCGGCGCCGGCGGCGAAGCGATCGGCGGCATGTTCAACAAGCCGGCCGATGTGCCCGCCCCGTTCTGGCTGTTCTATTTCAACGTCGGCGACATCGACGCCGCTGCCCAGCGCGTCACTGGCAATGGCGGCAAGGTGCTGATGGAGCCGATGGAGGTGCCCGGCGGCGGCTGGATCCTGCAGGCGACCGACCCGCAGGACGCAATGTTCGCACTGGTGGGCTCGCGCGGTTGACGATAGTAAGGGTGCGTCCTTCGAGGCTCGCTTCGCTCGCACCTCAGGATGAGGGATGCCGCGCTTTTTCGGCGTTCCATCCTGATCCGCCTCTTCAGGATGTGGGCGACCGAAGCGCTGCTTCGGAGCCGCATTTTGATCCGGCTACGCATCCGATTTGGGTGCGTTGCGACAACCTCCCTCATCCTGAGGTGCAAGCGAAGCGAGCCTCGAAGGACGCACCCCTGCAGCAATCACTCCCGGAAAGCGCATGTTCACCAAAATACTGATCGCCAATCGCGGCGAGATCGCAGTCCGCGTCATCCGCACCGCGCGCAAGATGGGCGTGAGGACCGTCGCCGTGTATTCGGACGCCGACGCCAAATCGCTGCATGTCGCCATGGCCGACGAGGCGGTGCATATCGGCCCCTCGCCGGTCGGCGAAAGCTATCTCGTCGGCGACAGGATCATCACAGCGGCGTTGGAAACGGGCGCGGAGGCGATCCATCCCGGCTACGGATTTCTGTCCGAAAACCCCGATTTCGTCGACAAGGTGATGGCCGCGGGCCTCGTCTTCATCGGCCCCTCGGCCGCGTCGATCCGCGCCATGGGCCTGAAGGATGCGGCCAAGCTCCTGATGGAAAAGGCCGGCGTGCCGGTGGTGCCGGGCTACCACGGCGACGGCCAGGCGCTTGTGCTGCTCGCCACCAAGGCGCGCGAGATCGGCTACCCCGTGCTGATCAAGGCGCGGGCCGGCGGCGGCGGCAAGGGTATGCGGCGGGTCGACAGCCCCGACGATTTCGCCGAGGCGCTTTCGGGAGCGAAGCGGGAGGCCAAAGCCTCCTTCGGCGACGAGCACGTGCTGGTGGAAAAGTATGTCGACAAGCCGCGCCACATCGAAGTGCAGGTGTTCGGCGACAATTTCGGCAATGCGGTGCATCTGTTCGAGCGCGACTGCTCGGCGCAGCGCCGCCACCAGAAAGTCATCGAGGAGGCCCCTGCCCCCGGCATGCCGGCCGAGATGCGCGCCGCGATGACCGATGCCGCGGTCAAGGCCGCCAAGGCGATAAAATATTCGGGCGCGGGCACGATCGAGTTCATCGTCGACGCCTCCGAGGGGCTGCGGCCCGACCGCTTCTGGTTCATGGAGATGAACACGCGCCTGCAGGTCGAGCACCCGGTGACCGAGATGGTGACCGGCGTCGACCTTGTAGAATGGCAGCTACGCGTTGCGGCGGGCGAGAAGCTGCCGGTGACGCAGAAGGAGATAAAGCTCGACGGCCACGCCTTCGAGGCGCGCATCTACACCGAGGATCCGACCCGCGGCTTTCTGCCGGCCATCGGCACGCTGCACCATCTGCAATTCGCCGATGTTGCGGCCGGCGCGAAGCTCCGCGTCGAAACCGGCGTGCGGGCCGGCGACGCCGTCTCGCCCTTCTACGATCCGATGATCGCCAAGCTGGTCGTGCACGGCCCCGACCGCGAGACGGCGCTGACCGCGCTCGCCGACGTGCTGGAGCGCACCGAGATCGCGGGATCGGTCACCAATGCCAGCTTTCTGGCTGCCCTTGCCCGCGATGTGGATTTCGCTGCCGGAGATGTCGATACGGGACTCATCGCCCGCAAGCAGGAGGCGCTGACCGCGGTTTCGCCGACAAGTCTGGAGACGATCGCGCAGGCTGCGCTCGCTGCCTCGGGCATGGGAAATGCTACGGCGTCAAGCGATCCCTGGAATGCGCTCGCCGGCTATGCGCATTTCCACGCCGGCGCGCGGCGGACGGTTCTGCGCCGCGGCGAGGAAGAGATCATCGCGCGTATATCGGTGAGGCCGGATGGCCGGTTCGACGTGGCGCTGGATGGCGCGGAGCCCTCCGGCCATTCGGTGGCTATCTCCTCGTCAAAGGGAGAAAATACCCGCGTGGCGCGCTGGCCCGGTCACGTCACGATCTTCGAGGGCGCGGCGTCCTACACTTTCGCGATACAGGACCCGTTCGCCAAAGCAGCCGACGCCGAAGCCGGGGTCGCCTCGATGCGCGCGCCGATGCCGGGACTGGTCAAGGTGGTGAAGGCAGCCAGCGGCGAGACGGTCAGGAAGGGCCAGCCGCTGCTCATCCTCGAAGCCATGAAGATGGAGCACACGGTCGCCGCCCCGCATGACGGCATCATCGCCGAGATCGCGACGGAGGGTGCGCAGGTCACCGACGGCACGGTGCTGGTGCGGTTCGAGGAGGCCGTTTAGGCCGGCTGCTTCGTCCTGCGCAGATAGGGCAGCACGCGGTCGAAACTGCCGAAGCGCTTCGTCGCGTCCTCGTCCGAGACGGCCGCGGTGATGATGACGTCCTCGCCCTGCTTCCACTGCGCCGGCGTCGCCACTGCGTGCTTCGCCGTCAGCTGGATGGAATCCAGCGCCCGCAGGATCTCGTCGAAGTTGCGGCCGGTGGTCATCGGATAGGTCAGCATCAGCTTGATCTTCTTGTCGGGGCCGATCAGGAACACCGAGCGCACCGTCGCATTGTCGGCCGGCGTCCTGCCTTCGGACGTCTCGCCCGCGCCCGCCGGCAGCATGTCGTAGAGCTTGGCGATGGAGAGCGTTGGGTCGCCTATCATCGGATAATCGACCTTGTTGCCCGATAGTTTTTCGATGTCGGCCTTCCACTTGTGGTGGTTCTCCACCGGATCGACCGAAATCCCGATCATCTTGGCGTTCCGGCGCGCGAACTCGTCCTTCAATCCGGCCATGTAGCCGAGCTCGGTCGTGCAGACGGGCGTAAAGTCCTTCGGATGCGAGAAAAGCACGGCATAGCCGTCGCCGATCCACTCGTGGAAATTGATCGGCCCTTCCGTCGTATCGGCGCTGAAATCGGGGGCAGTGTCGTTGATGCGAAGGCCCATTGTCATATCCTCCCGTTCAATCTCGCGGCGCGCCTCGGCTCGCCAGAATGGCGGCCAGGCGCCGAAGCCGGAATATTGCGACAGGCCGGCGAAAAAGGAAACACCGCGCCGGTTGTTCCCACCGGTCGCGGCGTTTCTTGTCGAGCGCGATCCCTGGAAGCGTCCCCACGCCCCCTGAACCCACTGCCCTTCCCCGTCTGACTTTCGCGCGGCTGGCCCGCCTCCAAGCTGCCGCGTTCTTGAGATTGAGGCCGATCCGTCTGCGCGGCTTCAGCCCGAAACTTTTGGGATGCTCAGTGCATCGTCATCCATTCGCGGGCTTCGCGCAGAGCCCGGGCGATTTCCTGCTTCGACATGGTCGCCGAAAGCTCGGAGCGCAGCTCGGCGGCCCGGTCGGAACCCTTGATCGCAGCGATGTTGAACCATTTGTGGGCGGTGACGATGTCGACCTCGCAATCACGGCCGGTCGCATACATCATGCCGAGTTCGAAAAGAATATCGGCCTGTGCGGTTGCGCCCATGGCGCCGAAACCTGCTTCAAACATTTCAAAACGTGCCATTTGACAAGTCCCCTGTCC
>NZ_AHAM01000268.1 GCF_000236565.1 Mesorhizobium alhagi CCNWXJ12-2 | reverse complement strand
CCCCGAACCCAGCCCCAGCCCCCAGCGGCCCTCTCGCAGCCTATGGCTGCCGTCCTCGCCGGCTATGACGAATGGCACCTCAACGGTCGGCGCGATGTTGCAGGCAAGGGTCGTGTTTTTGCTGATCTCATAGTCCAGTGTCAGCCGGTAGAGCCGCACAATTTCGGACCACGGCAGGTATCTCGTGAAGCGTCCGCACATTATGTCTGTTCCGATGGAGTCACGCGTGCCCCTTCGCTTCCGTTTTGGCCAGAACTGCCCGCGCCCGCGCGTTGTCGATGCTCTTCACAGCCAACTGAATTTCAGATCGAACCCGCTCCATCATCCTGGCGTCGTGGTCGATCCTGTCCGCGGCAGTCCTGAGCATGACGCCGAGTTCCTGCTTCGAAAATGAGCCGGCTTCGCTCGCCATCGCGCGAAGCTTTTCAATGAGTAGGTCGGGTTCGTCGCTCATCTGCGGACGTTATCCGAAGATTTTTGTCCTCGCCAGCTTGACCCGCTCGCGTTCTTCAGACTTGGCAGATGACTTCCGAGTACATGGAACTAGTGCGGTTCAGCGTGCGCAGCAGCTCCAGCGCCTTGCCGTCGTCGATGGTGTCGCCATAACTGCCTTCGATGCAGAGCAACTCGAAATGCTCGCCGTACTTCGCCCTCGCGATCTCCAGTTCGCGTCGGACTTCGGCGCGGATCGCATATTCGACGTTCCCAGCAGCATCGTCTCGCGGTACCTTCGGGCAATGATCAAAATTCACCACGGTCCAGGAGTTAATCGACGGCGGCTACAAGCTGCACGCGAATCGCCACAATTGGCACTGCCAGAACAATCAGGCCCTCGACCTGGTTGATCTGCGGGAAAGGCTCGGCCCGGATTTTTTATTGGCTTGGCTGTTGGCCAAACGGACGAACGCTCAAGGCACTGGTACGACAGATATCGGTAGCCCGGCGACGTCCAAAGACTCGGATGCCGCCCGCGCACGCGCGCGAGCCGACATCCCGATTTTCGTGCAGGCGGCCACCGACACCGGGGTGCGACATCATGCGCGGTAGGCCACATATGTACGGCGACGCCGATCTTGCGCCGTGAAGCTGGTCATCGAGCACAGGGCTGCGAGGTGACCGACGAGTGTAACTGTTTCCATGTAACCAAACCACCTGCGCCGCGTTTCGTTCGACGCGGTCGCGACACTTCGTTGCGGCGCAATTTTCAGCAGGTCAGGAGCTCATCGTGGTGGCGCGAAGTTCGCCGAGTCGTAGCGGCTCATGGGACTGTCTCATCATCGGCGGCGGCCCTGCCGGCTTGTCGGCCGCAACGTATCTGGGACGCTTCCGACGTCGTGTGATCGTTGTCGACTCTGGGGAAAGCCGGGCGAAGTGGATTCCGGTGAGTCACAATTGTCCGGGCTTCCCGGATGGCATTTCTGGGGTCGATCTTCTCACGCGCCTGAGGGAGCAAGCCGTCCGATATGGCGCGGAGCTGGTCGACGATATGGTGCGAGACGTCCGCCCTGACGGGACAGACTTCCTTGCCGCCGCGCGCTCTCCTATTCCGGCTCGCTCGGTGCTTGTGGCCACTGGAATCGTCGACACACTGCCAGATATTCGGGAGATCGCGGCGATGATCCAAGCCGGTTCCCTACGGCTATGCCCAATTTGCGACGCTTACGAGCTTATCGACAAGCGGGTGGCCGTGTTCGGTCCGGCCGACGATGCCATGAAGAAAGCGCTGTTCCTGCGAACGTACACCAAGGACGTCACAATGCTGGTGTCCAGTGCGGTTGCGGCGCTGGATTACGACGTTGGCGCATTGCTCAGAAGGGCTGAAATCAAAGTAGAGGCATGCATGCCCGACTCGCTGCGCTCCAAAGGCGTTGGCGCCAGTGTCAAGCTCATCAATGGGGACGTGCGTGTCTACGACACCATCTACCCCGCGATGGGCGGCACCATACGCTCTAAACTGGCTATCGACCTGGGTGCCAAATGTGATGAGGTCGGCAACGTAGTCGTCGACCCGCATCAGCGAACCGGCATTGCCGGCCTCTATGCCGCTGGCGACATCGTCAACGAGATCAACCAGCTCGCGGTCGCATTTGGGCACGCAGCGGTCGCTGCAACCGACATTCACAACTACCTGTGCGAAAGCGATGGGGAGCGCCCACCGCGCGGTTGACACCTACCAAGTATCACCGCTGGTCGTTGCATGGTTCGTTGGTCTTCCCCACCCAGCTCAATTCGAAAGACGACGGACGTCTATTCCGCAGTGGGCATGTTGGCCGCCTGGAGCAGCTGGATCGGAAGCAGGCGGCGTCACGATGGCGGGAGACATTCTCTGGCCAGAGAGTTCTTTTGGGCGGCCGTAGGTCGAGGGGCTGATCTCGCCGCCGACGGCTTTGGCGAGCATCATCCCCAAGGTCAGGCGCGCTCGTTCATGGCGGCGCCGACAAGGATTATTTTCGAGGCCCATAAGAGCATGATGCGATCCCTCGAGCCGGAACTGAATTGAACGAGTGTTTGACCCATGAAGTCAGAGTGACGTGCAGCGAGACGTCTCAAAGGAACCTTTCCGGCGTTGCGCGCTTGTTGAGCATGCGATTCACAACCCCGTGAAGACGCTGGCACCGAAGGAAATCCGCCATGGCGAAAGAAAAGACATTGGACGATCTCTTCCTCGATACCCTCAAGGACATTTATTACGCGGAAAGGAAGATCCTCAAGGCGCTTCCCAAGATGGCACGCGCCGCCTCATCGACCGATCTGAAGGCGGCTTTCGAGAAGCACAAGGACGAAACCGAAGGGCATGTCGACCGCCTGCAGCAGGTTTTCGAGCTCCTTGGCAAGCGGGCGCAAGGCAAGACCTGTCCCGCCATCGATGGCATCATCGAGGAGGGCGAGGAGATTATGGAGGAATTCAAGGGAACTCCCGCTCTTGACGCCGGGCTGATCTCCGCTGCCCAGGCAGTCGAGCACTACGAAATCACGCGCTATGGCACGCTTAAGCGCTGGGCCGAGGTCTTGGGCATGAGCGACGCCGCCAAGCTGCTCGACCAGACGCTCGGCGAGGAGTCCATGACCGACGAAGCGCTCACCCGCCTGGCGGATGCATCCGCCAACGAAATGGCTAAGGCCGCCTGATCACAGACCAGCCACCCAGTATGTCGAGGTGGCGGCTTTACTTCCAGCATCCGTTCCTTTGATAGGAGAAAAACATGGGTCGCGGCATTCTACTTTGGCTGCTCGGCATTCCTATTCCAATCATCATCCTTCTCGCGCTGTTCATGTGATAGGAGGAATTCATGGCATCAACCATCCTGGCGACGGACGTCGCCGCGCCAGTCGAGTCCTCGTCATCCGCAGTCAACTGGGGACCGATCATCGCCGGCGCCTTGGCTGCGTCGACCCTGACGTTCATCCTGATGCTTCTTGGGTCCGGCCTCGGACTAACCATGGTGTCTCCATGGTCCAACGAAAGCGCCAGCGTCAGGACCTTTGCCGTGTCCACTGCAATCTGGCTGGTCATCGTGCAATGGTTGTCTTCCGGGCTCGGCGGTTACCTGACCGGGCGCCTTCGCACCAAATGGGTCGGCATTCATACGGACGAGACGTTCTTCCGGGATACCGCGCACGGATTCATGGCTTGGGCGCTGGCGACGCTTCTGGTCGTGTTCGTGCTCGGTTCGGCGCTGTCCGCGGCAATCGGCACCGGCGTGCAGGCGGCCTCGACAGTGGCCTCGGGAGCAGCAATGGGTGCCTCGGCAGGGGTGACAGCCAACGCCGGGAACGACGGAGGCAGCGACGGGACTTCGTATTTCGTCGATGCGCTGTTCCGACCGACCGATCCTTCCCGGCTGGCGGCGCCAGGCCCGGAGGGCGATGCGACGG
Source organism: Mesorhizobium alhagi CCNWXJ12-2 (assembly GCF_000236565.1). Lineage (GTDB taxonomy): Bacteria > Pseudomonadota > Alphaproteobacteria > Rhizobiales > Rhizobiaceae > Allomesorhizobium > Allomesorhizobium alhagi. The sequence continues at coordinate 9,993 of NZ_AHAM01000268.1, read as the reverse complement.
CAGCCGCACAAGCCTCCCGCATCCTCATTACGAGTGCGGCGGCCGGCGAAGTCTCGGCCGACGACAAGACTTATCTCGGCCAACTCGTGGCCGCTCGTACTGGCCTGTCACAAGCTGATGCTACTGCCCGGGTTGATGCGGTGCTTGCGCAGGTCGAGGCGGCCAAAGTCAAAGCACAGGAAGCAGCCGACACCGCTAGAAAAGCCAGCGCCACCTTCGCGCTGGTTGGCGCGCTGTCTCTCCTCATCGGTGCGTTCATCGCCAGCGCAGCGGCAGCGTTAGGCGGCAAGCAGCGCGACGACGAAGAAGACGCGTTCTATCACGCAGCTAGAGGCTGAAGATGTCTACTCCCGGCCGGCCCGGAGGGTCGGCCGGGACTGCATCTCCCCTCGGCGCCCTTGTTATTGTGCAGTGCAGCAACGATATTGCTGCGCGTGCGTTGCACAGATTGCCGTCCATCCCCGGGCGGTCACAACAGGGACCGCTCCATTGCGAAAAATCTCCGATACGATCGCGCGGCTCGCCGCATTGCAAGCGCGACATGCGGCACATACCGCCAACCACAACGTGTCACACCATCTCCAGACGCTGACCAACTTCGGCGCCAATCCCGGCGCGTTGGGGGCGAAGTTTTGTCTCCCCACCGACCTGCCCAAAGGTGCCCCGCTCGTCGTCGTACTGCACGGCTGCACGCAGACTGCGGCAGCCTACGACCATCACTCCGGCTGGTCGCAACTTGCCGCCGAAACCGGCTTCGCACTGCTCTTTCCCGAGCAACAACAAGCCAACAATCCGAACCTCTGTTTCAACTGGTTCCAGCCTGGCGACGCCAAGCGCGGTTCGGGCGAGGCGCTTTCGATCCGCCAGATGATCGAGACGGTGGTCATCACTCACGGTCTCGACCGAAAGCGCGTCTTCATCACGGGTCTTTCGGCCGGAGGCGCGATGGCGGCGGCCATGCTTGCGACGTATCCGGACGTGTTTGCCGGCGGTGCGATCATTGCCGGCCTGCCCCACGGCAGCGCGAAGACAATTCCGGAGGCGTTCGACCGCATGCGCGGCCACGGCGGTCCTTCGGAACAGGATCTGCAACTTGCGCTCCGCGGCGCATCGGATCATCGGGGACCGTGGCCGAGGATTTCGATTTGGCACGGTGCCGCTGACTGCACCGTTTCCCCTTCCAACGCGGAAGCCATCGCGGGTCAGTGGCGGGGCGTTCACCGGCTTGAAAAAGCCCCGACGCATCTGGACGCTGCCGGCCAGCACTCAAAACAGGTCTGGCACGACCGCGCGGGAGAGGCGATGATCGAGGTCAACATGATCGCCGGGATGGGCCACGGCACGCCGCTCGGCGACGGCCTCGGCGCTCCGGGACCTTACATGATTGAAGTCGGAATCTCATCCACCCGGAAGATCGCGCAGTTCTGGGGGATCACGGCAGCGGAGGAGCGCGCTTCCCGGAAATCGAGGCCGCATGGGCCCGCCAGCCAACGGCCACTACCTCGGTCACCGGCGCCAGCTATGGAAAGTGCGAAGACGAAGCCCCCGCATTTGGCTGCCCTCCATGAGTTCCCGCGTCACGTGGAATCGGGCCAGCCCGGCGTGAAGAAGATCATCGAGGATGCCCTTCGGGCGGCGGGTTTGATGCGCTAGGTGGACGGCCGCAAATCGCTTGCCCACTGTCTCGGGACGAGATGCCTGATGCTGGCCCGCGAAGGTCGAGCGGCCCCCGCCAAGCAAAGGAACGCGTTGTCTTTGCAATCGTTGACTGCTTTTCATCGAGCGGTCGCCATGCACCTCGTCCAGATCCTGCTTCCCCGCGCGGACAACACCGGACGGCCGTTTGGCCGGGAACATTTTGACCGTGTTAAGGAAGACCTGGCCAGCTGTTTTGAAGGCGTAACGGCCTACCTGCAGGCGCCCGCGGAAGGTCAGTGGCAGGATCGCGAGCAGTCCAGCCAAGATGATATCGTCATCTTCGAAGTGATGGTGGAGGAGATCGACCTGCCGGACTGGCGTAGACGGCGCGCCGAGCTCGAACGGCGGTTCCGGCAGGACACGGTGATCATCCGCTACATGCCGATGGAGCTCGTATAGAGCGCCGACATCATGCCATCAACCTCAATCCACAAAACCGAGTACGATCCGGAGACCAGGGTTCTTTCCGTGTGGTTCGTGGCGAGCGGCAAACGTTACGACTACGAGGCTGTGCCGCCAGAGACCTATGCGGCGTTCCGAAACGCCTTCGCAAAGGGCCGCTTCTTCAACGACCACATCCGCGACCGTTTCCCGTACCGCCTGATAGGGGACGCATAGCGATCGTTGGTTGTTCGCGGAAATGCGCCGGTTTCGGAGTTTGACGCGCCAGCAGGCTTCGGGCCGGGGAGCCCTTGTGGCGCAGGAAAATCGACAGGACGATCAGGGCCGCGGTCGACAGGAACTCCGACGGCCAGTTCTGGAGGACTCAAACCAAAGCTGTGCATCGAGAAGATAGTTTCCAAAAGATTGAACCTCGCCGCCGTGCCGAGCGCTTGCTCGTTCGCGGCAGTCAGGTGGCTGACTGTGGCTATCTTACCTCGCTTGATATTGGCGTCCTGAAGAAAGTGTTCGATGAGACATGCGCAAAGAACGACACCGCTCCGGACTCCCCTGCCGCTAGCCACTTTGCGAAGGCGCTCATGGCCGCCTTTGAAAACGGCATCCAAGACAAGGCTGGCTTGTTGGCTATCCTGGGTAACAAGGATCGGTGGGCTGCGTAGCAGGTTGCCTGCCGATAAAGTTCCGCTCCTTCATGAGCTAAGGCAGGGCCGGGCGGCACGCGCGCCCAGGCCACTTGCACGCCCCAGGCTCGATTGCGTTCAATATTTGAAGCTATCGAAGTAATTGTGGAACCAACACCCGCCATTCGGGTTTCTGCAGGTTACGCGTACCGCAGTTTAGAGGCAGAATGGCCGGGGGAATTATGGATAAAGTTGGGACTTCGCGCGCTGGTAAGAGTTCCGGCGGGATCGTCAGCATGCAAGGGATACGATTCAACAAGAGCGGACTCGACAATACGGACTTGAGAGACTTCGTCGAGGACGGCAACCTCCCGCTTTATCTCGTTAGTGGTGATGGGATCATATTGCATGCAAACAAGGCCGAGCTCGAACTGCTCGGGTATGAAGCGGACGAGTACATCGGCCGCCACATCGCCGATTTCTATGTCGAACGAGACGTGGCCAACGATGTTCTGGCGCGCCTGAGCGCTGGGGAGGAAATCAATAAATTTCCCGCTCAAATGCGGGCCCGCGATGGCTCCATCAAGCACGTGGAAATCACGTCAAGCGGTCGGTTCAGGGACGGCGAGCTGGTCGACACACGTTGCTTCACGATGGATGTCACGGAACTGACTTTGGCGCGTCAGGAGCTGAAACGGCAGGATGATCGGTTCCAGCAAATTCTCGAAGCTTTTCCGATACCGTTCTCCACCACAGACAAAACCGGGATGATCCCCTACTACAACCGAGCCGCGGTTGAATTCGCAGGGCGCGAACCGGACATCGGGAAGGACAAATGGTGTGTAACGTTCCGCCTCTTCACTCCCGACGGCAAGGAACTCCCCCATGCCGAGTGCCCCATGGCAATCGCTCTCAAGGAGAAGCGACCGGTGCGCAATGTGGAAGCACTCGCTCAGCATCCAGACGGCACGCTGTTCCCGTTCCTGCCGTTTCCGACACCCATACTGGATGAGAACGGCGAGCTTACCGGCGCTGTGAATATGCTGGTCGACCTAACCGAACTGAAAAGGGCGGAAGAGGCAGGAAACCACCTTGCAGCGATCGTGGAATCGTCGTCTGACGCGATCGTCAGCAAAGACCTGAATGGCGTGATCAAAAGTTGGAACCGAGCTGCCGAACGGCTCTTCGGCTACACCGCCGATGAAGTCATCGGAAAGTCAGTTACGACGCTCATTCCGGCCGACCACCTGGATGAAGAGCCGCAGATACTCGCCCGCATCCGGAGCGGTGAACGGGTCGAGAGCTTCGAAACCGTTCGTCGGCGCAAGGACGGAAGTCTCGTGCCCGTTTCGCTCACCATTTCGCCGGTGCGCGATGCTTCAGGACACATTGGTGGCGCGTCGAAGATCGCCCGCGACATCTCAGCAAGCAAGGAAAGCGAGCATCGCATTCGCATGCTGATGAGAGAGGTCAACCATCGGGTGAAGAACCAGTATTCGGTCATTCTCTCGATGATCCGCGAGACCAACAAGCGGTCGGAGACTCCTGAGGTTTTCGAACGCCGGGTGCGGGAGCGGATAATGGCTCTGGCGCGCTCGCACGATCTGCTCGTCTCGGCAGACTGGAAAGGAGCCACGATTTTTGAACTGGTGCTCGCGCAGGCGAAGCCATTCGGGCATGAGGATCGGATCTCCATGTCGGGCCCGTCGATCACTCTTAGCCCCAATGCCGTTCAGTATCTTGGCATGGCGTTTCACGAGCTCGCCACCAACTCAGCCAAATACGGTGTTCTATCGGGCAGCAGCGGTCGGATCGCCGTTGACTGGCATGTCTTCGACTCTGACGGGAAACAGACCGTCAGGCTGACCTGGTCCGAAGTTGATGGCCCCGAAGTAAAGTCAATCGCTTCTAGTGGCTTTGGAACCGTGGTTCTGACGCGAGTGGCGCCCCTGGCGGTGAGCGGAACAGCCGACCTGCAACATAGCAAGCGCGCAATCGTCTGGACCCTTGAGGCGCCGGTTGCCTTCGTCGAAGCGTCGCTTTTGGATGGTGAGAGTACATAGGCCGACCCTGGTGGACATCTCCTTTCGGCACTCAGTCCAGTGCGATCTGCAGGGCCAATTGTCCTCACGTACCTCGGTCAGAGTAGCTTGGCGCAAGCCGGCCTCGCCATTAAGGAGCGGAGGTGGTCGGCCCGTCACGCTAGGGAACACAAGCTCAAGGCGGTTAAGGGTGGCGACGTTAAAAATCTTCAGATGAGGGCGGAGCCTTATTCTCTAGGTTCGTTGGACACCAGTCATGGAAACAACCAGGTCACGAAATTCCTCATACGACTAGATCTGGACTTGCGAGCGCGCCATCAATCGAGGCGGCTTGAATGTCGCCTTTCCGACCGTAGGCGTGGGGCGTCCCTTCCGGAACTCAGCGGTTCGCTGAACGTGGGACGTGGCGCCCGGCGGCTACTGCAACGCCCAGGTGCAACGCACCAGCGGCCAAGGTCGTCGATATCGCCAATGCCGGCGACAATTATGTGCCGCAGCGGCGCAATGCGCTCCACGACTGTCGTCGACGAATGCCTATTCTATGCTCGCATTTAGCCGAACACCTTCACGAAGAAACCTTCCGTGAGTTGGGAACTTCCAGCGGCCTTCGCTGATTTGTCCGTCAGGGAGAAGAGAGCGGTGATTTCAGAGCGTCCACAAAATCCCGACAACGCGCCGGAACAGGGGAATGCCGCGGAGGAGCTGCAATATCGATTACGCCAGCAACAACTTACCTCGGAATACGCCCTCTTTGCCTTAAAAACTCATGATCTCCAGGCGCTTCTACAAGAAGCTACCAAAGTTTGCGCGAGCGGGCTTCAAAGCCAAATGTGCAAGATCATGGAGTATCTGCCGGACGAGGGTCGATTTCTGGTGAGAGCCGGCGTCGGGTGGAAACCCGGCATTGTGGGGCAAGCAAGAGTGGGCGCAGATACCGAAAGCCCCACGGGTTATGCCTTTCAGACCGGCGAGCCGGTCATCTCCAACCACCTGCAAGGTGAAAGCCGGTTCCGAACGCCGACGATTCTCGCCGAGCATGGGATCAAACGGGCGATCAACGCGCTAATTCAGATTGGCGACGAACGCTATGGCGTTCTTGAGGCAGACAGTCCGGTTGAGGGGCGCTTCACGGAAGCAGACTTGGTCTTCGTATGGGGTTTTGCCAACATGCTTGGGGTAGCGATTGAGCGGCAGCGGGCGGAAGAGGCTCTCAAGCACAGGGACCGCCTGCTGCAGAAGGCTCTGGCGCATCAGGAATTTCTGACCAGGGAACTTAGTCATCGAGTCAAGAACAGCCTATCGATGGTCGCGAGCTTGCTGAGGATGCAGAGCCGCATGTCGGATGATTCCGGCCTGAAACAGGCACTTTCCGATGCGCAGTCGCGAGTGGAGACCATCGGCAAAATATATGATCGTCTATGGCGCAAAGACGACGCGGCAGTGGTGGACCTTCGCGAGTTTCTTGGGGAACTGTGTGATCACATCCGCGCCTCGGCACCGAATCATCACTTGATATGCACCATTGCACCGGTCAGCGTTGCCACCGATCAGGCCATCATCCTCGGGCTTCTCGCCAACGAATTGATCACCAACGCATTGAAATACGCCTATCCCAAGGGCTTTGGCGAAATCGGCATTCGTGTTGCCCTTGAAAATGGAGCCCAGCTACGTTTTGAGGTATTCGATTACGGAGTAGGTCTGCCCACAGGCGCACGCTTCGATACGTTCGGTGGCCTCGGTACAAAGCTCGTTTCGACGTTCAGCCGACAACTCGGCGGACAGGCTCAGTGGCAGGATGCGAAGCCGGGCACCCGATTTGTACTGATCTTCCGGCCGCAAACATTGTCCCCGATTGATGCGCCGACCTCATAAGCGCGATATACGCGTTTGCCCGTGCAAACTTTTTGTGTGAGGGCGGCATGCCGATTTCTGGGTGTTTCGCTCTTTGGATGCCATTCACTGCTGATCGCTCTCGGAAAATTGTTCCGAGGTGGTGATGATCTGCAGCGACAGAAGGTCGGCTTGAGAGCCCGACGCGGATTTCGCCACGGGCCACTCAACGGTCAGCGGCACTGCTGCATTCTTGATCCACGTCCGGCTCATCAGGCTCGTTTGCTCTCCCGTCGGGGGATGCCAGACGCGCCCTGATCGGCGCGCCCCGGGCACCCTTGCTTCGTTGACCGCGCGATAGGCCCTGGTGGCCACGATCCGGTGCGCCATCGATCGCCACCAGTTTGGATGGCTATCTGGGTATTCGCCAAGTGCGGTGATTTGCCCTTGGCGCGACAGCAATCGACCAGCCTCACCGCCCAGCGCTTTGTCATAGGGAGCGGGCTTAGCTCAGCGACAGTTCGATTTCGGCGCCTGTGAAAAGCGCAATGATCACGACCTGTCATCGAGCATCCGATCTGGTGACCGCCTCAACCAACATGCGTTACAAGGTGCATCTTCCGGACCGATAAAAATCTCCCTCACCACGGTGAGTGGGTGAGTGACCGCCACGCTCGGTCGACGATTACCGACAATGGCCGTGGCTTCAATCCCGCAGCGCGCCAATGAACATGGGAAGCAAACTCGTCGCCGCCTTCGCGAACCAGTTGAAAGAAGAAGTTGAAACGGAATCGTCGAAAACGAGGAACCACCTTCACCCTGACGTTTCGTGTCACCAAATAAGCACTTCGGTCTGCCAAGAAAGCGGGCAAGCTTTCGATGAATGCGTGATCCAGTTTGGAAGGCGAGGCGAGGGCTCGCGGATCGCTACACATACGCTGACATAAACTGTGCGTGCAAGTCCATCGCGATCACCCGGCGGGCGACGTGGTGAACTGCATACGGGACACTGAAATTTCGCCAAAGGCGCCCGGCGCCCGCGCCATGCGCAAAGTCCCGACGAGTCGCATCCCGCGACCACTCGCTGCTCCGCTCAGTTGTTGGGAGGCCCAGTGTCTTCCTGATATCATTTATGTCGGCTGGCACGGATCGCGCGGCGACTGCAGATTGGGGTTAGCCGAGATTTGGACAACCAAGTCGCAGAAGCCCGCACGAGGGCGGGCTTCTGACCGAGCAAAGCATCTCTGCTACCAAGTTTGGCGGTTGTACCAATCGTCTATGTCGCGACGAACACGATCTTTTTCCAGGCCATAGCGCTCCTGGATCTTTCCCTCAAGCTGGTCCCGCTTGCCGGCGATCTCGTCAAGATCGTCGTCGGTCAGATCTCCCCATTGTTCCTTGATCTTACCCTTTAACTGCTTCCAATTGCCTTCTACCCGGTTCCAATCCATCGTTTCGCACTCCTTATCCCGGCGAGTTTTGATCCGCCTTCGTGAATATAAACGCCGCGTGAGTGGATTGGCTCCACGCAGGTCGCGGCTGGGTGGTTCGGGGGCGTCCCAAGACTACAATCCGGGACGCCCCTGCAGTGTCAATCGATGATGTGCACGACCTTGCGGGTTTCCGGCTCGATCAGCACCGTGCGGCCGTCCATGACGACATACTGATATTTGTTAGGCAGCGTGTTTTCGGCCAGTTCGCCCGGCTTCAAAATGTCCGGCACAATCGCGCCGACCACCAGTTCGAAGTTTGAAGGGCGTTCCACAACGACCGGATTGGTAGTCACGTACTCCCGGACCACTGTTTCCTGTTCGGGCGTGACCACGACGGTCTGCGCGACCGCAAACGCGGTACCGGCAAGCAGCATGGTGGCGGCAAGCGAGCTTCGAATTGTCATTTCAATCTCCTGAGTTGGACGTGCAACAACACCCGTTTGTCGGAACGGTTCCGTTGACGTGACATTTGGTATGGCCGATCGCGCGCTTGCATCGCTTCGTCAGCGAGAGTTGTGGCCGAGCCTATTGTTTTGTCGGCGGGCCAAAGCGAGCAATGCCCGCTCGCCTCTGAGATGCCCGCTCGCTATGCTCCCAGCGTTGTGTTTGCATATACTGCACCGAAATGCGCCGGATTGCTGCACCGGAGCCGCAAGATGCTATGCTCGCCTCATGAAAGGGCAGGCGGGATGAAAAGGATTGAGATCCTTGGGCGGCCCCCTCGATGGCCAGTTTGTCGACGACGGCGAGGCGCCAACGGTATTTTTGGAGAAGACAGCCGGAGACGGCGATCTCGACCTGGTTACAGACCACCGTCTTCCCCCAGTGGCGGTCCATTACCGGAAAATTCGGATTAACAGCGACGGTGGTGAATCCGTTGACTGCTGGGTCGCGGACGGGATGACGTTCGACGACGCATTGCAAGGTACAACGATGTCGAACCGCTCGTCTAAGTCTAGCGACCGCTACTCTTCCACCGGGGTCATTGCGACTGGCGGAGGCCACGCGCTGGCCAAAAGCATCGCTCCAATAGGCCGGTGCCGTCATCGCAGTGTCCGTAACAGGAATGGCCGTAATACAGGTCCTTCAAGCCGTTTTTGAGGCCTTCTTCGTGGTTGCCAAGTTGGTAAAAGCCTCGCCTGACGGAAGCCACAGACAACCTGCCGCCCCAACAGTTGTTCCCATCATTTGGGGGCATCGAGCGGTCGGCCGCCCATCAACTTCCCGATGCCCTTCTCCAGGGGGCCGACTTCCTCTTCAACCTCTTCAAGCTTGACCTGCGCCAAGCTTGCGTCTTTGCGGACGCCTCGGCTAGTTCGGGCGCCGACCTCTGCGGCTCACCGAGGACTCGTGCCTTGTAGATATACTTTTTCGCCCATTGGCGAATGAAGACCAGGCCCTTGAAGCTCATAGGAAATTTCCTTTAGGCGCCGCAACCGTGAGTTCGTCGGTGATCGCTTGTTCTATGTCGACCTCTTCAAGTTCCTCGAGCAGAACGCCAGCTTTGTTGGCATCGGCCGCACATTTTTTCGCGAGGATCGGCGCCGACTTCTCCGGCGCCTTGAGGTGCCGGTCGGTAACTTTGGCATCGAGCCAACTGTCCATGAAGTCTTCGGCGCGTTTGCTCATTATGTCTTGACCCTCCGATAGGTCCGCAGCGGCCGCGACCTTTGTCTATTTCGCCCGCTCGGACTTGCATTGCCACGCGTTTCGCTGTGCAGAACTCTCTTCGCTTTAATCGGTTGCGAAAATTGGTCCCTGCCGCCGTTCAAATAGAGGAACTTTGGTGGCCGTTGATGGTTGTCGCTCGTCAGGAGGTGCCCCCGCATGAACAGTGTCATCTATCTCATCGGTCTCGTCGTCGTCGTGCTGGCCATCCTTTCGTTTCTCGGATTCTCGTGAGGAGAA
>NZ_AHAM01000269.1 GCF_000236565.1 Mesorhizobium alhagi CCNWXJ12-2 | reverse complement strand
CTTAGGCGTCCGGTGCGGAAGTGCAGCGATGGCACCGATTTTGCGATTCAGAGCAAAAAACACTCGCTGTCATGGGAGGGCGCATTCTCGAACATGCAGCGGCAAGGCATTCTGGCTTGATGGATTTGGGGGATTGGGCGGGCATGAAACGAACGATATACGCAATTATCTGTGTGGCCTTGATCGCTGCAGGCTCGGCGTTGCTCTTTTCGATGTCTCTCGACCCGCCGGGCGAACCGTTTACGTCGAGCAAGTTGCAGGACGGCTAAATCCTGGAGGCACTCACGAACTGGCTAGCAATACCGAGGCACGATAACCGCAGCCGATCCGGAAACATCCGCACTGGCCAAGTGAAGCGCGAGCGAGACGGTTGGGCCTATGGCGGCATTTTGACCTGACAGATCCCATCATTTGAGAAGCACGTTCGTTCGCAGTCCGTATCACGTCCACCAAGCTCGGATGAACACCTCGTTCCCACACCTCCATTGTCCGCTTTGACTTGCCAGGTCCAATGATTGGAGACGGAATGGCGATAGTGTCGCCTCTCTTTTAGGAAAGGAGGCCCCGCAAATTTCCCCAAGGCCAATATCGCAACGCAAGCCGTTGTGTCAGCATCCATCGCCGCTTGCTCCGAGCATGCAGGCGTATCTAAATCAGACAGGGATGCCCGCAAGCTGCCCAATGAAACACCGCGGCTACGGCCTGACGTGCAACTGGGAGTTCGCCATGAAACAGTCATTCCGCTACACGCGGGGAATACGTACCGCAGTGGTCTTTGCAGTCCTGACTGCGACAGGCGCGGCGGCTGAGACGTACAAGAAATACGGTTCGGAAGCCGGCTGGGACATCTATGTCACCGATGGCCAGGATCGCGGCTGCCTGATGAGCAAGAACCTGACCGAGGACACACAGTTTCAGATGGGCATCGTACCGGCGGCGGAAGCACGCGGCTACCTCGCGCTTTACAGCAAGGCGGATGCAGAGATCGGCGCAGGAGAAAAGGTTTCTGTTCGCTAAGGCTGCTTATTGTTCAGGGAGACGAGCCGAAGACCTGCCCAGTTTCGCTTGCAAACCCGTCTCAGATCATTGTGGATCTGCGCATCGTCCAGAACGTCAGCGGCCTCGGGGTAGCCTTCGTCTTTCAGGGTTGAAATGATGGTTCTCGGATCCACGTGGCATCCGCTAGCAGCTAACGCGTAAGCACGGGTGTAGATATGGTCCTTGCGCTTGTCGTCCATCGGTGCCTGCCTGAGCGTTACTTCTGACCGGTGGGCTCGGTAGATGATACGAATTTCACAGTCATTTTTGTTTCCTGGTTTCTGGAAACCCGCCATCCGAGAAAGGGGACTGCTGGGTGAATGGTTCTGCAAACCGGACCAATGACATGGCCGAACCGGATTTTGGCGGAGCAGCCTGGGACCATTTCTCTCACGCGATAGGCCTTAAGACCCATACCCGCGGCGCATTGGGCTTGCCCGGCGAAAGTCATGGAACGCGGAGCGCGGAGTGTCTGTTGTCGCCACAAGAATCCTGGCCCGTGAAGCATGACCGACACGAGAGAGTCTTATGGAGAAGAGCGTTTATCAGCTCGTTGGTTGCTTGGGCCTATGTTCGTCGCGGGGTTTGGCCTCATGATTGTCGGCCCATTGATCGGCTGACGATGCTTACGAGTTTTCACCTGTCGGCGCAGTCACGTCCCTTCCTGCGCTGATGCCCGTCGGACGGAACGGTCCGGCGGGCGGTCCGTTGAGCCAGAGGTTGGTGCGAACATATCTGCGTCGTCAAATAGTATGGATAGCGAATGAACGCCTCCCGGAGGGTTTTTTTCAGGCAGTTTTTGGGCGTGCTAACGCTCGCCGGGATTACCGCCTGTCCATATGCGATCCGGCTTTCTGCTCATACCCCCTTGGTTTCGAATGCCGCCCACGCGCAGGGCAATGGGAGCGGAGGCGGGAAAGGCAATCGAGGAGGCAATGGCAGCGGAAATGGAAACGGAGGGAATGCCGGCGGGAAGGGACAAGGGGGACCAGGATCAGGCGCCGGCAACACGAATTCGGGTCGCGCCCGCTCCCGAGGCGCTGACCCCGACGCGAGCATAGCACACGACAATGGCATGCGGGAGACGATCCAAAAAGGACGCTATGAGATGCGCGATGCCCAGGGACGCACAATCGTCAATCGCCCGGCGACGGCTATGGACTACCTGCGCTTGAAAGTGGCGCGCTAGCGCTCCTGGATACAATGCCTGGAAAGCGCTCTAACGGCGTGGAAAGCTGGCTTTGGCAGAGTTGTGGTATTTCATGGCTGCTTCGGTTCGATTGCTGGCCTGAAGCTTCGACAGAATACTCGACATATGATGCTTTACCGTCTTCTCGTGAAGATCGAGCTTGATCGCGATTTGCTTGTTGCTCAGACCGACTGCCACGAGACTGACCACCTCAAGCTCGCGGTCGCTTAGAGACCGGATGGGGTCGGTCGTGATTGGTGAATGCGGCGCACTGGATAAATTGGACAGGAGCCGCGCCGAAAGGCTCGGCGTCACATAGGTCTCTCCGGCGGCCACGAGTGAAAGAACCTCGGCCAGCCCGCGCGAACCTATGCCCTTCAAGACATAGCCCTTGACGCCTTGATTAAGTGCGGCCGCAACATCTTCGCTGGCTTCCGAGACCGTCAGGACGACAATTCGGCTGTTCGGACTCAGGCTGAGAATGGGTTCGATTGCTTTCAGGCCTTCGCCCGGCATGGAAAGGTCCATAAGAAGGATCTCCGGCCGCTGCTCTCCGGCGATCCGAATAGCGTCCTCGCGCGAACTGCCTTCGGCGACTATTCTGTACCGTCCCGTTTCACTCAAGCTGCGAATGACTCCCTCGCGAAACAGCGGATGGTCGTCAACAACTGCTACTGAAATGGTAGAGGTCATATTCCGTCGGGTTCCTCCACGTCGAGTGTCATTACCAGCATCGTGCCCCTCTCGGATGTATCCAGCCGGAAGCGTCCGCCGAGACTCTCAATGCGTTCCCGAATTCCGGCTATCCCTATGCTGTCTGGCCGGATATTGGCCGGATTGAACCCTGGTCCGTCATCCGACACCGCAACCGAGAGTTTCCCCTTTTCGAGATTCATCGATACGGTCTGCCGCGCGCCGCGGCAGTGACGGTAACCGTTGTTCAGCGCTTCCTGCAGGAAGCGAAAAACGCATATCCGTTGCGACAGGGGAATTGTTGCAGTGAGTTCCTGGACCTGGCGTTCCACGACCGCGTCGGTCCTGCGTTCGTAGGCATCGACGGCGTACGTCACGACCTCCGCAAGGCTGGCTGTCTCGATCTGCGGAAGCACGAGCCCCTGGCAAATGGTCCTGATCTCCTGTAGAGCTTCCTCAAGAGACGAGCGGATCTCGTGGATCTGCCGTTCGCGGACTTCTGGCGCGCCGTCTTCCGCCAACACTATTTCGCTGTCGAGGCGAAGCGACGCGAGCGCGACGAACTGCGCTGGCCCGTCGTGGAGGTCGGCGCCAAGCCGGCGCAAGTAGCTCTCGTTGAGGGACGTAGCCCGCTGGGTTGCCCGCTGGACCCGCAGGTGCAGGGCGCGATTTTGTTCCAGAAGCGCCGTCAACTCTGAGACCCGGGCTTTGAGGTCGAGGGCCTGCCTGTCGATTGTTCGGCTGCCGCGCAGCACGACCATGCCAAGTGCAAGAAAGAACGAGGCGGTGACCACCGCCACGGCCGCCCAACTCCTCAGTCGCGCGTTCTGAAGCGTCGCCTCGAACTCATGGGCGAATTCGTAAAGTTCTATGACGGCGACGACATCGCCGGACCATGGTTGCAAGACCGGATTGTAGATCTCCAGAAGTGGTTCCGAAGGTGCTTCCTGCGAGCCTTCATCCAGCAAGTTGAAGTGATTGTAGTTGGCCACCATGTTACCGGCAAATGCCTGCTGGAGGTCCGGCGTCATCGTGAACTGCCGGCCGATCACCCTGTCATCGTTTGCATACAGGACGGTGCCGTCGCGGGCCCAGAGCCTCATTGCGAATAGCCGACGTCCCAGCGCCCCCTGATCCAGCGTTTCGTCAAGTGCTCGCCTGACCACATCGTCAAGAAGCGAGCTGGTTCGCATGTCGGGCAAAAGAGGCGCGATTACGCTGTCCACGTAAAGCGCCGTCGTCGCGGCGATATTTCGCGTCACAGCTTTCTCGATCAGCGAGGTTATCACTGCGCCGACCAGAATCATGGCGAGCAATGACACCAGCCCGCCCAGAGCGAGGAACTGGAACGCTAGGGAAGACGAATTCCACCTGCGTATGAGTTGCCTCAGAGGCCTCGACCTGCGCGCGGTCACCTCCCTTTCCACCAGGGAAGCAGCGTGTTTGTAGATGGGCGCGACGACCACGTTGCTCTCACCTCTGGGCCGACCGGGCTGCTCACTCCTCAGTCGGAAGCAACCTCGGGCCATGTGGCTAGATGGGTGAGGGTGAACGATCCGGCCAGAGGTATGTTCCGCGTCGCTGCACCACGCCGACGCCAGGCGTCGCGGTCCGCCATCGCGAGAATCTCCTCCCGGTGATCGTCGCGCCAATCTGACGTGTCGCGACGATGTCGCGGTACGTAACCGCTACGATCTCGACATGGAACTATCTGGCCGGGCGTTTGGCACGTGACGAGACGGTCTTTGCAGGCGCCTCGACCGGAGCGATATCGTCCCGGCATTGAGGGTTGCCGAACGGCCGGGGCCAAGCAATACGGTGGCGACGCTGATCGCCGATTCCGGCCTGCGTCACCTCAGCATCTATGTGTTCCGCGCGCCTGTAGCACGCTGCGCACGGCGATCCTGCTCGAGGCATGGACCGAGATCGGGGTGCTGCAGCATGCCGCTGGCTCGCGCCGCTGCTCGTTGCCGCGCTGCTGCGAGAGGACGGTCTTGCCCACCATCCGGCCTGCCTGCATCTAGGCCAAAAGAACATTCCGCGGGAGAGAAGGCGGGCAGGCAATCGCGGCGATCGGCTGCTGGCTTTTCTCGATCTGATCCACGAGGCAGCGCTCGCCGGGCTGAAGGAGCACGATCGGCTAGTGCTGGCGAAAAACCAGATGGCGCGGCGGTTGCGCGACCGCCGCGCCAGCTCGAAACTACCCCGGCCTGTTCGAGCTGGTGCTCTCGGGTCCGCTAGTCTCCACCGGCATGATCCAGGCGGCGCTATAGGCAGGTGCGCTCAACCTCGTCCGTGACATTCCCGTCCAGCTCGGCACATCGTCGAACCTTGGTTGGCTCGCGGATGAGCAGCGAGCTTCGGCCCGGCATAGCCGCCGTCGGCGAAGACGTGTCGCAGCCCACCGCCAGCGTTCCAGAATGGTCTTGAGAGCAGCCGGTGCGCCGTCCCGGTCCTGGATATCGGCGGCGTGGACGAGGAGACCGACTATCAGGCCGATGGTGTCGACAACGATGTGACGCTTGCGCCCGTTGATCGTCTTTCCCCGCGTCGAGGCCACGAATTCCGCCGCTTTACCTGGTCTTGACCGATTGACTTCTGTCGATCACGCCCGCCGTCGGGCTCGCTTCCCGACCCTCAGCTTCGCGCGCCAACGGGACGCGCCAAAACCGGAAGATCGAACTGCTCCACAACAAGGGCCGATTTCCTTGGTGAGCAGACCTTTGGTCCTCTAGAGTCCCAAGTCTCCACCGGGCTGCAGACCGAAAACCCGGAAAACGCTTATTCTCATAGTAAGCTGATGTATCTGGAGCGCCTATCATGAAGCCGACCGGATCCACCGAGGCAGTGAGGATCGAGGACCTTGACGACGCGGGGCTGGTTGAACACGCGCGACAGCGTGACCCTGCTGCATTCTGGTTAATCATCAAGCGTCACAATCAGCGGCTTCACCGGGTCGCCCGCGCCGTCCTGAATGACGACACCGAGGCGGAGGACGTACTTCAGGAGACCTATATACACGCCTTCACCCATCTGGCCGAATTCCGCGCGGAGGCGCGGCTGTCCAGAACGTCTCGGCTTCGGACGGGCCGGTGGCAACGCCCAGCACCTCGCGCTTGCCGTCATCGTTCACCGCGACGGCGATTATCACGGCACGGCTGACGATCCTGCCGCCCTCGCGCACCTTCAGGTAGGTCGCGTCCAGCCAGAGGTAGAGCCAGGCGCCCTCCAGCGGCCGCGTGAGGAAGGCATTCACCCGCTCGTCTATGTCGGCGCAGAGGCGGCTCACCTGGCTCTTCGACATGCCGCCAGCGCCCATCGCCTTGACCAGATACGGGATTCGGTTCCGGTGGTTCTGCAAGCCATGAACGAACGGCGTTGCCAGCATGCCCGGCCGGGCGCGCCGATGGGGATACCGATCGAGAAGCCAAACGCCCAGTGGATCAAGCCCGGCCTTATCGGGCATGTCCGCTTCCTGAAGGGTGAGGGCGGCTTGCGCCAAGCAACGCTGACCAAGGTGAGGGACGAGGATTAATCCGCCCGGCAAATCACCTCCTTGAACATGGTGCCGTTGCGGTTGAACGCCCGGAGATGATCGAGCGTGCGGGCGTCATCCATCGTGTCGCCCCAACTGCCGACGATGGCCAACAGCTCGTCGGCCGCACCGAGCTTCGATAGGGCAAAGTACAGTTCGTTGACGATCGCCCGCCTGGTGGAGTCCTCGGCGGAGGGAACATACATCTGGGCTGAGCTTTTCATTTCTTCAGCTTCCTGGCCTCGCGCTCCAGCATGCCACGATCATTGCCGTGGCGCTCAATCAGGCGCTTGGCCTGTGCCGGCGAGATATCAAACTTATCGGCGAATTCGCGGACATCATAATCCTGGTCCGCTGCCACGCTGGCGCGGTTCTGCCCGCCAATTTTGGTCTTGTAGTTTGCCATCGAGGTCTCCTGAACATGAGGGCGTCAACCCGTCGGGCGCTGTTTTGTTCCGCACCCCGCGCCAGTCAGTTCTTTTTGTCTGCGTGCAGTTCCTTCACGTATCTGGGCCGAGATCTCCTCCAGCCAACGGATCATGAATTCCTTTCCTTTAAGGCGGGTCCCGTAGTCCACTCCAAGCGCCACGAGCTCGAAGATGATGACGGATACGTCATTTGCCCTCCTTCTCCAGCTCGATCAGGTGCTTCCAGATTGCCTCACGCGGCGTGCGCGTTATCTTGGGCATAGCAGTCACTCAAAGGGAGTTGATCGGCTGGATGCAGTCGGCCTGCTCGTATTTCGACGAATTCACCTGTCTGCCGACGCGAACTCAAGCTTGCCGTTGAGGTTCTGCGAAAGCACCTGCTTCGGAGCGGAATTAGAGCGGTCCAGCCAGGCGTCATAGGCCGACTGGTCGAGGATGACCGGCATGCGGTCGCGGATCTGGCTTACCGGCTCGCGGGCGGCGCCGTGATGATCGTGCAACTTGTGATTCCGAGCGTCTTATTGTGAGCCCAGAGCCCGGCGAACGAGAATGGGGCATGTTCGGGCAGGTGGAAGTGCCAGGGGTCCTTGCCGCCGCCGTCAGCCGGTGATTTCGTCCATTCATAGTAGCCGTCGGCTGGGATCAGGCAGCGCCTTGACCGGAAGGAATTCGAGAAAGCTGCTGAGGTATCAACGGTTTCTCACCTGGCATTGAACATCGCGCCCTTCGGCATCTCCTTGGCCCACCACGAAACC
>NZ_AHAM01000270.1 GCF_000236565.1 Mesorhizobium alhagi CCNWXJ12-2 | reverse complement strand
ACAACCTGCTGAAATCACTCACTCCTTTTTGGATCGGACACTAAGGTCGTGCTGCCGGCCGGCAAATCGCCAGCGCCACCAGCGGGGCGGTTCGCGTTCGTCTTTCGTCGTGGCAATCTGGTGGTTTGACGCCTCTTCGGCTGCACGCCGGGGTCGGCGCTTTCCTCGCGCAATGTTTTTTCGATGACCGCTCGGCTTATTTCAGCCTCGGGATGATCCTTCACCAATTGGTCTGCCGTCGCCCCAACATCGAGCGAAGAGTTTCTCCGTTGGGCGTCCGAGACGGCGTCTGCTATTCCTACCGCCAATGGAAGCTTTGCCATCGTGATCTCCTCCTGAAGCCGGCAGCTGTTCCCAAGAACTAGGCCGTTCGAACATAGCGGCAATGCGCAAGCGGGAACGTCGCCTCAGCGGTTGCCGATTTTGTTTGGAACATCAACGCGCAACGGGAGATTGGTGGCCGGATAGGACTGGAGCCAATGCCCCGCTTTTTCTTCCAAGCCTCGTCTTTGTTCACTTGGAATGCCTAAACAGACTCCCAACTGCGTAGTTCCTGGCGGGCTAGGGAACCATCGGTCGATGTCCGTGTTGAGCGGGAAATGGGAGTGGAGCCATGATCCGGCTGTTAGTCATCGGCGTATTGGCCTATGCCGCATACATAGCCTATCAGGCTGAACGCCGGCCGGCAGCTACGCCTGCTCCGCCGAAACGCCGTAAACAGCGGCCCGCAGCAAAGAGACCGAGAGACGGAGGCGGGCACCGGGCAGCAGGGTCATAGAGATACGCACACGCCCGTTTTAGCGGCCGAACAAATGCGACCGTCCTTCGTCGGCCAATCGGACGAGCACTCAAGGCACTGGTACGACAGGTATCGGTAGCCCGGCGACCCCCAAAGACTCGGATGCCGCGCGCGCGAGGCAAAAGCTTTAGCGTTGGTGCAATCCTGCGTCACCGGTATTCCTCGCCGTTAAGCTGGAAGCGTGCCTACCCCTTGTTGCCTCCGCGTCCCGCGCTGTAGAACGTCAGCATGTGCGGAAGGCCGACACCCCATTTTTCGTGCAGGCGGTTATCGACACCGGCTGCGACATCTGCGCGGTGGGCCACGCAGGATACGTACTTGGCGACGCGGATCTCACACCGCAGTAACAGGAGGCGATCGAGCCGAGGCTGCGCGAGATCAAATGAGATGTTTTGCGACCCCGATCATCTCAAGCCAAAGATTATCGCCTATTTGCGTTCGTTGGCTAAGGCCTCTCGCAATCGAGCGAGAGCGCGTGTCACCTTGGTGACATCATCATCCGTGTCTCCCAAATTATCGGCGGTACTGCTCGATGCGGCGCGCTGGAGATCGCGCGCCTGGGAATCAATAACCACAAGCATCGCTATTTTTTCTTCGTTCGAGAGCGCCGAGTCGGCGACAATCTCGTCGATCTGCGAGGAATAGAAATTGGACATGTTGCCTCCCGCCCTCCATCAGGTGCGTTCTTCCTTTAGCGACTTCTCTTCGCTGTTCTGCTCGGCTCCACCGTCAGGCCGGTTAAGGGTAACAGTGCAGCGGGTAAGCGTATTCCAATCCGGCCCATGCTCGATAATGAGATGAAGGTCCGCGATTTCCTCGAAGTAGTGCTCGATTTTGATCGGCCCGTTTTGGTGCTCATACTCGATGACCGCCTTCCAGCGCTTGTCGGTATGAAGTGTGACTACGTTGCTCACCAGGTCTCTCCTTTGCGAGGTGCGTAGACTTTGGCCGGCCCCGCCGCGGTGCGGGGGTTCGCAGACGATCGGGTATTCAAGGTGCGCAATGTTTCAGGCGTATTCTTTCGCGTCGGTGCGACGCGGTTTCTTTCTTCCGACTTTCCGCCGCGGCGCTTTGGGTTGCACGACCGCCTCGTCTGAGAGCGAAGCCACGACGGCCTCCGACACCGAATGAGCGACGAAATCACAATTGATGGTGGCTTTGAGTTTCGCATCTGCCACAGCTTCTTGGGCAGACGCCCAGAATACCACGCCCACCCGCAGGGA
Organism: Mesorhizobium alhagi CCNWXJ12-2; assembly: GCF_000236565.1. Taxonomy (GTDB): domain Bacteria; phylum Pseudomonadota; class Alphaproteobacteria; order Rhizobiales; family Rhizobiaceae; genus Allomesorhizobium; species Allomesorhizobium alhagi. The sequence goes on along the minus strand of NZ_AHAM01000270.1, from coordinate 11,563 downwards.
TGCCCTCGAGCGCTTAAGCCGGCGCACCATATATCGTGCCTGGGTCACCGATCCGGCGTTCAGGAACCCAATGACGACAGAATGCACGCCACTCAAGTCCAACTTCCTTATTTGAGTGGGCGCCATAGAATGATGTTCAATCATGCTGGCAACACCGCCTTGCACCGTTATGACTTGAGCCAGCATCAGCGCAGCCGCGTTGTCAAGGTCGCCGCGACCGCCAGCGCAAAGCACGGTCTTGCCGGTACCATCTGGAAGCTCCACCTGTGCCGTTTCGCCTTCTACCGCCATTTCCTCTGAAGCCTTGTCCTCGTCCTCCTCGTCGTCTGCCGCTTCGTCCTCGACAAGGTCTTCGAGATTGTCGACAAGCTCGATGGCGCTTTCAGCCACGCGCCGATGGCGGTCGCCGGTCATGACGCCGCGGGCTCGGTCCACCTCGCCGAGTGCCAGTGCTGGGACGGCAACCGTTTCATAAAAGCTGACCAGGCTGTTCTCCTCGAGAAACTTCTCGGCGCGGTCGGTTGCTTCGTCCGGGTCGCCAGCGAGCAGCCGCTGATAAAGCTGCTCGTGCGGCTCCAGGACAGGTTCGTTGCCAAAGAGCACCTCAAGAAACTCAAATTGCGGCACGTGCCTTCCGAGAACCACCAGGCACACCGTGAGCGGCGTCGACAAAAGGAGCCCCAACGGTCCCCATAGCCATGTCCAGAATATGGCCGCGACTATGATGGCAACTGGAGAAAGGCCGGTGCGCGATCCGTAGAGCCAAGGCTCGACAACGTTGTTGCTGACGAGTTCAAGAACGATGAACAGTGCTGCTGTCCACAATAACATTGTCCATCCCGGATCAACGGCCAGGGCAAGCGCAAGCGGGAAGATCGCAGCGATCACCGGGCCGATATAGGGTACGAACCGCAGCACCAGCGCCAGCAGACCCCAAAGGAGTGCATTGGGAACGCCGATAACCCACAGGCCGATGCCGATCGGTATCGCATAGGTCACGTTCACGACAAGCTGCATGAGGAGATATTGCCCGACGCGACGGCCGGCATCCTGAAGGGCTGCTGTGGTGCGGTGCAGATCCCCTATTCCAGCAAGCCGGATGAACCGGTCGCGCAGGTCTTCCCGCCGCAACAGCATGAATATAACCACGACAATAATTATGCCTCCCATCGCCAGGGGCTCGACCAGCGGCCCGATGACGGTTTGGAGAACTTCCAGCGGTTGCGGTGTCGGCTCGATCACCTCCACGGGGAGCGGATCAACTGCGTCCTCCTGCTGTGGTGCATCCTCCACGTCAGCCGACGGTTGATCTTCTTCGATCCGGCGGCCGAGCCGTTCCAGCAGCTTCGATGCCTGTACGAAGATGCCTTCGCCGAAATTTGCGCTCTGGATGGTCTCCAGTTTCGCTTCGATGTTGCTCTGATAGAGCGGAAGATTTGCCGCGAGACTGCCGAGTTGAGTTGCCACTATCGCGCCGAACAGGACTATCGAAGCGAATGCTGCAAGAACCACCGCCACCACGCCAACGGGGCGGGGAATTCGCAACCTCCGTAGCCATGAGACGCCGGGTGCGAGTGCAAATGTCAGGAGTATCGCGATGGACAGCGGAATGAAAATATCACGTCCGAAGTAAAGCGCGGCCACGGCCGCAACAATGCCTATCAACGGTGGATATGCCGGACTGGGCACTTGGGCCGCGGGCCGCAAATCGACGTTGTTCCGCCTTGGCCGCGGATCGGAAGGGTCCTTCCCCAACGATATATTCATCTGCGCTGCCCCGTCGGCGACGGCATATCGCCTCGCTGTTCATCAATCTTCAAGACCTGATGAAGTTCCGCCGCAAACGCCATCTCCGACGTTCCCGACCGCGCTTAAGAATCGTGCCGCAATGCGCGCCCAAGACGCCTTATTCGCAACGCACGATTTATTTCGCCGCCGAATATGAGGACGAGCGCGGCAAGGTAAAGGAAATACAGTGCAGCGATCACGCCCGCGAGACCTGCATAATAGCTCGCATAATTCGCGAAACTGGCGAGATACAGCGAAAACGCGCCAGCGAGCGCCAACCATGCGATCACTGTGAAGATTATCCCCGGCCACATGTTCGAAAACCGGATCCAGCGGGCCGGCAGAAAGATATGCGCCGCAAACAGTGCGGCCATCGTGATCGCAGCCGCCGACGGATATCGCACCACGTCAAGGGTCACCAGCGCCGGCTGGAAGCCCGGCACAAGGCGGTGGGCGAACGAACCAGCAATAGGGGCCAGCACCAGAAGATAGGCGACAACAACGAACACCAGCGCGCCACCGATCACCACCAGGACCTGGAGCACAAAAATCGCCCAGACCGAGCGATCCTCCCTTATATCGTAGGCGCGGTTCAAACCCACGCGGACGCTGTCCACGCCACCGGCAGCAAACCAGATGGTCAACAACACGCCGATGCTGGCCACATCGCCCCGTTTCACGGTGAGTACAGCCCTGACTTCACTGACCAACGTGTCCACCAAAGGGGCCGGAACAATCCCGATAAGAAACGCGACGAGACGATCAGCCATGCCAGGGTCACCAAGGTATGCAGTGAGAGAACTGGCAAAAATCAGGAAAGGGAACAGCGCCAGAACGGCACGAAATGCGATGTTGCCGGCGAGCGACATTGCCTCGTCATTCCAGAGCCTCAACACAGCCTCGCGAAAGACCGCCCACGCCGCGCGCCAGCCATGACCGCGTAGCAAATCGGCGGGCTGTTCACTTAAAATGCCCGAGTGCTTGCGTTCTTCCATGCCTAGCCCGTCCAGTCCTGGTTTTTGGAAGCCCGCATGGAAACGCGCGGTCATGCCGCTGCCTTACCGATCAGATGCAACTCCGTGCGGTTCCAGCAGGTTCCACCGACTTCGAAAATCCGACGTCGAACGTGAAGCGGGAGGTGCTCGGCGGTCTGAGTACATCCCAGCGTCTCGCGATCATTGCCGGAACGCTCGATCAGATCCTTGGCCGCCAAAGACCGGTGGTCAAAACAGGCAGCACCACGGGCGTCGAGCTGATCGAAAAGACCGGAGCCGATCTTCACCATGCTGAGATGATCGAGATGGCCGTTACGGTGTCGGCGTCGGGTAAATTCCCGAGAACGGCGGCACCGCCGTAGGATCGCGGAAATGGGGGAAGGCAATGATGATTTGTGCACTGGAATTTGTTGCGGTGCTTTCGGCATCTGACAGGGCTATGATCCCCGACACTTGTCATTGGACGCGTATATCCAGGTTTACGCGGTCGCAGTCGAAAGCCTTAACGTGCTCTTGCCAGTGCTCGGGATTAGCTCGGCGGGGGTGCTGGTCATCTGCGCCTTCCTCAGCCGAGCCGATCATTTAAAGCTCGGCCCTATTCCTTCGTAGCCGGGGATTACGTCGCCGAGCGCCTGGTCGAGGCTGCCGAGCATAATCTCGGCCTCCTCGTCACGAAGCGAGAAAACCCGCCCACCGCAGGAGAGGCAGAAGCTGCGGCCCGAGTAGATGCCAACCTCTCCTGTCGAGTTGAATGTCGGATACGGCCATGTCCCAAGAGCCGAGAAGAAGGATCCGCTCACTGGTCGGCAGTCAAGGCAGTGGCACAGTCCGGTTCTGAGCGGTCGCATGCAAGCGGAAGCGCACGGCTTCGCAATTTCGCGAGGCAATATTACCATCTGCCCTTTCTCAGCCGTGCGGCCGTCGGCATCGGCGTCACGCCAGCGTGTCGCGGCCTTCCGGGGTTCAGTTCGCTACCGTATTGTGAGGCGAATCCGGTTCTGGTGCTGCTCCGCCGCTCATCGGTTTCACTCGAGGTTCGTTGGCTTCCTCGCCGACAGTAGCCTCGTCAAGGAGCTCTATAGGGCGAATTGATCGAAGGTTTTCCGGTTTGGACGCCTTTCCGCCCCTTGTACTCGGCCAGGGGTTCTCTCCTCATTCAGACTTCGCTACCCAAAGCGCACAACTCGGCGAACTGTTCCGATCCGGGCGGGGGCAGTTTGGACACCAGTCGACGCGGATTTCTAGACCGGCGCGGGGGTAATTTCCCGCAAAACCAGGTTAACGTTCTGAGGTAACCTATATGGCCAGGGCGGGGGCCGATCCCTCTTTTGTCCGGTCCCGCGGCTAGACCGCTTCGAGGCGCGGTTGCTCGCCCTGACATTCAAATCAACAGCCTCGTCGGGCTGCCTCAAAGATGGGTGAAAATCTCTGAAAGAGAGCGGAGCGGGGAGCCGCGTCACTGCTCATTGGGAGTTGTTGCGTTCGGCGCGTCCTCGCCCTCACCCTTCAGGAGAAATATCGTCAAAACTGCCATCAAGGCTTCGGCACTCCCTCGATCAAGTTCCAGCTCGATTGGCTGATCGTCATCGCCTATGAGCTCCAACGTCCCTATGAGTGGCGCCCGCGAGAGTACATCGACATCGCCGCGCTGATACTCGGCTGTCTTCGGCGGTTCATCATCGTCCATCATCGTCTTTTCCCAGGTGAGAGAGCAGAAAATCATAGTGGTAACTTGGAACAAGGCACTTTGGTTCGCGTTTTCAAGCTTCCAAGGGGCTTTCCACGACGCACCTACCCTTGGGCAGGAAGCCCTGCCGCCGTCCGCGAGCGGCGGGCTTCTTGCGTCCAGGATCGATCCTATGTTGGGACTCGCCCCCTGAAAAATTCACTCGGTACCAGCGCAAGCCAATTATCGCTCGCTCAGTCAGCCGGATGATTGGGCCCCATGGTGGAATATCCCGCTCTTGCGAGGATTTCAGGCGGGTCCCATCTCTCCGACGCAATCCGGTGAGCGACTCCAGGACTTCGCGCTCTTGCGGGACAATGTAGCTCACGGCGGCGGCCATTCCCTATCCAGCCCTGTCGGCCAGCGCCACGGGACATGTGAGGGCTGGGTATGGAGACGGCCGTGCAGCGATCGCGGCGAAACCATGTCGCAGATTACATTACGCTGCGTAATAAGGGCCGATGATTTCCGCCAAAAGCGAGCCGGGGATACTTTCCCGGACTGAGATCAGCCACATGGGGCAAGTGAGCTGCTCCAGGAAGCTAACGAGACCCGGAAATGTGTTCCCTGCTAATGCCGTATCTCCGAAATCAGGATTCCCGCTTCGTCGGCTGCTTGGTAACTTGCAACCAGATCCCCTTGTTCGCACTTTTCTAGCATCCAAAGGTGTTGGGTGTTTCACCCCATCGAAAGCATCGCCCTTGGAACCAAAGAAACCCGCTGCTTTGCAAGGATGATTTTAGCGGCGGGTTTCTCGCGTCCTATACCGGTTCACGGTGGCGCTACCTACCTCCCTCCCACATCACCTGTGAAATTCGGTCCGTCGGCTGATCGGCGGCTAAGCTGAATGGGAACACGTAGAGTTGGCGGTGCTCACTATCGGTCACTGAGACTTCAGCCTCCCGCGGCACTGCTTCCCCGCTGAACAAGGCCTCAGCGATGATTTCCTTGGCCGAGATCATCGCCTCGAGCACACTTTCGGCTTCGTTAGCGAGTTCGATCCCCTCAGTATCCTCAGCAGCTTTGACGCCGTCGCGATAATGGAAGAAGAAGCGGGGCATTGGCTCCTGTCCTGTTCGGCTACCAATCTCCCGTTGCGCTGTGATGTTCCAAACAAAGTCGCAAGCGCTTCATGCCCGCAACCAATCCACCTTACCGGAATTGCTTTGAGCTAGGCTAGTTCCCAGCGGGAAGCGAGAATAAGTCCTGCGCGCTGCGTCGTAGATCGACGCCAGATCGCGATTGCGATAGCATTTCGTCGCAGTTCGACTCCGTTGCTTTGACGGGTTCATGGTTGTCGCCTTTCTTCATGGGCAGCTTCCGCATCGATGACGCCGGAATAGAGGGTCGCGCCGGTCGCGTCGTCATGGCGTCCGGTCGTTGGGGCATGTCGAGGGTTTGGGAAAGCTGCTGTGCAAGCTCGATCGCGTCACTGGTGTTCACCGCTTCTTTCGTTTCGCGGCCGACGATGGCATGAGCGTCGTCCGCGTTCCGGGTGCGGTAGAATTCGATCACGATCTTCATCACTGACCGGACCCGTTCCGAACGAGCGCCGGGGCTGTCAGTTCTTGCCCCTGATGCGCGGGGCGTTGGCCTCTGCGAGCTTGATCCGCGCGCCAAATGCGCCTTCAGGCGTCGACGGTGCTTTCACCTGCTTCGGTTTTCTGATCTCGCGACTGCTGCGTTTCTGTCCCTTGGCCATTGCCGAACGTCCTTTCGATGAGTGTTGCGCCAAACTCCGGCTGATCCGGGCTTATTGGCTCCAGACGATCTTGCGTCGCAACCCGCTCATGACGCTCCTCGTCATGGCGAATGCGGTATTGAAACAAATTGTCCCGCGGAGGCAGCGTTGCGGTGATCCGGTAGACATCCTCAAGCTTGGGAGACGTTTGGAACCCGCCCTTCAGCCGGACGGACTGCCCAATCGAAAAAAGATGCTTTGCAGCGTTGCGCGGGATTGCACGGTGGGATGGTGCCATCATGATTGTTCAAGGTCCTTTGCGAGAGCGGCTTCAAGGTCCGCTGGATTGATCGGCACCATCTGCTGCGTCGAAGCGCGTGTGGCGATCGCCGGAAGGTGCATGAAAGCGCCGATCCGTCGCCAGGCAAACCGGGAGGCGCCCTCAACCAGCTCCTCGTCGTGGTCGACGCGGTAGTCTCCCGCCGGTTGCGGCGCGTCAAAACCCGGCAAGCGGAAATCCGATGAAAAATGAACGACAGTCTGCGGGGTGCGGCTGGTCATATTGCAGGCCTCCGCAGGAGCACGCGCATGCGCCTCCCGCATTATTCCCATTCGAACTGGATGACCCTGATGCTGCCAGTACATCCGTGGTCAGCGCTGGGGTCCAATCCAGATTCGAATGGAGCGACATGCGCGCCGGATCGGCGCTATTCATTCGCTATCGAGATTCGGGGGGTATGGCGGGTCTGAGGTCTCTGACACCGCGAAAGCCAATCGGCCAAAATCAACGAGCTTTGTATATGCTCCTTGATTGAGCTTCAAACAAGGCACGGGCGCATATTATTCTAACCGCAAGGCGTCGCCGCATGTTCCAAGGCTAGGGGGAGGTGATGTCCTCCCACGCGGAAAGGAACGCGACATACACGCATGCATTCCTTAGTTCCGGGTCATTCCGGGTCGCTGCCAGAAATTCCATCCGACGCTCGCGCTCACCTGCATCGGGCATCTCGTTGATAATTCTCATGATTGCTGAACGAACCAGTTGTTCCGCTTCAACACACTCTCTCGGATAGGCTTCTTCGTTGCGAGACATTTTCTCATGCCTCCATTGGGGCTGACCCAGATGATACCGTAAATCCTGCCGCCGGCCTATGCTGCTTGGCTTCTGCGCCTTGGACTATGCGGAATCGCTCTTGGTCCGCTTTCCGCAGCGCGCCGATCCTTGTCCTGATGTGCTCGCCTGCCTCGCGATCTCTCTCGACGCGGGCCATACCCCAGCCGATATCCGCCTTGTCACGCTTGTGGCGCTCGCCGTCATCACGAAGCGGCAGAATTCCAAAAATCCTTCTTGCTAAAAAAATGCCGGGCCAGTTAGTTTTTCTGAACCGAAATGCCAGAACCGTCGATGCGAAGTTCAACACCCTCAGGCTTGGATTCCTGACGGTAAGCATAAATACCAAGGGCAATTACGGCGACTATGAGTGCGCCGATGACGAGATAAAGTTGGTTCTGTTTCATGGATGGGCCTTTGGTACTGCACGTCCGGAAGTGCGCAAGTCGTCAACTCGATGGATTTCGGGCTCCGAACTCTCCGGCAAAGGCCAGGATCCGGCAGGGCGGATAATCTGCATACATGGCAGGTGCGGCTTGCTGGCCGCGGGGCCGCCGGGCTCCCCTCAGTCTACACCGCTGGAAGCGCGCGCCGTTCCCGGCGCGCGCTGTTCAACGAACTTGTCTTAGCTGTATGGCGAGTAACACCGCTGGCGTGGACCGTTGTAGGGCTGGAATGAATTGTCGGAAGAACGGTACGATCGGTAGCGATCATAGCACCAATCGACATGGACGCCGCCGCTTGCGGGTGGCTGGTTGTTGATCGCGCCGCCCAGAATCGCCCCGGCTACGAAAGCGGCCGCGGGGAACCATACACCGTTATGTTCGCGATAGCCCCGGCGCGGACCATCATAACCGCGGTGCCCATTGTAGTAAGAGTGCTTGCCACGACGCTCGAAATTGCGGTCCGTTCTCCTTACCTGCCGGCGATCCAGGCGCCGCTCCATCCGATGCTCGAGGCGGTTTCCCGCTCGCCGCCACGTCGGGTCGTATTGCACATTCAAAACTGCCCCCGAAGACGCAGGTGCTTCTGCTACAAATGCGGCAGCCGCGTTGACCTGCGCAACAGCAGCCAGAGCAAAGGATAATGCCAATGTGGAGGCACAAAGGCCCGACAAGATTTTGTTCAAGATGGTCTCCTCTCAGGGAGGTGGAATGTGTCCCCGACCAGCGCAATGGTTGATTTCAAATAAGGTTCCACAAATAAAAGTTGCATCGGTTATAGCGTCCAGCACTCCCTCGCGATCGGGAAAGCGTCGTTCAATCTTCACACGGTATGAAGCTCCTTCGAAAAGTCGATCCGCGAACGGCTGCTTTCGGCATGTGCATAATGGTTCGCATGCTGCATTCTCAAATCGACCAACAATCGACCAGCTCCGTCGAATTAGATGGAACTAATACATATTGATCACGTTATGGTCCCGAGGGACATCTTTTCTTAAATCATACGGAGCTAAATTTATGAGAACGAAACTTTTTGTTTCGGCTGCTACCGGCCTCTTGTTAGCACTGTCAGGTGCAGCTTTTGCCCAAACGGCGGTCACCGCAACGACCGACCTTAATGTTCGCTCCGGACCGGGTCCGCAGCATCCGGTCGTTGGCGTGGTCGGTGCTGGCGCGTCCGCCATGCTCAATGGATGCGTTGAGGGAAGTAAATGGTGCGTCGTCTCGCACGGCGGTGGTGAAGGCTGGGTCTATTCCGACTATCTGGTTGGGGATTTCGGCGGACAGCAGGTTGTCCTGACCGAACGTCCGGCCGATTCCGTCAAGGTGATAACGCCGCCATCAGGTGACGGCGGCGCCACGGGCGCGATTGTCGGGGGCACAACCGGTGCGGTTGCCGGAGCGATTATCGGCGGCCCCATCGGCGCTGCTATTGGCGGCGTTGCCGGGGTGGCCGTTGGCGGAACGGCCGGGGCCGCGGCAGAGCCTCCGGCCGAAGTGCGCACTTACGTCACTTCCAACAAGATCGATCCGATCTATCTCGATGGTGAAGTCGTGGTCGGTGCAGGACTTCCTGAAACGGTGGAACTGCGCGAGATTCCCGACTACGAATACCGTTATGTCTACGTGAATGGACAGCCGGTTCTGGTTGAGCCGGGTTCGCGCAAGATCGTCTACGTCCTGCGCTAAAAGACTAGTCGAGGTACAGACCGCTGAGCCTTGGCCCAGCGGTTTTTTATTGGAGCCGCCGAGCGGATCTTTGGCGAGGTGAATTTGCTCAGGCCATCTTGGCGTACGGCCCAAGTTGCGATCGCGAGCGTCCAACTGTCGGTCGTGACGGTCAGTCTGCGAAGGAGGCAAGCTCGATTTCATCGACCAGCTTCAAAGTCCGTTTTCGCGTAGCGTGACGGCTCTCGCCGTTGGCCATTTGATCGGTTGAAGAAAACAACTCGGCGAGCTGTTTGCGCAAACGCTTTTTCTCCATCGGATCGCGAACGAGGGCCGTGGCGCGTAGCGCCAGATGCTGGCCGTCAGCAACGTTTGCTGGCCCGCCTGCGCCGACCATCGCGCGAACCTCGATCATACGTACCGCCAGCTCAACCATGCGTCCTCCCCCGCCCAGTCCCAGACCGGGCTTTCCGATTGATCATATGCGCCAACAGGCCGAAGCGATAGCGACCCGTATGGGGCGTCCGACTCCGGCCAGGATCGAATCCGCTAGGATATTCCTCGCCGGCGGCCTATGGTGCCCTGCGCATCGGCTTCGACAGCCCATGTCGCCAGATCGGATATTCCCCTCAAAATGCTCGATTTTCAAAAACTTGAACATGCGCAGACGCTTGCGCAAGCGATCGTCAATACGATTCCCGAGCCGTTTGTCGTGCTGGATGACCAGTATCGTGTGTTGGCCGCAAGCCGCTCCTTCTATTCCACTTTCAACGTCAAGCCCGAACAAACGCGCGGTCGCCTGCTTTACTCGCTTGGCGATGGCCAGTGGGACATTCCCGATTTGCGTATTCTGCTGGAGACGATCATTCCCGAGCAGACCGCAATGGATAACTTCGAAGTTCAGCATGATTTTCCCGATGTCGGGCATCGGACGATGCTGCTGAACGCACGCCAGGTAGTCTACGAGGACAGTTCCACCCGGACGATCCTCCTCGCCTTTACCGATGTTACGGCTCGCAGAGCGATCGAGTGGGAAAAGGAAGATCTCCTCAATCAAACCGAGGAGCTGCTGCGCCAGAAGGATATTCTGCTCCAGGAAATGCAGCATCGCGTTGCCAACAGCCTTCAGATCATCGCCAGCATTTTGTTGTTGAAGGCTCGGGCTGTGACGTCCGAAGAAACCCGCCAGCACCTGCGGGATGCGCATCAGCGCGTCATGTCGGTAGCTGAGGTTCAGCGCCATCTCCACGCGCTTGAAGGCATCGACCAGATCGACGTGGCTTCCTACCTGTCCAAGCTTTGCGAAAGTCTGATCTCGTCGATGGTTGGTGATGGCCGGATCGCGATCCAGGTGATGGCGGACGCCGGAACTGTTGGATCTGACAAAGCTGTCAGCCTGGGCCTGATCGTTACCGAACTTGTGATCAATGCGATCAAATACGCGTTTCCAGCGGATCGAAGCGGCGCACTGATCCTCGTCACCTATGAAACGGCTGGCCAGGATTGGAAGTTGACGGTTTCAGACAATGGTGTCGGCAAAAGCGCCAGCGACAACGATGGCAAAAGGCCCGGCCTGGGAAGCGCAATCGTACAGGCGCTGGTAAAGCAGATGGACGCCCAGCTCGAAACCACCAGTTCCGCGGCCGGCATGAGCGTTGCGATTACTCAAGCGACGTTCACATCGCATATGCCACTGGCGATCTGACATGGCGGTACCAACGGTTGACGCGGCTCAATGAGAAAACCAGTGCCCCCGTGCCTTTGGCACCCGAGGGACTCCAAACAACCCCGCCAAGTCGCAGCAGCCCACTCGGCTCGCTGGAGCGCCTCGATAAAAGAGAACCTGTCGTCGTCCGATCGCACCGCGACGATCGGCTTTCTGATCAAGGCAGGTGTAACGTTGTGGGTCTTGGCTATTATCCTTGTCGTGTTCTTCGGATGAAGTTCTGCCAACCCTGCCGTTCTGAAGTGATTTCGCCCCAACCTCGGACTCCCAAGAAGGGCCTACAGGAAACAACTCATGCCGGACGCTATCCTTTCACAACTGAAGATGCCTAAGCTGATCGTCATGGCTTTCGACCCGATGACGACGGCGTGCTTCAGGTTGTGTTCGGCCCAGCCGAGCAGCAGAGCGAGGAGCGTGCAATTCGA
>NZ_AHAM01000271.1 GCF_000236565.1 Mesorhizobium alhagi CCNWXJ12-2 | reverse complement strand
CCAATAAATTCAGTACCTTGCCGTTTATGGACGGGCACTAGCTAACTCCATCCTCACCGGTTCAATTGCCACGGCGATCGCCGTGGCTGTCGGGAGGGGGAGGCCTACAGTACGAGTGGATCGTAGTGGTAAGCGGTTCGAGGACCTGCTTCAGGAACGGGTGATTCAGCGGTGAAATGATGAAAGTCTATGAGTTAACACTGGCCAAAGGGCAAGAATGGCCCTGCCAAAGGTACTGGAGGATAACTATGTGCTGTCGGACCTTCGCGGACAGCGCCAACTCCACTGGATCCCTATTGGGATGCACCTCCTCACTGAGGACGACGAGGGTGCTCCACGGGGATATTCTGACTTTCCGTGGTACGGGTCGCATGTCCTCATTCTTCGCTCCGACGCGGCCAATAGCCTGCGCGAAACGATGGGCCCATATGGTGAGTTCTTGCCGCTGAAGGGCGGTGATGGATTGGAATTATTTAACGCGACGACCGTCTTGGATGCGCTGGATGAAAATCGGTCGGAAATTATGCGCTTCGACGACGGCGATATCCTGAACATCGAGCGTTATGAGTTTCGCCGGCAAGCAGTTGGGAATTGCCCCATCTTCAAACTGCCCTACCGGGCGTCGAACTTGTATATGCAGGCTGGATTCATTGACCAAATCAAGGACATGGAGTTTTGTGGAATTGGGTTCAGGCTCGTGTGGAGTGATGAGATTGACCCGGTACGCGAGGTCACTTTGCCGCCTCGCCACCGGCCCGTTAGAAAAAGGCGGTGGTGGTGGCGCTGATGCTGAAGAGCAATCGCGAGCGCCGTGGCGGGCATTCTGCGCAATCAAGGGTGTGAAATCGCACCGAATAGTGACCCCACGTTGACCTAGATTAACCGGCTGAGTTCATTGCGAAAATAAGTGTGCCGGGGGTGCCAGAAGGCGCCTATCGTGACTCCCTCGAAAATCCCGGAAGAGCGGCTGAATCAGGCAATTGAGCGTTCCGTGCCCGGGGATCACTGTTCGGCATCCGGACGAGTAGCGATTGCATGGTGGCACCGCTCGGTCGGGCGTTGGCTGCTTGTTTTTCGGGAAAATGCGCTTCGCATATCGGTCGGAACTCCTATACGCTCGGTTGCGAGCAACGGGATTTGAGGTGATGGCCAAAGGCTATTGGGTTGCATTTGCCGACGTCTCTGATCCGCAAGGCCACAAAGCCTATATTGCCGAGAATGCGAAGGCATTTCGCAAACACGGCGCACGTTTTCTAACGCGCGGCGGCCAGGGAGAAAGCCCCGAGGGTCACCCTAGGTCGCGGGTCGTCGTCATTGAGTTCCCCAGCTACGATGCGGCCATTGAGTGCTATCGCTCTCCCGAATATGAGAAGGCAAGCAGCACGGCAGATCGCTGGGTTGCAAAGTGACAGTCACGCCAGAGGCTGCGGCAACAACACCATTGCATTTGCGTTGCAACAAGACTACGGCAGCCCGCCAATTCGGCACGGAGTATCGCGTTGGCCAATGACGCTGGCAGGCTCGCCGATTCCTTACACCCTGCAGCCAAGGAATCGATTGGCGGTACCAAGAAGCTGATCGAGAAGAATGAACCGGCGCAGCTTGGTGTGAACGTGCGATAACAAGCCACCCCGGTCCGACAGGCAACTCAAAGGTGCCCGTGCGAGTTGCCAGTGCTGGCGCAACGCAGCCCCGCTTCGATTGTTCCGCTCTCAGTGGGCGCGAATGACTTCGATCGTCAAGAAGACTTTGAAAAGCAAACTGCCGGTCTCACCGCGCACATTGGCAGCAAGCGCCCGCCGATCCGTGTCTGCTACCAACTCAGGGAACATGGTGGTCAGGGCGTCTATGGCTTCATCTCTGGCGGCGTCGATCCCAGCCAAGTCTAACCCTTCCTTATCAAGGACGATCTGGCCGTTGCTCTCAAGATCATAAAAATATCGAGGCATGTGGTCCAACTAGCCCTGCCCCTAAACGTTCCTTGTACGGTTTTTACAAAAACGAAAAGGAACCAATCGCCGAGTTGGCGAGTTGCAGGCTGAATCTAGGGGACGTTTGTCATGGTTTCCGCCAGCCTCCTGATGCGCGCAATTCAGCTTGCGGAGAGCGGGAACCACTTCAGTTGTCTGACGGTTGAAACGGCTCTGGCAGCGGAGGGCTACGCTGAAGCTTTCGAGGTCTTCAAGGACGATAGCCTTCGTGTGGGAATCTGGGCTTTATGCCAAAAGCACTGGCGATCAAGTGGCGAGGCAGAAGCTAACGACAATCGGCCTTCTGCGGACGGCGAAGAACTCGCTCCCCGCTAGGCACTAGAAGAAAAAGGCCGGCGGAATGGGGGCCTCCCGCCGACCAGCTTGCGGTGACATAGCAGGTTGGGGTGGGGATTGAGGGATGCCTGCTGCGCACCATTAACCATGACAGTGAGCATAGTTTTCGGCAGCTTTGTGGCAGGACTGCCAGCCTTGTATCCCGGCCAACCGTTCGCTATTTGTCCAGTTTAATTGGGCAAGGGGTAAAGAAAATGCCATTCAGCAGGATGCCCGGGATCACTGACCCGGACGAGCTTAAGTTCTTGGAATCTGTTTTCGAGGAAGCCTGTCGCGTATCAAAAGTCAGCCGAGATTCGCCAGAAGCGGAAAACATGGCCCTGAAACTCATGCTGCTGCACCAGAGCGGCGTGGATGACCGTGGCCAATTGCTTGAAGCGACAATTGCGCTTGCCGATCCTGACGCGGATCAGGGCTAAGCCGATCTGCGGTGTGGCTGATCCGGCGGGAAGCAGGGAGCGAGGATGATCTTTGTTGCTCATGCCACTTGCTGCCTCCGAAGAACGTTCCTATCTGATCTCCCAACGCGAGACAGCCGAAGCGTGTGGGGGACACCGGGTGGCTGATTAAAACCCTAAACCCCCATGCTGGTCTTACTGCGCGATTCGGCTCAATGAACTAAACCGCTCGCGCGGTAGAGCGCGATGGAATCGCTTGCGCTGCATTTTGTTGTCGGAGCTGCGTCTCCTGCCTGAACATCGTGGGGTTTCCCTCTAACCAGGAGAGCCCCCATGACTGATCAGAGCAATGATCGTCCTGCCGTCAGCCCGCTGCGCTCGCCCCTTCCACTCGGACGCGGACATTGACCACTTGGTCGATGCGCTTTCCGATCTTTGGTCGCAATGCGCGCTCGCACAAAAGGTAGCCTAACCAGCTCCACTCCGCTCGACGTATTGGCCGGCTCAAGCCACGACCGGGCTCTGTCCGAGCATGCAAGGCGGCGGAACTCAGACCTTGAGATCGGTCCGCCCTTTATTGTGACGTGCCACTCTTCGATCATATTGCGGCCGAGGCGCCAGTGCGACTCGAATCAACAGACGCAACGCTCGATTGTCATTTGTCCAGAATAGTTACGCAGAAGTTGCCCCGTGCGGAGTGCTTGTCGGATTCGAAGAAAAACGCCTGCTCTCGATGATTCGACCGAGGGAAATCCCGAACTGTTCAACGACGATCAGTGCTTCTTCGGTCGCCGGCAGGGGGTCTCGGCCGAGCAATTCAATTACTCCATACACCCCATCATCAGTCTTCAAGGCGAACCAGACTCCACCCTCCAACCCGGCCGATTTTGCATGGAGCGAACGCGGCAGGCACATGTCCTTGACAATGTCCGCGGTCCAAACTGGCCTTTGCGTCCTCCAGACGTGCCCGGCCGTCCCCTCGCTCATTGTCAGCTTTCGTGAACTCGTATCCTGCTCGAGCTGGCGTGCGGAAACCCCGTCTTCGTTCCACAATTTGGCGGGACATAGCAGTCCATCAGTGGAGCTCACTTCCCAAAAGGTTGCCCACTGACAGCTAAACGCTCGCGCAATACCGGCGAGGAGGTTGCTGGGGATCTCAGTTCCGCCCAGACTCTTGTCTGCAAGCTCGACCAGCGTGTCCAGACGGTGCTTGAGGCGGGTTGATGATTCTGAGGTTTTCATGCACAACACCGCAACAGCTTCTGATCCGCCAAGCTAGTCGAACCGTTCTGCTCCGGCTGATATAGCTGAAATGAGACAAAATCCACATCCCGATCCAGCGGTAGTTTCTTAGGGCTTGAGGCGAAAGAAGCGCGGGACACAGAACGTGCCCGAACCATGCCTGAATTTCGGGGCAAATGCACCCCAGAATCTAATCCGATCGAAGTACGAACCCAAGAAATTGCTGACCAACAACAGTGATGGACGGTGCCGACGATTTTCTCGGTCTCTCAGGGCCGGGTGTGCTCAAGCCGAAGATGCTCAAGGCAATGGGCGAGACACCGTTGGTACTCGCGCTCGCCAATCCCACGCCTGAAATCATGCCCGAGGAGGCGAAATCGGTTCGCCCCGACGCCATAATCTGCACCGGCCGCTCTGACTATCCCAACCAGGTGAACAATGTCCTCTGCTTCCCTTCATCTTTCGCGGCGCGCTGGATGTTGGGCCGACAACGATCAACGAGCCCGATTCTCATAGGGCGGCCAGCCGTGATAGAGCAGCGAGTTGCGCGTTTCGGCCTCACGCTGGATCCATCACGCGATTTCGAAATCATCAATCCCGAGGATGACCCACGTTATCGGGATTATGTGGCGCTGTTCCATTCTCTGGTCGGGCGGAGCGGCGTAACCCCTGAAACGGCGCGTTCGGTGGTGCGCACCAACACCACCGTTATCGGTGCGCTCGCGGTCAAGCGTCGGGAAGCCGACGGGCTGATTTGCGGCCTGCAGGGTCGCTATACCAAGCACCTGCGCCACATCCGCTCGATCATTGGATCATCCGAAGACGTCGTGGAAGAGCCGGACGCCAATGAAGGCTGTTGATCTGAGAAGCAACCGATTCGGCGTCGCGAGTGGACAAGCGCCTTCAGCATGCCGAAACCGGCATCCTTCTGCACGATCGCCGATGAAACCATCGAACGGCTTTACGACCGTTTGCGCAGGCAGGCTTGAAACGGGCCATGCTGACACCGGTACATTATTGGGACACAGATATACGGTAGCGAGCTCTATCGACGCAGATCGTGGACGCCGAGTTCCTTCCACATCCACGCGAAATTGTAGGTTGCCATGGGGTCGGCGGGGTTCGGTTGGTTTGCGGACTGGTTTTCGAGATATTTCAGCCATTCGGCGACCTTCTGCCGGCCAGCGGCTGATTTTACGGTCTGACGTGGCGTTTTGTTGCCGAGCATGCCGACTGGCTGATCAAGCGTTTCACGATATTGCCGGTCCATGAACTGGTGGACGACCTGCTCGGCAATTTCGGGCGGGACGTTGGAAGCTGCTTCTCCACGTTCGCGCGGCGGCCGCTCGGCCATCATCTGCTCGATGGTGCGGATTTCGGTCAGCGGCGTGCCGACAATATCCCCGAGCGCTTGCCGGATCAGTGCAGTTCCCTTCTCCGCCCGCGCGGCGGAATTGGTCGACAGATGCAGGAACCGGCCTTTCAACTCCACATTGCCCAGTACGCGCAGGCCGTTATCCATGGTAGCATCGAAGGAAAGCGCATCGGCATGTTTCGCTTTCTCTCTGCCCTTCGGCTTGTCCTCGAGCCAGTTCCAGAACTTTACGTTCTCCTGCGCCATTCCCGGAATGGCGTTTACCTGCGCGGCGATATCCTTCTGCGTCACGCCAGTCGCCAAAGGAAACCTGATATCGTGGAACATGAGGTCGTCGCCGTCCGAGTTCTGCATCGGTGGAAGCGCCATGGCTCGATCAAGGGTGTCAAACAACCATGAGAGCGTGAACATTGAAGCGACCGATTGCAGGTCCTGATCCGCAAGGGCAGGGAGTTTCTTTGTGCCCTTCTTTCCGAACATCTGCCGCAGACCGTCGAATAGGGCGTCGGTGGCTTGTGGCGTGTAGGGCAGCAGCCCTCCGGCGAATATGTTCTTGCCCAGGACCGGCACGATACGGGCGGCGATCCTGTCCCATTGCTTCAGGGTCTGCGTTGCCGTCCCCTCGCTGACGGCGATCGGCTCACCGCCGCGGATGAGATCACGCGCCGTGAGCGATTTGCCGGGCACTATGTCGCTGACCTCGTAGAGGCTCATGACCGATGTCCGAAGCGCCTTCATATAGACTTTCGTCTGTGCGCCTTCCTTCCAGCCACGGCGCTTGAGATATTCGTCGACGATGTTGCCGCCGTCGACGTCGAACTCCTGCGTCAGGAAATCCTCGAACGCGCATCCCCAGAGCGTCATGGCCCAGTCGTCACTGAGAATTTCGGCAAGATCATCGAACTCCATGTCTCCGGCTTCGAGCACCGGGCCGAAGTGATTGTCGAATACCTGCTCGAAACAGCCGCGCCATTCATCGCGGGCCAGGAACTTCATCAGCCCCTTGAGATCATGGCTGGCTGGCATTGTCGGTCTCCAGGTTCTGGCGATATTCGGCGACGACGCGCGAGACCGTTGGCTCGCTGACGTCGTACAGCCTCGCCATCTCGGCGCCGCTCTTGCGGCCCGACAGGACGCTTTCGGCGATTTCCCGCCGTTTCTTCGGATCAAGCTTTCTGCGGCGTCCGCCGATCCTGCCTTCGGCGCGGGCTTGCGCGAGTCCGGCCGTGGTCCGCTCCCGGATCATGGCGCGCTCGAACTCGGCAAAGGATCCCACCATCTGCATCATCATGCGGCCGGCCGCCGTCGTCGTGTCGATCGCCTCGGTCAAAGAACGAAATCCCGCACCGGCGCCGGCGATCCTGTTCATCAGGTGGAGAACGTCCTTCAGCGAGCGTGACAGGCGATCGAGTTTCCAGACGACGACGGTGTCGCCCTCGCGCAGCTGATCGAGCATGCGGTAAAGCTCGGGCCGTTCCCAGCGCCCACCCGATGCTTTCTCTTTGAACACGCGCTTGCATCCGGTCTCGGCCAGTGCCCTGGCCTGAGCCCTGTTCGACTGGTCGTCACCTTTGCTCACGCGAGCGTAGCAGATCAGCATGAGCGCCCTTTCAAAAACGGTCGTTTGCGGAACTGCGGCTGTCTTGCTGACGAATCAGGATGAGAATCCTTTCACAATCCTCTTTCACTGAGAAGCCGTAAGGCAATCGGTTTTTGTAAGGAGACAACATGCCGGCTCGCATATCGATGACGAAGAAACAGCGCGAGGCGCTGCTGGCCCTGCCAGAGACCGAAAACGAGGTCATCCGCCACTACACACTGGACGCCGCAGATCTTGCCGCGGTAGCCGGTAGTCGCACGCCGGAAACGCGCCTGAGTTATGCCCTGCAATTGTTTTGTCTGCGCTATCCGGGCAGGCATCTGCGACGCGGGGAGTTCCTGCCGCCGGTCATGCTGGACTATCGCCGAGCAGATCGGTGCGGATACGGAAGCGATCGCCCGCTTCGCTCGGCGTGGCGCGACACGGTATGAGCAACTGGCTGCGATCAAGCAGCACCATGGCTATCGCGACTTCACGAGGCCGGCTCGTTCGATGCTGAGCGAATGGGCCGAGCAAGAAGCTGTAGGCTTGACGGATGGACGCATCCTTCTCGGACGATTGATCGAGAAAATGCGGGAGGAGAGGATTGTCATTCCCGGTATCACGGTCGTGGAGCGTCTGGCGGCCTCGGCAATGCATGCGGCCGACGGTATGATGGTGACCAAAGTCCGCTCACTGCTCGACGAAGGTCATCGTCACCAACTGGATACGCTGCTCGTCGTCAAGACACATGCCCGTCAGACAAGGCTGTCCTGGCTCCGCGAGCCACCTTCCCGGGTCGGAGCGCGGCCGTTGATCGAGATCCTCGACAAGATCGCTATCGTCCGTTCCACGCTTGAGGGTATCGGCACCCTGCCGCCTGCTTTTGGCCCTCGCCTGGCACAGATGGCAAAGGAAGGGCTCCCCTACACCTCTCAGGCTTTCCAGCAGATGGGAGCGGATCGGCGCCACACCGTCATGATCGCCACGCTGCGCGAACTCGAGGCCACGTTGACCGACGGTGCCCTTTCGATGTTCCAGTCATTGGTAGCGCGGGCGAACCTTCGTGCCAGAAAGCGGCTCGAAGAGACAATTGCCCTCACCGCCGAGCAGGGCCGCACCCGACTGACGCGCATCGCCGATGTACTGGAAGCACTAGTCATCTCCGCACGAGAGGGAGGTGACATCGTTTCCACGGTGACCGAAATTGCGGCGCTCGACATCATCGAAGACGATGCGGCTACCATCCGCCGGTCGCTCCGGCCGGGACGCCCGGACATCACCAGTGAGCTTCCGCGCGAATACCATGTCTTCAGACAGATCGGTTCCCGCTTTCTGTCGTCTTTTGCGTTCGAGGGCAACCGCGCTGCCAAACCGTTGCTGGATGCGGTCGCCGTTCTTGCGGAAATAGGCGGAGACAAACGCCGACGACTGCCCGACACCATACCCCTTGCCCATATCGAGCGCCGCTGGCGGCGCCATGTCTTCACAAACGGTTCGATTGACCGTACCTGCTACGAGCTTTCGACATACTTCGGCCTGGCGAACGCATTGGCGAGCGGATGCGTATGGGTTCCGACCTCACGTATCCATCGGTCGCTAGATGACCTGCTGGCGAATGACAAGGCGGACACCAACACGCTGCTGCCACATCCGGGCGTCGACGCGGACACATATCTGAACGCGCGCGCTGCAACACTGGACGGAGCGCGATCGCGAAGGAATCTATGAAAGCCTTGGTGCCGTTATAGTCGGCCTGGAAAGTTCGTGGCATGAAGCCGGCGATTGATCCTGTGAAGAGGATGCGGCCCTCGCCGCGCGCAACCATGCGCCGCGCGACCTTACGGGCAAGATAGACCGTGCCGGTGATATTGGTGTCGATAACCCGGCGCACCCCGCCGAAATGTTGGTCGATGAAAGCTTTGCCGAGCCCGCGCCCGGCATTTGCTAGGGAAAGATCGATCTCACGGCCGGCAGTTGCGGCAAGGAGGCGGTCGACGCCTTCGGTCGTGGCCAGATCCGCCTCCACCGCTTCGACGCGACCCCTTTTGGTTCGTAGCCCTTCGGCCACGCCGACGATCGCCGGCTCGTCCGCTGCGACTATCAAGTCGTAGCCATTCTCAGCGCCGCAAGCCCTGCCGGGCCTCCCCCGACAACTGCAACATCGAACGCCTGTGGGCTGGCAAATTTAAGCATGCTGCCGAACGAGCGGCAACGACTCTTGTTCCTAAACGAGCCTTGCAGGTTTCAGAGGCGCCGCACGGCCGCGCAGAAGGCTCAGAAACCTGTGGAGACGAGCGGGCGTTACGATCTGCCGTTCGGGATTCCGCGAGGCAGCAAAAGCGGGCCGGCGACCGGAAGCGGCGGGCACCGTGGTTGTACCGAAGAGATCGAGCGCCCAGTCCCCCGCTTGGAAACTGTAGTCTTGCCAATTGAAAGCTTCCCGCACGCCGAGCCCAGAGACGATAGCGTGCTGCTCGTTCGCCTGGTGTGCCATTCCTGGAACGCTTCAATGACTTTGCCATTGTTGTCACGGGCACCTGCAGGAGGCCGGCCATGAACATATTCCCCTATCGAATCGTGCGGCTTGCCACGGCGGCGTTGCTGTTGCCAGCCGCGCAGACCTTCGGGCAAGGCCTTCCTGGAAAAGGCGCGTCACCAACAACTATAGATTGCCAAGATCCAGAAGAATGGGCGTCGAGGTTTCCCCTCGGCAGACAAGAAGTGAACCGGCAGATTGCAGGCGAGCTGGCAATCGCTAAGGCTGAGGTGCCCCTTTGTGATTTATCTATTGATCGAATTGGCCAAGCAGGTCTGCTCGCAAGGAGTGTTCGAGGCCCGCGCCAATGCGAACCGAAGTTGCACTGCGACAAGCTATATCCCGGAGATGCCGAGGCTGCGCGAGAGATCACCGCTGTTCCCGCGCAATGTTCCACAAGGGGTCTTCAGCAACGGGATTTGGCCGGGCTGCCGCCATTATTGCAGCCGTTTATAGATCCTGCAGTGCAGCCATAACAGATCACGGTCGTCCACCTGAATGAGAAAAAAGAAAGCCAAAGTTTTCGCGAAGAAGGGGAAAACCCTTAGGCAGGTCGGCGCGCTACCCTATCGGATTGGGCCTGACGGAGACATCGAGGTGATGCTGGTTACGTCCAGACGTAAGGGACGCTTTATCTTGCCAAAGGGTTGGAAAATGAAGGGTAAGACCAAGCCGGCGGCTGCAGCCCAAGAGGCGACGGAGGAAGCCGGAGTCATCGGCGCTCCTCCAGAATCGTCGGTCGGCCGTTACCGTTATCAAAAGCGGTTGGGCTCGGTGAAGGCCGCAATTTTCGTGACGATTTTCCCGATCTGTGTTCAACGCCAGCTGTCCAAATGGCCCGAGCAGCGGGAGCGTAAGCGTGTCTGGGTAAAGCCATCAAAGGCTGTGACGCTGATTGACGAGCCGGGGCTCGCCGGTCTGGTGGCAGATGCTCGTTGCGACGGCTTTCGCCTTGGCGGTGCAGCGACCAACGGGACCGGCGAAGGGAAACGCGCCTCCCGGGCGTGACGGGCGGAGCTGGCCGGCCCAGCGCCACGGCTATCTGCGCGAAACGCTGAAGGCCTCCGTCTGCGATTTCGTTGTTCATCCAAAAAGGGGCGATTGCAGGGGTGCGAGCGGAGTCCAGAGCTCTACGGTCCGCTTTTCGCGTCATCAACCGCTAGGGCCTCCATGACGGGGGCGTGATCACTTTCTCCGGCCGAGACGGCAATTTGCGCCTCTTCTCCAGTCCTAGCACGTTTCAGCGCCTTCTCTATGGCGTCCTCAATGTTGCCGATTTCGTCTTCTCGTATCGCGTGACCATAGCCCGCGGCTCGGCATCTTGCTCGAATTGCTGAGCCAGGACCGCAATGCTCACGCCGCTTTCGGCAGGAAGGTTGCCGACATTCTCCTGTAGCCAGGTTTCAAGGAACTCTTTTGTAGCGCTCATGCGCATCTCCTTCAGGAGATTACAAGCGCGGCGGCCGGCCGAGGTTCCGCTCTCCGTGAATTTTCTGCGCTGATAGTCTGTCGACATGCCGCCGAGGAAGTCCGTTCCGCATCAGCGTCTATCGATGGCGGGTCGGCTATTCCGTGGAAAAAGCCCGGCCGGCAGGGTGGGGGGCTGGGGCCCTGCGCTTTCCCAGTTTTCCCGGGTCAGCAGGTCGTGCGAGCGGGAAAGCGCGAACAGCCGGGTGTTCTGATCACCTTTCTGGTAATCATTCTTGTCTTGTATCTCGTTCAGCGCCTGCCGATCGAAGCCAGGATGCGTCAGATCGTTCAGATCATCGTCATTATCATCGGCATTCTTTCGCTGCTGAAATTCCTCGCCGTTTTTTAGGTCGATCTGCGAATAGCCGCCTACTCAGCGAGGCATTGTCACACCCACTATTCCGAGGAGAAATCTAGACTGCAGCCCGGGGCGCTGGGTCGGCGAACACAACCGCCGTAAAGGATCGCGGCACAAAGAGAAGACCCGACCGGAAGAGGCGTTATCGGCCGGGCCTCCAAGTTGAGCTGGGGGAGGTCTGTGCCTAAGCCCCAGCCCTTGAGAACTATCTACCTGCCTGGTCGGGTTGTCGTTAGCTTCGCGTCCCGCAACCTATCCGGGAGTGCATATCTTCGGACGGCGTAACACCGCAAGCGATCGGGGGGTGCATTGGCCCTGGTGGACGCGGCGTGCATTTGCCTGCATTGCCGCTTCGGAATCGTTGACGGTTCCGCCGCGTCCAGTTCTGCTGATAGGGCAGACGTAACGGAAGCACAATGACAAATGGATCGGAGAGGAACAAAGCACCGCAAGAAGCCCGTCGCTCGGGGACGGCGGCGGGCTCCTGCTTCCAAGGGTGAGTGCTGAAGATTGAAACACCCTTGGATGGTTGAAACGGCGAACCATAGCACCTTGTTCCAGGTCCAGTGCAGATGGAACAGTCGCTCCCACGTCCAGCAAGGGCCGGCTTGCTCGTACAATTTGAAGGTGCTTTGCTGCCCTCTTTCAAACTGGGAGGAACCGATGATGGACGGTGATGGCCCACCCAAGACAGCAGAGTATCAGGATGGCGATGTCACCGTACTCTCCCGAGCGCCCCTCAGGGGACATTGGTGCTTATGGGCGATGATGAGCTAATCGAGCTGCCACTTGATCGAGAGAGCGCAGAAAACCTGATGTCCGTTTTGACGATATTTCTGCTGAAGGGTGAAGGAGAGGACGCACCGAACGCAACCGCTCCCAGTAAGCACTGACGCGAAACCGAGTCTTCAATCATCATCCAAAGGAGTGAGCCCATACAATTGGGCAGGCTGCCATCAGTGGTTCGCGCCGGTAAACCCCGATCATTGCCGTATCCCCATACGGCCTAAGGCCGGCGTCTGCCCCCTCTCCGCAAAGAACCGGACGCCGGCCGCCGAAAGGGTCGAGCCATAATTGGCACGCGCCTCGCTGCCGAGTGAATGTCTCGACGCCGTTCAAAAGCCGGAACGCGCCGGGCACTCCGTACGTTGGAGAAAACGCACACATTCCGGAGGAACGATTATGGGCGTCAATCAAGCACCGACCGCAAAAGGCAAGCAAGCGGCAGCCAGCCTAAAGCAGGCGGCAAAAAATGACGAACGCAAGACGGAGGCTCGCAAGGGTAGCGACCTCGCGAAAGGTGCAAAGCGCTTCGAGGAGCGATCGAATAGTTCAGACGGCGGGAGCGCTGGCGACAAGCAGCGGGACTGAGCGTCGGCCGCCCACACCCAGCGGGCGAAGTTGAAACCCGGATCGAGGCCGAAGACGGTGTATTGATGAGGGGGACACGATCGTATGCCGGTGATCCTGTCGCAGGCCGCCTACGACGCGGTGGCTTGATCCATCTACCACGGCTCCGAAGCAGTTGCTTTCGCAAAACATTAGCGGCAAGCTCGAATTTTACCGCGTCGGCCGGCAACTCAACTCGTTGAAATACGAGGGCGCCGACTGCATCGAGCCGGTTAACCCGCTATGAGCGATTGTCTTCGTCGTTTCCTCGATCGGATCGAGCCACCCCATCTCGTCATACATCTGAGTCAAGGCAAGCCGCTCCTCATCGCTCAGCCCTTCGTGGTCGAGCGAGGCCACGAACATGTAGTGGCAATGCTTTTCGAGAAGCTCCGTCAGAGCTTCGGCCTGCTCTCGTGTCGTCTTCGGCGTCAGCATCAGACCAAAGAGCTTGCCGAGCATCGTGCGGAACATTCCGCCTTCGAAGCGGATGCATAGCTGGCCGTCCGACATCCGCCTTACGGTCGGGTAGATTTCCGTGTGATCAGTCGGCAGTTCGGCCATACGTGAAAACTTTAGGGACGATCCCAACAGGCTGTCCAGTACAACCCTGCCGTCCCATCGGAACCATTCTCCGCCCGCGCTGTTGACGGCAGCATGTTCAGGAGACCTCGATGGCAGACTACAAGAGCAAAGGTGGCGGGCACGACCGCGCTCGCATGGCAGCGGACAAAGAATATGACGTCCGCGACTTCGCCGACAAGTTTGAAATCTCACCGGCACAGGCGAAGTGCCTGATCGAGCGCCACGGCAATGACCGTGGCAGCATGCTGGAGCGCGAAGCCAGGAAGCTGAAAAAATGAAAAGCTCAGTCCAGATTGTTCCGTCCGCCGAGAACCCACCACGCGGGCGGTCATCAACGAACTGTACTTCGCACTATCAAAGCTCGGCGCCCGCGACGAGCTGCTGGCCATCGTCGGCAGTTGGGGCGATACGATGGACGCCCGCACGCTCGATCATCTCAGAGCTTTCAATCGCAACGGCACCATGTACAGCAAAGTCATCTGCCGGTCTTGAAACGCAAACACCCGCCGCTCCTGCGACGAAGCTGCGAGCCTTGAGTGCCAAGGGGGGCGTGAGTGAATGTGACCCTTGGGGTTCAGCAACGGGCGAACCAACCGCTTGTTCCGCTCATCGCGGAAACCAATGGTTGTCACTCGGCTCGGTTTGTGTGTACGACGTGTAGAGCGGCAGGATTCTGGACGGTCCGCTGGAGAACACGCAATGGCATCGTCAGCACTGATCGGTATTCTGATCACCTTTCTCGTAATCATTCTCGTCCTGTATCTCGTTCAACGCCTGCCCATCGAAGCTAGGATGCGTCAGATTGTTCAAATCATCGTCATCATCATCGGTATTATTTCGCTACTGAAGTTCCTCGCTGTTTTTTGAATCTGCCCTGCAGCCGGGGCGATCTAGCC
>NZ_AHAM01000272.1 GCF_000236565.1 Mesorhizobium alhagi CCNWXJ12-2 | reverse complement strand
GGCCCGGCAGGCAGCGGCTCGGTTCGGTGTCGGGATATCGAGCGCCGCTGGATCGGCAGAGCCGGGATGGGCGAGACGACACCACGACCGCAGGGACGACGGCGCGGCTCGCGTCTCGACGCCCATGCCGACTACATCATCGGGATGATCGAGGAGCGCAAGGACATCACGCTGAACGAGAGGGTGGAGCGGCTCTTGGCCGAGCGGTCCATGCGCATCGGCCCCAGCACGTTGAGCGACTGGCTGTGAAATCGCACCGAACAGTGACCCCGGCCACCGGAACGCCTAATTGTTTGATACAGCTTCTCTTCCGGGATTTTCGAAGAATCAGATAGCGGCTTCTGGCACCCCCCCGACCACACTCATTTTCGCAATGAACTCAGCCGGTTAATCCAAGGCGACGTGGGGTCACTGTTTGGTGCGATTTACACCCCAACGTCAAAAATTTGCGCAAGGAATGGTCGCGGCGAGTTTGCAAACCTGGCCCATATCGAAAGTCCTCGGTCCGTCGGCCTTGCCAGGCGTCATTGTTGGCGGTTCGGAATCACTGCCATCAGGTCATCAGACAACGAGTTCGTAGGAATCTGTCTCCTGCCTGGCGCTTCGCTAGCCGCCAGACTTCGGAAGCACCCGGACAGTCTCTTGACGGCAAGCTGCGCGGGATAAAAGGTGCGGCCCGGAATGCCTTTGCTGACCGAGGTGGACTCGAAACCGGCGGACAATTGAAACGTGGAGATAATGCTTTGAACCATATCGATCTCGCGGATCGCGTCGCCGTCGTCACTGGAGGTGCTCAAGGAATAGGCTTCGCCGCCGCCAAGCGCATCTACGCCTCTGGCGCCAAAGTCGCACTTTGGGATCTCGACGCGCAGCAGTTGGCGGAGGCGCGCTCGGCCTTGGGCGAGGACGTGCACTGCGCAACGCTCGACCTGACAGTAGCAGACGACGTCACCGAAGCTGCCCACCGCACTGCTCGTCAATTTGGCCGCATCGACATCCTCGTGACCAGCGCCGGAATCGCAGGAAGTTCTATGCCGGTTGTGTCCTATTCCGTGGATGAATGGAAACGCGTGGTCGATGTCGATCTGAACGCCGTGTTCCTCTGCTGCCGCGCCGTGGTGCCCGGCATGATCGAGCGCAATTACGGTCGCATCGTCAACATAGCCTCTATCGCGGGCAAGGAGGGCAATCCGAACGCCGCAGCCTATTCTGCCGCAAAGGCGGGCGTTATCGCGCTAACCAAATCGCTCGGCAAAGAATTGGCAATGCATGACATTGCCGTCAACTGCATCACGCCGTCGCCGATCAAGACCCGTATTCTCGAACAGGTGAGCGAAGAGCACATCCGGTACATGCTGTCGCGAGTCCCGCGCGGGCGTTTTGCGGAGCTCGAAGAGGCCGCATCCATGATCGCCTGGCTGGTCAGCGAGGAGAACTCGTTCACTACCGCCGCGACATTCGATCTTTCCGGAGGACGAGCCACTTACTGAACCGGGCGCGGCGAACTGCCTCGGCGGCGAACAGGGCACTATCCCATTACCAGTTCCGATCAGTGTTCGCCGATCATCAACGGGGCTGCGTTTGTGTTGGCAGAGGTAATGGTAGGCATACCGACGCGTCGATAACTCTCAGATTATCGACCCCGTGAAGGTGCGGGGCAACGAGGGACCTTTCGTGTCCCATCCGGCATGTGCCGCATTGATCAAACACCGTTCCCGCGTGCATGCGCGCGAAGTTGAGAACCTGTTCGTCTGTCCGGACCTCCAATCCGGGGCAGCGCTTTTCACCGAGGGAATTCGATACAAATTCCTATTGCAATCCAGGCATTTCCTGGTCTGCAGCCGCCACCTGGGATTTCTTATCAAACACCTCGTCGACTGCAACGCGCCGACCGCTCTTTAGAGAGATGTATGCGGCTTCTGCAAGGGCCAGAGCCTTGCGGCCATGTTCGCCGGTGGCCGAGGGCGATTCTTTCCCTTTAAGCACATCGACGAAGTGCGCCCATTCGTTTTTGTACGATTGCGCATACCGTTCGACGAAGAAGAACAAGGGCTTGGATCGGCGGACACCATCGGCCGTTTCGAGCACCGACATGTTGGCGGGCACGTTCTCGGTTCGTAGCGTGCCCAGTGCACCGTGGGCTTCGACCCTCTGGTCATATCCAAAGGACGCGCGGCGGGAGTTTGTGATGACGGCGATCTTGCCACTGGCTGTGCGCATCGTAACGACCGCAGTGTCTATGTCTCCGATACCAGCTATAGCGGGGTCGGTCAGTGCTGACGCTTCGGCCGATACGGTCACGAAATCTTCGCCCATTATGTGTCGTGCCATGTCGAAATCGTGGATCGTCATGTCGCGGAACATCCCGCCGGAGGTTTTTAAATACGAGATCGGCAGCCCGCCGCCAGGATCCTTGGAAATCACGGTCACCAATTCGAGTTCGCCAATATCGCCCGCGAGTATTCGCGCCTTCATCTCCAACACGCTCGGATCGAACCGCCGATTGAACGCAAGAAATAACGGCGCATTGGCCGCCTCGACGGTTGTCATGACTTCATTGACGCGGTCCATATCCAGGTCAATCGGCTTTTCGCAGAATACGGCCTTGCTCGCCTTCAAACCCTTCTCGATCAGCTCAGCGTGGGCCGCGGTTGCCGTGCAAATGGCGATCGCGGCAATTTCCGAATCATTTAGCACCACGTCTTCGCTCGCGGCCATGCCGCCGGTAATGGCCGCAAGCTGCTGCGCCCCCTCTAAGTATGGATCGACAATGTATTTCACCTCGGAATCTCGATGCTCTGCAATATTTCGGCCATGGACATTGCCGATGCGGCCAGCACCAAATATCGCGATTTTGAACGGTATGGACGACATGTTTTCTCCATTTCGTGATATTGTTTGAGTTGCGGCGCCAAACGCGCGCTACGGTTGACATTCGTCGCACATGATCCCCGAAAGCCTTTGGAGGCTACGCCGATGACGTTGTTTCGGTGACCTTCTGGCGCCCGACTGCCGTTACTCGCATAATAAGCTCAACCTGCCTGTCCCTAGGGATCGGTGAAGGGCAGTTCGCAGTTCAGAGGGAAACCGATAGGCCCCCATCAACGGCCAGTACATGTCCGTTGACGTAGGCGGCAGCGTCGGAGGCGAGAAACAAAACGGCTCCGCCGAGTTCCTCAGGCTGGGCCCAGCGCCCCGCAGGGGTGCGTTCCTCGACCCATTTTGTGAAGGCTTCGTCGTTCATTAGCGCGGTGTTGAGCTCGGTAGCGAAATACCCCGGCGCAATGGCGTTGATCGTGATGCCATGACGGCCCATCTCAGCGGCCGTCGAGCGTGTCAGTCCATGCAGGCCCGCCTTTGCCGCCACGTAGGCGTGAATGGTGGGGCGGCCAAGGATCCCTGCAACCGATCCAGTGTTTATGATCCGCCCAAACTTGTTGGGCAGCATCAGGCGAACCGCGTCGCGCATCATGCGGAAGCAGGCCGAAAGATTGACGGCAATCACCCGGTCGAAGTCCTCGTCCTCCCATTCGACCAACGGCCTCCGATGTTGGATGCCGGCGTTGTTGATGAGAATATCGAGGCGGCCGTGGCGTTCGACTATACCTTCGAGCGCCGCCCTTGAGATCGTCGCGTCAGTGACATCGAACGGCAGCGCTTCGGCGGCGATCCTTTCCGCCGCCGCGGAGAGGGCATCGATGTCACGGGCATTGACGATCACCGTCGCGCCGTTTTCCGCAAGCGCCTTTGCCATGGCGAAGCCGAGGCCACGCGAAGCACCCGTCACCAATGCGACACGGCCCTTGAGTGAGAACAATTCCGACATCGAACCCCTTTTCAAGAGGGCGGGAATTTCCTCCCGCCCTCTTCACATGCGTAAAAGCGCTATTTGGCGATGCAGGTATCCGCAGTCTCCGGAGTGCAGATATCGAGGCCCGTATAGGTCGGGTCAGCCGGAGGCGCCTTGCCGTCCTTCATGTCCTTCAATGCCATCATCGTCTTGTAGCCCATTTCGAATGGCCGCTGACCGACTTGGCCAAGCGAGAGACCTTCCTTCATCTGGTCGATCTGCACGGGAAGCGTGTCGGCGACGACGAGGGCCAGATCCTTCGAGGCAATCTTGTCCTTGTGCGGACCGACCGCGGCACGGTTGGCATCAGGAATGAACTGCGGGAACCCACCGGTCGGGATGAATGCGTCGAGGTCCGGGTTTTTCGCCATCGTGTCTTCAAACTGCTGTACGGAGCGCGGGAAGTCATCGTCGGTGTAGAGCGGACAGCCGTCGATTTCGGTCCAGCCGTTCTGGCCGGTCAGGCGATCGCCGGGCGAGGCGGCTGACTTGGCGCCCGAAAGCGTATCGCGAATGCCCTGCATCCGCTCATTGTGGTTGGCCGCTGCCGCGCCGCCCGACTGGATGCAGACCGTGCCGCCTTCGGGTTTGATCTGCATGGCAAGCTTGGCAAGGTTCGTGCCGATCTCATAGTTGTGCGTGCCGATATAGGCGACGCGAAGATCCTGATTTTCCGGCAGGAGGTCGGAATCCCAGGTGAGGACCGGGATGCCGGCGTCCTTGGCGGCCTGCAGCGCAACAGCCATCGCCGCCGCGTTCGATGGTGACACGGCAATGCCGTCCACCTTCTTGACCACGAGGTCCTGCACGATCTGCACCTGCTCGTCACCGCCGCCATGCTCGCCGGGGCCGATATACATGCACTCCAGGGCGCCATTCGATTCGGCTTCGGCCTTCTTGCAGCCGTCGCGAGCCTGGTCGAAGAAAGGATTGTTCATGTTCTTCGGCACCAGGGCGAAAGTGTATTTCTCCTGGGCGCCGGAAACGGCGGGCACCATTGCTCCAAGCGCCACGGCCACCGTCAGCAGATACTTTTTCATGTGATGTTCTCCTCCTAGGTGTGGTTTCCCGCAGGCCTCCCGCCGACGGGTTCCTAGCGGTTCTTTTTGGGCATCAAGACCGCCAGCGAGGCAGAAAGGATCGATTTGCCGCCGGTTTGCATGCCCAAAAGGACCGCAAGAATGATGAAGGCGCCCACAAAAGCGCCCTGCCAGTTTGAATCAATGCCGGCCATCAGCAGCGCATTCCTGATCACCTCGAGGAAGGCCGAACCGATGACCGCACCGAAGGCCGTGCCCACGCCGCCCATGAGGCTGGCTCCGCCAATGACTGTCGCGGCGATCACGCGCAGCTCATAGCCCTGGCCCATGGCATTGATGGCCGAGCCGTTGTAGCCGAGGAGCAGGAGCGAGGCGATCGAGGCGGTGAAAGCCGAAAAGACATAGGCCTGGAATTTAATCCAGTTGACCGGAACGCCGGTGAGCCGTGCTGCCTCCTCATTGCCCCCAATGGCGAAGAGGTGCCGAGCCCAGGCAGTGAAATTGAACACGAAGCCGACAATCAGAGCCAGTATCACCATGGTCCAGAATTGCGACGACAGTTCAGGTATCCATTGCGGCGCCCAGTTCTCCGGCCCATGCCGCGGCCATTTCGCCTGACCGATCGCCTTCACGATGGGAGCGTCCGGCCCGAACTGGTAGAGCATCTGGTTTGCGGAGAATACCACCGCCAGCGAGCGCGCCAGGGACAGCATGCCGAGGGTGACCACGAAGGACGGCATTCCGGCGTAAGCGACAAAGAATCCGTTGACCGCGCCGCAGGCCAGACCGGAGAAAAGGCCCATGGCAAAGGCGATGTACCAGGGATAGTGCCAAGTGAGGAACAGGCCGGCGACGATGGCGACGAGACCCATTATCGAGCCGACCGACAAATCGATGCCACCGGTGATGATGACCACCGTCATGCCGAGCGCCATGATGCCGAAAGGTGCGAGGTTGCGCGTGACATTGGCGGCGTTCGCGGGAGTGCCGAAGCTCGGCTCCATGGCTGTCATCAAAATGACGAGAGCGATGAGCGCGATCGTCACCCAGAAGGACTGGCTTGAAATCATGCGCTGGAGAGGCGTCTGTTCCTTGACCGCAACGAAGTCCGGCAGCCTGCCGACTTCCTCGACCGACTCCCGAACACTAGTCGCCACGGATGGCCCCCGTTATCAATCCGGTGATTTCCTCGGGTGATGTCTTGCCGGCTTCCTTGTCGGCAACCTTCGAACCCCGCCTGAGCACGATGATTCGATCGGACACGGCGAAAACATCGGGCATGCGATGGCTGATCAAAATGACGCCAACCCCTTGAGCCTTGAGGCGCCGGATCAATTCAAGAACTTCCGCCACCTGGCGTACGGAGATGGCGGCGGTCGGCTCGTCCATCAACACCAGCTTGGCATTTGAGAGCCGGGTCCGTGCGATGGCTACGGCTTGGCGCTGCCCACCCGACATCTTCTTGACGAGGTCGCGCGGCCGAGTTTCCGATTTAAGTTCCCTGAACAGCGCTGCCGAGCGGTCGATCATCGCCTGCTTGTCAAGCACCCTGATTGGCCAGAAGCCCTTCTTGAGCTCTCGGCCGAGAAAGACGTTCTGCGCGGCCGTTAGATTATCAGCGAGCGCGAGGTCCTGATAAACGACTTCGATCCCCTCAGCGCGGGCGTGGACAGGCTGGTGAAAGCGGCAAACCTTGCCATCCACGACAATTTCGCCGTCGCTCGGCGGGAAATTCCCGGCCACCGCCTTGACTATGGTCGACTTGCCGGCGCCGTTGTCCCCCATCAGACCCACGACTTCGCCCCGCTCCACCTGGAAGCTGACGTCGGTCAGGGCTCGAATGGCCCCGAAATTCTTGGAAACGTGGCGAACCTCAAGCACGGGCATCGCGGTCCTTCCCCGGACAACATTTACCAATCTTGTCCAGCCTCAAGCAAGGCAGCTAATCAGCGAAATGTATTCAACACAATCATTATTGGGAAACCGACATTTTTGTGCAGTCAAACAGGTTTCGCAGCCTGGCCACAGCGGTAGCGTCCGACCGGTCGATGTGACTCTCGTCGATCCGCGCCAGCACGTTGCCAAGCTCGTCGAGCGCAATCCCGAACAGATTTGTGCCGGTATTCGTCATGACGTGCTCACCAGCTTGCCGGTGTCAAAAACCCGTCTGGATTGTTTGGTCACGTTCCCCGAACAGCTTGTTTTTGGTAATGCGATCACCGCGAAAGTCCGTATCCAACGGCTCGAAGTGCTTTTGCAGTGCCACAACCATGGTAGTGTCGAGGCAACGTGCGTAGGTGAGGAAACAGCAGGACATGAAGACACGGCATTTCGACCGCATCGGTAATGGCGGCATGGCGTTCACCGAACTCGGCTTCGGCACGGCGCCCCTCGGCAACCTCTACCGCGCCGTCTCCGACGACGATGCCAATGCCACGCTGGAGGCGGCATGGCAGGTCGCCTGCCGTTACTACGACACCGCGCCGCTCTACGGGCTCGGCCTGTCGGAAACGCGGCTCAATCCATTCCTGCGCTCGAAAAGGCGCGACGACTATGTGCTGTCGAGCAAGGTCGGCCGCATCATGCGCGCCTGCCCGCCGGATGAGCGCACCGGTATCGGCAAATTCTTCGACACGCCGTCGCGCCGCGAGGTCTATGACTACAGCTATGATGGCGTCATGCGCTCCTTCGAAGCCTCGCTGGAACGCCTTGGCATCGACCGCATCGACATCCTTTTTGTGCATGACGTCGACATCTTCACCCATGGCAGCAAGGAGGCCTCGGATCAACGCATCGAGGAATTCATGCGCTCGGGCTATTATGGGCTGCTGGCGCTGCGCGACCAAGACGTCATCAAGGCGTTCGGAGGCGGCATCAACGAATGGCCAGTTGCCCATTCGCTTGCCGAGCGTGGCGACTTCGACCTTTTCCTGCTTGCCGGGCGGTACACGCTGCTGGAGCAGGAAGCGCTGCAATCCTTCCTGCCGCTGTGCCAGCAGCGCGGCATCGGCATCGTTCTCGGCGGGCCGTACAATTCCGGCATCCTAGCAACGGGCCCCAAGCCCGGCGCCTACTACAATTATTCCGAAGCGCCGCAAGACATCATCGACCGCGTCACGCGCATCGAGGCGGTCTGCAAACGCCACGGCGTACGCCTGATCGAGGCGGCACTGCAGTTTCCGCTGCTGCACCCTTCGGTCGTGTCGGTGATCCCGGGCGGCCAACGGCCGAGCGAAGTCGAAAGCAACCGGTCGTTTCTCGACGCGAAGCTGCCATCGGCACTCTGGGCCGATCTCAAGAAGGAAGGGCTGATGCGCGCCGATGCGCCGACGGCATAATCATGTCGCCCAACAGTGCGCAGCGGTTTTGGGATGATGCATTAAAACAAAGAGCTAAAGCGAGTCGCATGAGTGTCATTGCGACTCGCATAAGGTTTCGGAAAAAGGCTGTTGCACTTATGGTGGTCGGTCGGACGGGTGACCGCTTCGATTGTGGCCTTGGGGAGCAGCTGTCCCGGCCGTGAGGTTGCCGCCTCAGCGCCTTGGCATAACCGCAGTAAAAATCCCAAGGCGTACGAACATCGATTGCGGCCGCACCTCCCGTGAGGAGAAAACTGCGCCTGAGATCCACGAGCCTGTTGGGGGTCAGAACAAGAGCTGCTCAGAATCTTGCGCTAAGGTCGAACGGAGAGTGAACGCCGGATGTTCGCTGTGGATACGCCATTTGCCTCCTGTACCGTTAAGCCGCTTTGGACGGAGGCTTTGCCACGACCTTTCTGGAGTGGAGTGGAAAGTGGCCCGACGAGCGCTTCTCAAAGAACACGAGCGAAAGACAATATTCGACATTCCGGTCGATGAAGACAGTCTGATCCGCCACTATTCTCTTTCGCCGGCCGATTTGCTGGAAATCCAGCTACGGCGCCGTGAACACAATCAGCTCGGCTTTGCGATCCAACTTTGCCTGATGCGCTACCCCGGCCGGCCACTGTTACCTAACGAGGTTCCGCCGAAAGCGATGCTCGACTATGTTGCCAGGCAAGTAGGCGCAAGCTCGACCGCATTCAGGTTATATGCCCGTCGTGAGGAAACCCGCAGCAATCACATTGCTCACCTTCTGGGTTATCTGCAGAAGCGAAACGCAACAGCCGAAGATCGGCGTGCCGCATTGCTGTCGGCAATCGAGATGGCCTCAACAACAGACGCGGGTGCTTCGATGGCTGGCGCCATTGTAGCGGAGTTCCGCAATCGAAATTCGCTACTCCCGGCAGCCACCATCATTGAGCGGATGGGGATCGCGGCGCGGGCCATTGCCCGGCGACGGGCAGAGAGGGCGCTGATCGAAGCGGTACCAGCTGATCGGCTTGCATTATTGGACGGGCTGTTGGAGGTTGACCCGACGATCGGTCAAACGCGCTTTCATTGGCCGAGATCAGCGCCAGAAGCGCCTGGCGCGTCGAATCTAGTCGGACTGACCGAGCGGATCACGTTTCTGCGGACGCTGGAGATCGACCCCGCACCACAGATCCGCATTTCTTCGGGACGTTGGGATCAGATGATCCGCGAAGGCAATGCCACGCCAGCGTGGCTGGCCAACGACTTCAACGCCAGTCGCCGTCACGCTTTGATCGTGGCTCAAGTCATCAAGCTCGGCCAGAAGCTTACCGATGATGCCGTGACGATGTTTATCAAGTTGATGGGGAGGTTGTTCTCGCAAGCCAACAGCCGCAAGAAGCAGCGGCACATGGACTGCCGGCCGGACGCCACCAAGGCGCTGCGGATGTTCCTCGACACCACCACGGCGCTGCAATCGGCGAACGATTACGGCCGGAATGTACTGGAGGTTCTCGACCAGAAAGTTGGCTGGCATCGGCTGCTTCGGATGAAGCCGGAGCTCGAGTCCTTGGTCGAGGTCAGCGAGGCATCACCCTTGACCGTGGCAGCCGAACAATATCCGACCGTCAACAAGTACGCCGGGGTCTTCCTGCAGGCATTCACGTTCCGTTCGGCGTGCCGCTACGACCCGCTTCTTGCTGCGGTCGGGGTGCTGAAGCGGCTCTACTCGGAGAAGCGTCGGACATTGCCGGAAACCGTCCCAGTCACTCACCTCAGCCAGACAGATCGGAAGCTGATATTCGGGCAGGATAAGCCCAATCGCCGCCTATATGAGATTGCGACGTTAGCGGCATTGCGAGACAGGCTTCGATCCGCTGACATCTGGGTCGACGGCAGCCGATCCTTCCGGCCGATCGACGAGCATTTGATGCCACGATCAACGTTCATCACAATGAAGGAGCAGGATCGTCTCGGACTGGGCGTACAAGGTGATGCCGCCGTGTGGCTAACGGAAGCGCGGCAGATGCTCGACTTCAACCTGAAGCGGCTGGCGCACAGAACGCGTTCCGGAAAGCTTGAAGGTGTTCGTCTTGAAGGGGGAACGTTGATCGTCACGCCGAATGCCGGTGAGGTGCCGGCGACGGCCGAAGAATTGAACTCCGAGATCAGCGAGCTCTATCCGTTGGTCGAAGTACCGGATCTCCTGCGAGAGGTGCACGAGTGGACCGGATTTGCGGACTGCTTCACGCATGTTCGAACGGGCGACAGGCCTAGGAATGTCTCGGCCATGCTGGCGGGAGTCCTGGCGGATGCGATCAACCTTGGGCCGAAGCGAATGGCGAGCGCGTCCAAGGGCATCAGCGCGCACCAGATCGGCTGGATCCGTACATTCCATGCCCGATCAGAGACCTATCGCGCGGCGCAAGTGTGCGTGACAGACGCGCATGCCCGGCACCCGCATTCTCGGCTCTGGGGCGACGGAACGACCTCGTCGTCGGATGGCCAATTCTTCCGCGCAAGCGACAGAGCCGCAAAGCGTGGCGACATCAACTTGCACTACGGCAGTGAGCCCGGTTCCAAGTTCTACAGCCACCTGTCCGATCAATACGGCTATTTCAGCATACTTCCCATCAGCCCGACTGAGAGCGAAGCCGCCTATGTGCTCGATGGACTGTTCGACCAGGACACGGTCCTCGATATCCAAGAACATTTTACCGACACCGGTGGCGCAAGCGATCACGTTTTCGGCCTGTTCGCCCTAATCGGCAAACGCTTCGCACCTCGTCTGCGCAATCTCAAAGACCGGAAGTTCCACACGTTCGAGAAAGGGGAAGCATATCCCGCGCTCGCCAATCATATCGGTGCTCCGATCAACTCCGCCCTGATAGTCGACCACTGGGACGATCTTCTTCACTTGGCGGCGTCGATCACCACGCGATCTGTCGTGCCGTCGACGATACTGAAGAAACTCTCGGCATCGCCAAAGGAGAGCCAACTCGCCAGGGCGCTGCGGGAACTCGGCCGCATTGAGCGTTCCCTCTTCATGATTGAATGGTACTCAAGCCCGGCACTGCGCCGTCGCTGTCAAGCTGGCCTCAACAAGGGCGAGGCGGCACACAAACTCAAGCGCGCCGTGTTCTTCCATGAGCGAGGCGAGATCCGCGATCGGTCATTCGAAAGCCAGGCGTTCCGCGCATCCGGCCTCAATCTCGTCGTCAGCGCGATCGTGCATTGGAATACGGTTTACATAGAGCGGGCCGTCACCCACTTGCGCAGTGCACGTCGCGAGATTCCGGATCATCTGCTTAAGCACGTCTCGCCGTTGAGTTGGGAGCACATCAACCTGACCGGCATCTACACCTGGGACGCAGAGCATCAAATGCCAGAAGGCTTCCGACCGCTCAGACTGCCTACCCCAATCCGTCGAGCAGCATAGAGTTCCCGATCCGTTCGCCCTTAACGCAAGATTTTGAACAGCTCTTGTCCTGACCCCTTGTCGCTCGGACCTGGGCAATCCGCGACTGTAGAGGCAGGGGTCGTGCATGACTGGTGGAACAGCAGCACCACTGACGAAGTCCACGTGCTGGTCGAAGTCGAACGGGCAAAGGGCGCGGAGCCATTCAATCCAGATCGCTTCGAACTCCCGATTGGCATGTTGTTCGGACTAGCCAACGATGGCTTGGTCGACAAGAAGGGAAGACCCTTTCCGCTTCAGGCAGCAGTGATTGCGAGGGAGTTCGCCGACGTCATCGTCTTCACGCAGCCTCCTCCGGCATTCCAACGAGTGGCGCTCGGTCTCTAGCCCCGATCGGCCACCTACTCGGCTATCGGGCTATCATTCCAAACTACTGCAAGCCGCATGCGCACGTCACGCCTGCTCCGGAAGCCCTTGCTGCGGCTGGCCTGGCAGCGAAATAGTAGCAGTGATTGCCGGTGCGGCAGCATCATCACTAATCTGGCTGATGGTCTCAAGCGTCATGCAGCAGGCGATCGAGCGATTTCACGCGACGCGAGCAGGCCGGCCCGGGGCCACGCATGTAGTACAGTTCGGGCCGGTACTGCGGAGCAACGAATTCGCGAAAGGCTGATACCAGCTTAGCAATGAGAGCCCATGATACCATGACACCGATCCCCGTCCGACACACTTCGTTCCAGTTCTATTCACCACGTGAGGTCACATGTTCGGAGCTTGCCTGACGATCTCTGACCGATGAAATGCCGTATGACGATCGATACAATGCGCGAGCCGCATGGGTGACGCGCTCAAAGCGAGCGCAAAGCTGAGAACTGTGGCCTCGAGAGCTCCGTGAGCAGAAGGTTCGCAGTGGATCTCGCGATCGGCGAGCTCATCCCACACTTGCCGACATCCGCTGCCATTTCCTGAAGCGGCCGTTCACTTGGCATCGAGCGGCGCTACATCAAAATCCCCGCGGCGAGGCAACCGCAAAGAAGATCAGACCGACGTAGGTCAATTGATGCACGAATTGATCGGCGCCATGAAGTGCCCAGTATGCTCGCGTGTTGGGACCCGCATGGCTCCGCGCCGATAACCCGGCCTTGGTGTAGTCGGTCGCGTAGTGGACCGCGAATTCTGCGGCAGACAGGAGCACGATCACAGCGGGCCCTTGTCCGGCGATGAGCAAGGCCGGCAGCGAACCCAAGGCATGCAGGCCCGCATGGGCATAGCCGCCGGCGCAGCGCAGATCGCCCTTGCCGCGCAACATCCAGCCGGGCTGCAGCAGATAATCGGCGACAAAGTGCTTGAGCTGGAAGCAGAGAAGCATTGCGAGCGTCAAAGTCATCATCTGCATGACCATCCTCCATGGTCGAGTGGGTTCGTTCAGGGAGAGAGGGTATGCACCGTAACCGGCACAGCCTTCCCGCGAAGGTTGGCGACGCCGAGCGGCCGAGAAAGCAGGCGGCCGCCGGCATGCGCGACGGTCATGTCGCTGAGCACGATCTCGACCCCGTATTCCTTGGCCACGCCGACCAGGCGGCTGGCTATGTTGACCGTATCGCCGATGGCCGTGTAGCTCAGCCTTTCGATAGATCCGACATTGCCGACGATC
Organism: Mesorhizobium alhagi CCNWXJ12-2; assembly: GCF_000236565.1. GTDB lineage: Bacteria > Pseudomonadota > Alphaproteobacteria > Rhizobiales > Rhizobiaceae > Allomesorhizobium > Allomesorhizobium alhagi. Next base: position 15,483 of record NZ_AHAM01000272.1, on the reverse strand, counting down.
GCGGTGCCGGTGTTGACCCCGATGCGCACCCTTATGTCGCCGTGGTCTGGCGAAACGGCGGGGAGCGCATGCATCGCAGCCCGGATCGCGGCGGCCGCCCGGCATGCCCGATGCGCGTGATCCGGCACAGCCGTCGGTGCGTTCCAGATCGCCATGACGGCGTCGCCGATGAACTTGTCGACGGTGCCACCCTCGGAATGGATGGCTTCGACGGCGAGCGTCAGGAAATTGGTGAGATGCGGCTGGACATCCGGGCCGAGCCGCTCGGTGAGTTCGGTGAAGCCCGGCAGGTCGGCGAACATGACGGTCACCTCCACCAGTTTCCCGCCCGGCGCCGGTTCAAACCCGCCGGCGACGAGCGGCCTGACCACGTCGAGCGGCATGTATTTGGCGAAAGCCGACAGGCCGGCAGCCATCCGTTTCAGCGCTTCGGAAAAATCGTTGAGTTCGGCAAGGAATGTTGGAACGTGGCGCACCTGATCGAGCGAAAAGCGCTCGATTTCGCGCAGTTGACCAGCCAGCGCGCGGATTGGCCGCGCGAAAAGCAGGTTCGAAAACAGCACCGCCGTCGCCGCAGCCAGAACGACCAGGCCGCCGACAGCGAGTAGAACGCGCTGCGTGTTGCGGTCGATCTCTCCGGAGAAGGCCGAACGCGGAATCGCGGTCAGAAGACGCCATTGCTCGAAGGGAAGCATGAAGGACGAGACAAAGACCTTGCCGACATCGCCGCCATCGACCTGCGTGCGGAATTCATGCTCTTTGGTCGCCGAAATCGCCTCATGCGCCGCCGCAGCCAGGGCATCGTCCTGTGGGAAATCGCCGAGATGTGCCGGCATCACGCCGCCCGGTCCGTCGGACGCGGCCAAAACCTTGTCGCCGCCACCCAGCACAAAGGCCCGCCCGTGACCGGATAGCCGCAGACCGCGCAGCCTTTCCGACAGATTGGCGAAGCTCACGGCAACCATGACGACGCCCTGATATCTGCCATAGAGCTCGACCCGTTTGGAGACGACGATCGATGGCTCGAAACCGTTGGGCAGAACGTCGACGACGGTCCAGACGGGCTCGTGCGCGGCCATCCCACGGCGATACCAGGGGGCTCCGAGCGCAACATAGGCCGTCTCACCGTGAATGCGTTGCTCGAACATGACGTCGCCGGGGATCGGCTGGTAGACGTCGCGCCGTAGCGGACGCGGTTTGCCCGGCGTGCCGGGACCGATCTCGACCATCTCGATCTTGCCGCCTGCCGCCGCGTGCGAGCCGAAAAACCGCCCGTCGGGAAAGCCGAATCCGATCCAGCCGATTGCCGGCTGTTCGCGCAGGAGCGACAGGAACAGGAATTCGCGCTTCACCTCGTCATCGGCCTTGATCGTTCCCTGAAAGAGGATCGAGCGGATGATCTCGGCCGTGCCCGCCACGACGGCGAGGGTCGAGGTCAGTTCGCTGCGCACGGTATCAGCGCTCTGGGCGTCGAGGCTGGCGACGATCTTTTCCACGTTGCGCGCGGCGGTACGCTCCCAGATGAGATGCACGGAAGCGGCCGTAGATATGACCGCGACAAGAAGCAGGGCCGTCATTGCCCGGCCCAGCCCGATACGCGGGAGGCGCGGGCTAGCGGTCGCGGCGTTCGGTAATGAGACGCGCGCTGCGATCGAATGTTGCATAGGCCCAGGCCCAGTCCAGGAAGACGACGATGCGGTTACGGAAGCCGACGAGGAACCAGAGATGCGCGAAGCTCCACAACTGCCATGCGAGGAAGCCGCTGAACTGGAAGCGGCCTACATCGGCGACCGCTGCCTTGCGCCCGATCGTTGCGAGGTTGCCGTAATCGGAATAGCGGAAAGGCGCGACGGGCTTGCCGGCAAGCCCCGCCCTGATCAGGCCGGCCACATAGCGGCCCATCTGCTTGGCGGCGGGCGCAACGCCCGGAATCGGCCGACCGTCCGTTCCCTTCACGCAAGCCGTGTCGCCGATGACATAAACACCTTCGCGGCCGGGCACGTGCAGATGGTCGTCGACGATCACGCGGCCGGCGCGGTCCGACGGGACGTCAAGCCATTTCGCGGCGCGCGACGCCATCACGCCCGCCGCCCAGAGGACGCAGGCGGAAGCGATGCGCTGCCCGTCGGAAAGGGCTACTCCATTTCCGTCGCATGCGGCGACGGCAGCGCCGAGTTTCACCTCGACGCCCAGTCTTTCAAGCTGGCGTTTGGCGGAGTCCGAAAGCTTCTCGGGAAACGCCGTGAGTAGCCGCTTGTCTGCCTCGACCAGCACGACCCTCGCGGTCGAGGAATCGATATTGCGAAAATCCCGGACGATCGCCTTGCGAGCGAGTTCGACAATGGCGCCGGCGAGTTCGACGCCGGTCGGGCCGCCGCCGATGACCACGAAAGTGAGAAGCTTCCGACGCAGCTCCGGATCCTCGGTCACCTCGGCCTTTTCGAATGCAGACAGGATGCGGCCGCGAATCTCGGTGGCGTCGGGAATGGTCTTGAGACCGGGGGCGGTATTCTCCCAGTCGTCATGACCAAAATAGGCATGCCGCGCGCCGGTGGCTATGATCAGGTAGTCATAGGGCAAACGCCTGTTGGCGGTCAGAACGGTTCGCGACCCGGTGTCGACGCCTTCCACCTTCTCCATCAGCACCGTGGCGTTCTTCTGGCCGGCCAGAATCCGCCGGATCGGCATGGCGATCTGCGCTGGCGACAGGCCGGCCGTCGCCACCTGGTAGAGCAGCGGCTGGAACAGATGGTAGTTGCGGCGGTCGACGATGGTGACGTCGACGGGAGCGTTGCGCAGCCCGAGCGCCGCATTGAGACCGCCGAAGCCGCCGCCCAGGATCACGACCCGCGGACGTCGTGTCGGTTCGGCGACGGCTTTGCTTTGCGGCTTGTCGAGTTCTGCAATGGTCATGACCGCGTCGCCGATGGATTCCCGCAGCATCGGTCAGGCTCGGCGGCCGAAATAGCTGTCGGCCAGGTGATCCAACGATATGACGCCTGCGCCGCGCGAGAACACCAGCAGAAGCAGCGACGCCCACATCAGGTGCTCGCCCCAATGCCCCGGAAAGACGAAGATCTGGATGACGGCAGTGACGCCAAGCAGCACAAGCGCGCCGATGCGCGCGAACAGGCCGAGAAAAAGCAGCGCGGCGCCGACGATTTCGGCGGCGGTGGCGAGCGGCGCAGCGATTGCCGGGCTGATCAGAGGCAGATTGTATTCGAAGGCGAAGAGCTGCAGCGTCACCGGCCAGGAGGCGAGCTTGGACTGCGCCGATTGCCAGAACACCAGGGCGACCGCGATGCGGCCGGCCAGTTGGATAAGCGAGAGGGGCACGCGGCCGGCCAGGTTCAGCACGCCGCGATAGGCTGCAATGAGACTGCGGCCGCTGCTTGCGGGCATGTCTTGCGTCATGGTCATCGGATTCTCCATTTGTGCTGGTCAGCGGTCGAAGCGGATGCCGGTCACCAGCCCGTCTTGAAACAGGCTGACCAGCGCGGCGAGTAGATCGAACATCGGTTCATGGGTAAGGGAGCGGGAAACGGCCTTCTCCAGGCCAAGTCCCATCTTCAGGGAATAGCGGAACGAGAACTGCGCGCTTGTGAGGCGCACGAAGCGGATGTTGTCGCCTTGCCGCCAGAGCGCGATGCGCTCGGCGCTGCGCTGCCACCGGTCGGCATGGTCCGGACGGCCTCCGTTCTGGTGCGCAGCCCAGATCGCCAGCACCGGCCAGTGCGAGATGACAAGGCGAAGCGACGGCTGGAGCGCCAGTTCCGGGGTCGCTCCCGAAACGTCGCCGTCCAGGGCCGCAAGCGTTAGCGGCGGTAAGGATGCCGCGTCGAGCGCCTCGGCGATCGCCCATTCGAGCCCCGCCGTTTCGGCGACGAATGGCATTTTGGCCAGGCCTTCGAAAGTCCTGAGGAAATTTGGGAATTCCGCCCCGTAGCGGACGAGCCGCGGCTCCGCCGGCGGATTGTGGCGTATGAACTCGCTCGCGGCATAGCGGAAGAAACGCTCGTCGACCATGCGAACGGTGACCGGGAACACGGCTGTAAGCGTCGCCGTCAGCGAGGCGCGCGTGTTGTTCTCGTAGATGCGCAGCCGCCGGCATGGATCAGCACGGCCCGCTTCGACAAGCGACGAGAGGCCCAAATGCGGCTTGCCGAGCACGGATTGCGCGACGGCATTCTGCAGGCGTTCAAGCGACAACATGGCGATTCCTCCCCGATGCATGGTCCCCGGATTGGCGCATCGACTTCACCGCCGCGAAAGCCGCGAGCACCGGCATGCCGAGCTGCGAGCCATCGCGTTCGAAAGGCAGCACTATGCCCGGGGCGCAGCGAACTGGCGCCGCCGGAACCGCGGTGTCCTTGCGCTTGCCGAAGGCGATCGAGGCGGCAAGCATGTCCGCCCACATCGCTTCGCCCAAAAGCACAACGAGCGCCGGCACGTCGGTGTCCCATTCGATGAGCGTGGGGCGCGGACCGAATTTCTCGATCGCGCTGGCATAGAGCGACCAAACTGCGGGCGGAACACGTGAGCCGTGGTCGTCGATCAGCACCACGTCGTCGCCGACATTGTTGACGGCGTGGCCGGCCAGATGGATTTCGCCGATCGCCTCAGCCGGCAGCATATCGATGAACTCGGCGGCGTCGAAGCCGATATTGTGGGCGGATACATAGACGTTGTTCACGTCGAGCAGCAGGCCGCAGCCGGTACGCTTGACGAGCTCGGCCAGGAACTCGGCTTCGCTCATCGTCGAGCCGGTGAATTCGATATAGGCGGAAAGGTTTTCGATAAGTATCTTCCGCTGCAGTCTCTCCTGGATGAGATCGACATTGGCGGCGACGATCTTTAGCGCCGCCTCATCATAGCGCAGTGGCAACAGGTCATTGAGATAGGCGCCGTCCGCGACGCTCCAGGCGAGGTGTTCGGACACGAGGTCCGGCTCGAAGCGCTCGCAGACCTTGCGCAGCCGTTCGAGGTGGGCGCGGTCGATTCCGGATGCGCTGCCGAGCGAGAGGCCGACGCCATGGACCGAAAGCGGGTAGGTCTGGCGCAACGTCTCCAGCGCCGAGACCGCCGCGGAGTCGCCCATATAATTTTCGGCATGGACTTCCAGCCAACCCGCCGATGGCCGGCGGCTCAGCATCTCGGCGATGTGCGCCGAGCGAAGACCGATGCCCGCGGCTTGCGGAATCGGGAGGATGGGAAGCTTCCTGGGCATCGGTCTTCTCCTTGCTCGTTGGCTGGAACAGGTCAGGCCTTGGGCTCGATAGCGCCGCCGGCGAGCTTGCCGCAGGTCCCGGCCGGCACGTAGATCCAGGCATCCGCCTGGTTGTCGGCGGTCGAGGTGCCGGCGCAGGAATGCGTTGCGGTCTGGCAGTCGTTCTGGCCGGCCTTGACCACGCCGTAGCACTTCTCGAACGAGAAATCGGGCTGGGCAGCCGGGCCGGCGAAGGCAGTGGTGGTGGCGAGCGTGGTGGCGGCGGCGAGTGCCGAACCGATGAGCGATTTGGTGTTGATCATGATGTCATCTCCTGGGTTTGCGGTTGGTTCAGACCGGCCGTCGGCCCGTCTGGCTCCAACTCTCCCTGATTGTCGTGCCTGACTGAAATGCCCTCTCCGCATGGTTTCGATAGGCGCGCCGAATGTGTCGCGTGCAGGCCATGAAAAACCCCTCCGGAGGGGCGGCCGGAGGGGTTGGAGAGCCCGCGCCCAGGAGGGGGCAAGCGCGGGCTCGAGCGAACCGCTTGCGGAGCGGGAGAACTCCTACAAATAGCGGCTCTCTATATCGACGGTCGACCGCTCGCCGATCTCACCGTAATGGCGTTCGAGCCATTCGTCGGCGCGTTGGCGGCCCTTGTCGCGCAGTTCCGTCAGCGCACCCCAGTCGGCATTGAGCTTGCTGGCAACGCCGAGCTTCTTCATCGTCTCGTCGTCGGATATTCCGTGGATGTAGACGCGCTTGAGGTCGAGCCCCTTGCCCGCTTCAGAATCGATCAGCTTGGTAACGAAGGCGATGGCGCGCATTTCGCGCAGCAGCGATGAGTTGAAGCTTATCTCGTTGATGCGGTTCAGGATGTCGATGGCGCTGTGCGGCAGCTCGGCGCGCTCGATCGGATTGATGTGGACGATCAGCACATCGGGTGTCTCGGCCGAATAGATGAGCGGGAAGATCGCCGGATTGCCCATGTAGCCGCCGTCCCAGTAGGCCTCGCCATCAATCTCGACGGCCTGGAACAGGAACGGCAGGCAGGCCGACGCCATAATCGCGTCGACCGACAGTTCATCATTCGAGAACACCTTGACCTTGCCGGTGCGAACATTGGTGGCGCAGATATTGAGCTTGAGGGTGCAGCGGTTGCGGCGCACCGCCTCGATGTCGATCGATTGCTCCAGCACCGATTTCAGCGGATTGAAGTTCAGCGGATTGAACTGGTAGGGCGACATCAGCCTCGTCACCAGATCGAACATCAGGAAAGCCGGCGAATTCTCCAGCGAGCGCGTGCCGGTGATGCGATCGAAAAGGCTCGGCTGCAGCGGACTGAAGGATGAGGTATGGCTGACGCGCCGCCAGAAATTGGCAAGCGCCGTCTGCGCGCCCCTATTGCCGCCCTCGGCGAGGCCATAGGCCATCACGGCTGCATTCATCGCGCCGGCGCTGGTCGCCACCACGCCTTCAAAGGAGAGGTTCTCCTCATCGAGCAGGCGGTCGAGAACGCCCCAGGTAAAGGCGCCGTGGGCGCCGCCCCCCTGCAGCGCGAGGTTGATCGTCTTTTGCGGGCGCGCAGCAACGGCAGCGCCCGTCCTTTCCGTCCGGCCGCCGGCCAGCTTTACGATATCGGCATGAGTGTTCATGTTTCCCTCCTCGGGAATGGCTGCGGCGATCGCCCAAATGGTTTCAGTGAGCGGTCCAGCCGCCGTCGACCGGCAGGGCCGTCCCGGTGATGGACGCGGCGCAGTCGCTGCACAGGAAGGCTGTCAGCGCGCCCATCTCCTCCACTGTGGCGAAACGCCGGGTCGGCTGGTTCTTCAGGAACACGTCGCGAATTACGGCGTCACGGGCGATGCCGTGCGATTTGGCCTGGTCCTCGATCTGCTTTTCGACCAGCGGCGTCCAGACATAGCCGGGGCAGATGGCGTTCGCCGTCACGCCGTGCTCGGCGCCTTCGAGCGCCACCACCTTGGTCAGGCCCACCATGCCGTGCTTTGCAGCCACATAGGCGGATTTGAAGGGCGACGCGATCAGCCCATGCGCGGATGCGATGTTGATGATGCGGCCGTAGCCGCGGTCCTTCATCGGTTCGAACGTCGCCTGGATCAGGTGAAAGGCGGAGGACAGATTGATCGCCAGAATCTGGTCCCATTTGGCGGCGGGAAACTCGCCGATCGGCGCGACGTGCTGAATGCCGGCATTGTTGACCACTATATCGACCTGCCCGAAGCGGGCGACCGCGCGCTCGACCATCATGCGGATGGCATCGGCATTCGACATGTCGGCGCAATCATAGGCCACGTCGACGTCGTTCTCCTCGGCGATCGCCGCGCGCTGCGCCTCGATCTCCACTGGATCGCCGAAGCCGTTCAGCATGACCGCCGCGCCGTTCCGGGCGAGAGCCTGGGCGATGCCCAGGCCGATGCCGCTGGTTGAGCCGGTCACGATCGCAGTGCGGCCCTCCAGGGGGCGGCGCTGCGCCAGCGCGTTGGTTTCGGGTGTGCCGACGTCGAGCATGTTTGGTCTCCTTGGGGTCGCCACGTGATGCGGCTGTTTCGGAGACCGTGAGCGATAGCGGCTCAACAATGAAATGCCGGTGTGGTATCAAATCCATACGCGCATTGCATTGGTTCAACCGGGCGCGGGCGCGTTAGAGCATGATCCCTGTCGCAGACTTTTTTGAAAGGTCGTGCGACTAGCAAATGGATCGGAGCCTCATTCCGAGGTTCGGAACGGATCAGGCTCCAGAAGGGGGCGGGCATGGACATTCATCACATCCGGTACTTTCTCGCCGTCTGCGAAACGCGCAACTTCACGCGCGCCGCCGAGAGATGCAACGTGACCCAGCCGGCGCTGAGCCGGGCCGTGCAGCAGCTTGAGGACGAGGTCGGCGGCCTCTTGTTTCGGCGCGAGCGCAACCTGACCCATATCACCGACCTCGGCGCGCTGCTGAGGCCGCGCTTCCAGCAGATACTTGATGAACTGACAGGGGTGCGGCAGGAGGCGTCGCGGTTCCTCTGCCTGAAAGACGCGCATCTGAAGGTAGGCATCATGTGCACGATCGGCCCGCGCCGCTTCACTGGCCTGCTCGCCGACTTCAACATGCGCCACAAGGGCATTCAGTTGCAACTTGTGGAAGGCGTGCCGGGCCGGCTCTCGCACCTGCTCGAAGCCGGCGAAATCGACGTGGCGATCATGTCTTCGAGCGACAACTTCCCGGAACGCTTCGACGTGACCTCGCTGTTTCGCGAGCGCTTCATGCTGGCCTTTCCGACCGCCCACAGGCTGACCCAGCACGACGTCGTGCCGATCACCGCGATAGACGGCGAGATTTATCTCAGGCGCGTCAATTGCGAGTATTGGGACCATTTGTCGGAGATCTGCACATCGAAGGGCGTGCGGCTGCACATCTCCTATTCCAGCGAGCGCGAGGACTGGATCCAGAATATGGTCGCCGGCGGGCTTGGCATCTGTTTCCTGCCTGAATACACGGCTGTGATACCCGGCCTGCAGATAAGGCCGGTGTCGGAGCCGGACGTGACCCGCGATGTGTGCCTGGTCACCGTCGCCGGGCGCCGCTTCTCTCCGGCGGTGTCGACCTTCATCGGCGCCGTCAAATCCTATGGCTGGGCCGAGGGCGGCTCGATGGCGCCCGCACGTCGCACCGCGGCGTGAGCAGAGGCCGCCGGCGGTCCCAGTCTGCGGCCGTGAATCCGCTCACGCGTTCAGGCGCGCAATAGCTTCAGGCTATCGAATTCAAAAGCAGGTGGCATTTCGCTAAGGCGGCGCGAACGGCCAATCTCCTTCCATGCCCCGCATGTTCCAAGCGCCGGGCTCAACAAGGAGAAACCGCAATGTTTTTGAAATCCATCGTCCACCACAACCCGACGCATCTCGCTTTGGCGTTCGGCCTTTTGGCCTCCGCCGCGGCATTTTCCGCAGCACCCGCCTACGCCGGCGAATGCCCCGCCGACCAGGTCGCCACTAATGCCGTGCAGTCGATGCCGAGCGCGCCGGAAGGGGTCACCGACGAGGTCATCAGCACGATCGACCTCAGCCCGAAGGGCGATGCTTGGAAGGGCAACATGTTCCGTCTGCGCAAGCTCGTCGTGCAGCCTGGCGGGGTCGTACCGTGGCACGAGCACTCCGCGCGCCCCGCAAACATCCTGGTCGTCGAAGGCGCGATCAGCGAATACAGCAACACCTGCAAGGTGGCGATCGAGCACAAGGCCGGCGAAGCGACGGCAGAGTTCGGCCAGCTCGCGCATTGGTGGAAGAACAACGGTTCGGTTCCTGCCGTGCTCTATTCGGCCGACATCCTGCCGCCGGAGATGGACGATCACGACACGATGTGATCGGATAGCCCTCCCGCTCCTGAGCACCTCGCCGACGTTCCCGGCCCTCCCGGGAACGTCCATGGCTTGCGGAGAAATCCAATGACGAATCACCAAGAGATCTTGCCCGGCGGGCTTCGGATGGCAGCCGGCGACAGCATGCGCTTTAGCGTTATCGCGGTGATCGCATTCCTCACGCTCGTCGACCTGTTCGCAGCCCAGGCGATCCTGCCCTCACTGGTCGAGAAGTTCGAAGTCAGCCGTGCAGCGATGGGCTTCGCGGTCAATGCCAGTACCTTCGGCATGGCGATAGCGGGGCTGGCAATCGCGCTGTTCGGCCGCAACATCGACCGGCGCAACGGCATTTGGGTTAGCCTCGTCCTGCTTTCCATTCCGACCGTGCTTCTGTCGATGACCGACAACATCACGGTCTTTGCCCTCCTGCGCATCGCGCAGGGGCTCTTCATGTCGGCGGCGTTCACGCTGACGGTAGCCTATCTCGCCGAACATTCCTCGCCCGCGCAGGCCGCAGGCGCGCTGGCCGCATACGTCACCGGCAACGTTGCCAGCAATTTCTTTGGACGCATCCTTTCTGCGGCCGTCGCAGACAGTTTCGGCATCTCGGTCAACTTCCTGACCTTCGCCGCGCTCAATATAGCCGGTGCGATACTGGTCTGGCTGACGCTGAAGAAAACCGAACGTATGATGACCGGCGCCAGCCGGCAGGCGCACGCCGGCTCGGCCTGGAACGCTCATTTGATGAATAGCGAGCTGAGGCGCAGTTTCGCCGTCGGATTCCTGATCCTGTTGGTGTTCATCGGCACCTTCACCTATGTGAATTTCCAACTGGCCGCGCCGCCGCTGGCGCTGTCGCCGATGGCGCTCGGCCTCGTCTATTTCGTGTTCCTGCCTTCACTGTTGACGACCCCGCTGGCCGGGCGGGTCGCCGGACGGCTGGGTGCGGCCCGCGGCATCGGATTGACGCTCGGCCTCGCTATCGCCGGTCTCCTGGCGCTGCTTACGTCGCATCTGCCAGTCGTGCTTGCCGGAATGGCGGTGATCGCAATAGGCACTTTCCTCGCCCAGGCGATCGCGACCGGCCATGTCAGCCACACTGCCAAGCGCGACAAGGCGGCTGCAAGCGGCATCTATCTCGCTTTCTATTATTCAGGCGGCCTGGTCGGCAGCCTCGTCATCGGGCAGGTCTACGACCGTCTCGGCTGGACCGCCAGCGTTGCCATCCTGGTTCTGGCTCTCATCGCGGCGATCGTCCTTGCCAGGCCCCTACGATCGCTCAACAGCTAAGCAAACTGCAGAGTCCTGCCCCGCCGCGGTGCGTCCAGCCATAAGCCGCGTTCATCGAAACGGGCAGCGAACGGCATTATCCATCCGCCGCGCTCTCCAGCATCCTTCCCTACGGCCCGCGCATCGGACGGGTTCACCCACGGAGAAGAGCAATGATCGATTCGATAAAATCAATACTTGCGGCCACGACGCTCGCCTTGGCGCTGGCCGGAACTGCCCTCGCAATGCAGGCGAACGCCGAAACCGCGTCGGCAGGCGTCATCGCCGTCAAGAGCGACTATTCGGTTGCCGAGACGGTGGCGCGCATAAAGAAGGATGTCGCCGCGAAAGGCATCATGTTTTTCGGCGTCATCGACCAGGCCAAGCTCGGCAATGCCGCCGGCAACACAGTGAAGCCGTCGCGGCTCGTCATGTTCGGCAATCCGGCGCTCGGCACCACCTTCATCACTGCAAACCCCAAGGCCGCACTCGACTGGCCGGTGCGCGTGGTTGTCTATCAGGATGCCGACGGGTCGGTTTATGCCGCCTACAGCGACTTCGACTACATCGCCAAGCGCCACGGGATCGAGAACCGGACCAAGGAATTCAATATGGCGACGGAAGTCATCCAGTCCGTCACCTCCAGCATCAGGAAATGACTATGAGCGATGCCGGGATTTTGCGATCCCGGCATCGAGCGCGTCAGAACTATAAATCGCTCCTTAAACCGTCCGCAACCTGGTCATGAGCGCTGGCTTAATCCAATGTCGGCTCACGGGAAGGAAGATCGATCCGGGAAGTCAGGATTGGGTCACGTCTTTCGGTCCATTGTCACCAAAGGCGATCGGCATGTTGACGCATTCGGCGGCCTTTTTTGCCGCCAAGAGATCCGCGTATCGACGGATGCGCGTTGCTCTTTGTGTGAATCGGCAGCACAGCGTCACCTCTCGAGCGGGTTGAGCGGGTTGTCGGCTAACGGGTGGGGCGGTGTGGACGTTCCCGCGCTCGTGAACCGAGCCTCCGTTTGCAGGAACTATCCCGTGTTCGGACTTTGACTGTAGAAGGCCCGGCACAGGGCGGGAGTGCCGGGCCTTTTGGTCGTCCACGAGCCTGCGCTGGTTTGGTTAATGACCGGCCAATCGAAACTGAACCAGCCAAGTCAGGCCATCTTGGCGGTGATCTTTGCCATATCGGCAGCGTCGAACGCTCTTAACGTTTGGGTTTTGATATTGCCCATCGCAGCGACCGAAAAAGTTAGCGCCGTCGCTGCAATGTCGTCATCGGCTTCGGCGATGGTGACGACATCATACTGACCGAGCGTCCAGAAAAGCGAGTGCACCGTGACCCCGCTTTTGGCGGCCATCTCCTTGAAAGCCGCGGCACGCTTCTGGGTATCCTTGATCCCCTTGGCGCCCTGATCGGTAAAATTCGCGAGTATTACGTAGTAAGCCATGTGAACCTCCCAAAGTGAATAAGGAGGCGTGCGGGCGCTTCCGGCGCGACCGCCGTTTCTCCCAATCACATGTTATCACGCGGGCACAAAGGTCGCATCCGCCCATCGCAGTGGAAAGCTTTAAACGGGGTCCTCCCGCATCAACCGTAAACCAAAGCGCCAAAACTCGGCCGTCATGCTCCAGCCCAGTAAGATCGGCCCGGCTGGTTGGAAAGGGCCCTCAATCAAACAGCCGGGCCAGTCGGCCCGCGGACAGCTAGTAGACCCAATTGCAACCTACTCAACGTCGCTTCAGGTGTTCAATATGATACATTTCGTTACCCGTTATCTAACCCCACCCTCACCCCTCGATAGCGGTCGGGCCGCCTAGCGCCCCCCGCCTAGGCGGCCTCTTTGAGCAAAAAAAGAATCCGACCAATATCGTAGGAATGGGGAGGGGGCGACATGAAACTGTTTAAATCATTTGCTTTGTCGCGGTGCTGCTTCTTTCGTCTGTAATGTCTGCGACCGACCAGTCGGCTCGTGAGGACATCGAAACGGCAGGGAGGCCTACAACAGCGGAAACGCTGCTGCACTGGCTCAGATGTACACCGAGGATGCCGCCGTGCTGCCGCCCGACGGCAAGCGCATCGACGGCCGCAAGGGCGTGGAAGAATTCTGGCTGTAAATCGGCGTAGCCCGTCGACGGGCAGAAAGAGCGCTCATCGAAGAAATTCCGGTCGATACGCTTCAATTTGGACAGGCTGTTGGAGGTTGATCCCGCGATTGGCCAGACGCGATTTCATTGGCTGCGCTCGGCACCCGAAGCGCCAGGTGCATCAAACCTGGTCGGGCTGACAGAACGCATTACCTTCCTGCGCAAGCTGGAAATCGACGCGAAATTGCAGGCGCGCATATCGTCTGGACCGTGGGACCAGATTATCCGTGAGGGGAACGCCACCCCGGCATGGCTGGCCAATGACTTCAATGCGAGTCGCCGGCACGCTTTGATCGTGGCGCAGGTCATCAAGCTCGGCCAGAAGCTCACCGACGATGCAGTGTCGATGTTCATCAAGCTGATGGGTCGGCTGTTCTCGCAAGCCAACAACCGCAAGAAGCAGCGGCACATGGATTGCAGGCCGGATACCGCCAAAGCGCTGCGCAGGGGGGAATAGCTGCCGGCCTGGCGCTGGCCGGATAAGCCGATTTCCGCCACCTCACGTACGGCTTGTAATCGGCGATCCCCGAGCTGTTGTCCCGGCAAAATAGAAAATAGAAAGAGCCGGTCGGAGGGACCAGCTCTTTCCAGAGCATAGCGCGAAGCGAGTGGAGAAGTAGGGGATAAGGGCAGCCTCGCGCCAGTATCCCTAATGCGGTCGCCCAGACTTGGTTCCCGCTACTGCACGAGAAAAAGGCCGGCGCGCCGTGGAATAGCGAGTAGAGGGGATGTGCGCCGGCCATATACCATACACGGGGCGTATGGTAACGATCAGAGTATATGGCTGCGAGCCGACGATTTCATTTTGCCAAACCGTGTATGCGGTCACTCCCTTTGGATGAAATGAAGGGCTGCGAAACGGCGAGTGATTTAATGGAACAACGTGGTCGGGTTCGCCGTTTTCTAGCGTCCAAGGGGCCTTTCCATGGCCACCAGTCACCCTTGGAACGAGAGGCCCGCCGCGTCCCTGATGCGACGGGCTTCTTGCGTTCATCTGAACTCGATCAAGGCTGCCTCCAAAAGGCTAAGTTGCCGGGAACGCGCCAGACGCGATAGCGTTGGGGCACGGCGCCCGTTTGGGGGTTCGGTATGGCTAGGCTTGACGATAGGCCCTTCAACGAGTTCGTGACGGTGAAGGCCCCGCGCGGCCAGCGACAGAACATCTCCAGCGCCCGCCAGGCGGCCGAATGGCTGCTCTTCAGATGGCCGAAAGAAATTGATACAGCCAAGCCCGCGCGGCACGCAAAGCCTGTCTGGAGAAGTTGGAAGGGCAGCGCGAGGCGGCAGCTGCACGCAAGGCTTTTCGCGAAGCGGCCGAGGAAGCCGGCATTCTGATTGGCGATGCTGTCCGGCCGACGTCAAAGCCAATGAACCGGAAAAGATAGACTTTTCGACTAGAAGCTTTTGATGTTAATTCGTCTTGCGGCTGACCGGCAGGAAATCCGCATCGGCCGGCGAGGGCAGCAGTTAGGACTCCTGGTCACGCCGGCCGACTCGCCCGCGTGGCTTAAGCCATTTCCCGGCGCCTTGTGTCAATCCAGGCGTTCCTAATGGTATACCAATCGCCAAGACCGGAATGCTCATCCGCAAGCCGGTCGAGGAGGTGTTCGAAGCGATCGTGAATCCGGACATTACGACAAAATTCTGGTTCAGCAAAGGCAGCGGAAGGCTGGAAACCGGTGATTGAATGGCCTGGCTATAGCGGCCCGACGACTGTGGAATGGACGTTCCAATCCGTTCCGGACGGCACGACTTCCCTACGCGTGCAGGAGTCCGGATGGACGGGAGATGCCGATAAGCTCACGCGCTACGTTGCCGATTCCACTTAAGGCTTCACGCTTTTGCTTGCGGGGCTGAAGGCGTGGCTCGAGCACGGTATCCAGTTGAACTTGACGCTCGATCGCTATCCGAAGGGGATAGAGGACCAACAGTTTGAGTAAGGCCGAGCGGTTGTGGGGAGCAGTGCGCTGGGGAGCGGGCGCCAGTGTAGAACCTCAGAGTTGCCTCCGCGAGCGGCTGCCGCCCACGAAGGCCGATGTGAAGAGCAGATGGATAGCCAGAATTACCCTGGCAATGTCTCGCGCTTCACCGGTGACGACGTCCCAAATGGCTGCGATTGCGCCGAAGCCGACGATATCCGCGAGCAGGATCGACACGGAGCGTGGAGGGCTCGGCATCTCTCGACAGCCAGTTAAGCACGGCGATCCCGAGAAACGGTCCGCCGAGAAGTGGCTGCAGCGCAAGCAGTTCGGGTGTAGCATCCGTCGGCACGGATTCCCGGCCGAACTGTATCGGAAAGGGCATCAGCCCCAGGCCGGCAAGAGCCATGTAAAGCGCAGATAAGTAAGGGTCCGCATGGCAGGCTGGACATTAGGCTCGAGCGTTGGCAGGCCTCGGATACCATTGATAGGATGTTCAGCACCTGCGGTCCCAAAACCCGTTGATCCAGCGGAAACATAGTTGGCCCGTTTGTCTGGGGCGTGATGCTCGTGATGCT
>NZ_AHAM01000273.1 GCF_000236565.1 Mesorhizobium alhagi CCNWXJ12-2 | reverse complement strand
TTTTTCCCCCCCCCCCCCGTTTCCCCCGCCTATGGCTGCGGCACCGCCGTGACAGTGACGGGCTTCGTGCCGCATGCGAAGCTCGAACTCGAGATCGCGGGCGTGTCCGTGGCAACGGCCCAGGCTGGGTATCCCGATCCCGACGGTTTCACTTTCACCGGCATCGGCCCCCTGTCCCCCGGCGAGGTGATCCGCGCACGGCAGGAATCGGGGGGCGTGACCAGCCCGTGGTCGGCCCCTCAAACCGTGATGGACCACAGCCAGGAATATCCGGCCGGACCGCCGCGGCCCGAGATCGCGCCCAGCCCGGTCTTCGAATGCGGGTCGCGGACCGGCGTCGCCAACCTATTGACTGGCTGCAATGTCTGGATCACGGCCGACGGCACCGAGGTCGGGCGGGTCGATGGCGCCAAGGAGCATCAGGGCGTCAACGTGAACCCTGACTATGGCTTGAACCTGCAGGCCCGGGCCTGGGCCGAGCTTTGTGGCGATCCCAGCCCGCCTTCGCAGAGCTACAACTCGGGCCCGGCGCCGAATCCCTTGCCGGTGCCGGCGATCGACGACGTGTTCGACGGCGGCGAGCGTATCAGGATCACCAATCTCGTGAACGGCGCGCGGTTTCGGGTCACGCGCGGCGGCTCGACAAGCGGTCCCTATCGTACTTGGGGCGTCGCGCATCTGGTGACGATGACCCCTGCGGTCTCGACCGGCGAGACGATCGAGGTGGTGCAGACGATGTGCCCGTCGAACCCGTCCTCGGATCCCGGCTCGACTGTGGTCCTGCCGTGCAGCGAGCTGCCGGCGCCCACGGTCCACCCGATCGAGGTCGGCGCGCCCATCGTTGTGGTGACCGGCTGGGTTGCCGGGGCGCAGATTAAGGTGTTTCAGGGGATGCAGAAGATCGGTGACGGCGGCCCGCCGGTCGTCGTGCTGACACAGCCTATACAGCCCGATACGCCTGTCTATGTGATCCAGGTCGTGGGCAGCTGCACAAGCCGGTTCGCCCGGGTCGTGACGCCGCGCTGTGTTGCGCCGCCGACGGGTGGCGACCCCGCGGCGCGAAATCTTTTCCCGGTCGGCTTCAAGGATTATGCCGATGGCCCCTACAAGGGCAGCGTCTATTATCCGGCCGAGGACGACGGCGAGGACCAACCTTTCAACAAACGCTGGGGCGATCTCGGCCGCAGCCCCATGGTGGTGATGGCCCACGGCAACCATTACACCTACTACAACCCCAAGAACCGCGAGGACGAGAGCTGCGGCGATCCCGGCGGCTGGACCGAGATCGGCAATCACACCGGATACCGCTACCTGCAGACGCAGCTCGCGCGGATGGGGTTCATTGCGGTATCGGTGGACTGCAACGCCACGAATTGCACGGGGAATTCCCTGCAGAACATCGAAGACCGTGCCGAACTGATCCTTGGATCACTGAACCATTTCAAGGATCTGGACTCTTCTGGCGACGCGATTTTCGGTGACCGGATCGAATTTGGGCAAGTCGGATTCATGGGGCACTCGCGCGGTGGCGAGGCTGTGGTGATCGCGGGCAATCAGGCCGGCTCTATCGGCGCGACGTCACGGGCCGTTATCTCGCTGGCGCCGGTGAACCACAATGTCTACATCCCCGCCGATTATGCCTATATGACGATCCTGCCAGCCAACGACGGCGACGTGTCGTCAAATCCGGGCGCGATGTTCTACGATCTCGCAGGCCCGGCACCGTTCAAATCGCAGATCTACGTCGACTATGCGAACCACAACTACTTCAACCGCGAATGGGTGCTGGACGAAGACCTGCGACTCCCTCCCGATGTGCTTGACCGAGTGGCCTGTGAGCGGATCCTCTCGCGCTATGGCTGCGCCTTGTTCCGGACGTTCATGATGGGGCACGATCTGGCCGACTATCTCACCTATCGCCGCCACCCTTCGGGGATAGATACCTCGAAGGTGCATCTCTCTTTCGAGTGGATGGACCAGATCCTGGTCGACAACCACGAACAGCCGTCCGGGATCGGCACGAACTCTATGGGTCAGACGATATCGCAGTCGATGGGCTTGTCGGCCGACGAATACCACCTGACCCCCGGGGGAAGCTATTCGCCCTCAACCTTCTACGGCGATACCAGCGGCATGGTTATCGAAGGGCGCGCGGGCGGAGTATTCCGCTCGCCGCTCGATGGCAGCTACGATCTTTCGGCGGAAGATGGCAGGCTCTTCGAGGTTTGGGTGCGCGTCGCCGAAGTCTCGAACGGCGGCAGCAATCCGCCGGATGCGATCGGGTTCGAGCTGGGGATCGAGGACGGCTCCGGCCAGCGGGCCTGGGCCAATAGCGCAGCCGTGGGCGGCGTGCCCCGCCCGTTCGACGACGGCCCGCCATCGGGGACCAAGTCGATGATGTCCACGCTTCGCTTTCCAATCCGCTGCTTCCGCCCCGAGGAGGGGGGCGTCAAGACCGGCGACATCGTGGCCTTGCTGGTCCGCCTGAACCAGCCGAAGCCGCGGCCATTGGCCCTTGACGTTCTGCAACTTGTGAAAATCTAACGCCAAATGAAATGTATGACTCTTTGTGTGATGACCGTTCTGAGCCTTGTTCCCCCGGAGGCGAGCGCGCAGGCTGGACCAGGAAAGGATTTCAAGATGACAGACACTGACAGCTCGAACGCCACGCCGCAGCGGCCGCGGCTGCGTGATCGCCTGCCCGCGCTGCTTGACCTGAGGATCGAGCGGATCCCGTTCACGCCGCAGAAGTACCGATTCGTCCGATCCGCCCTTGCCGAGGTGGATGAGGTGATCGCCTTTAGGGTGCGGCTTGACGGAGCGCTGCCGCGGACCATGGACGCGACGCCCGTGCTTTTCGTGGGCCAGGTCGAATTGCCCGACGTCGAGGATGGCGAAAAGGGCCATTACACCTTCATTGCCTTTCCGAAGGATTGGCAGCGGCTCGAGAAGGGCGCCCCGATCGCCCTGGGTTGGCCGGGCATGGGGCCGGAGACGCGCTCGAAGTTTCGCTATAGCACGCCCAGATAGTGGCGCCTTCGTGCTTCGACCACCAGCGCCTCCAGCGAGGCGATTGAGGCCGCACCGCACCGCTCGCGCGATTTAGGGTTCGAGATCGAGGGCGGCTCGAAAACGGTTCCGTTGCAAACTTTTCGCTTGCGGCCGGCGTGTCATAGGTGACCGGCATTTTGCCGGAGAGTTGTTCATGTTCAAGGGTCGCCATTTCGACCAGTCAGTGATCCTGCTTTGCGTCCGCTGGTATCTGGCCTACGGTCTGAGCCTGCGCGACCTGAAGGAAATGATGGCGGAGCGCAGCATCGGCGTCGACCATTCGACGATCCACCGCTGGGTCGTTCACTTCTCGCCTCGGCTGCTGGAGCGCTTCAATCGACGCAAGCGCGCCGTGACCAGGAAATGGCATGTCGACGAGACCTACATCAAGGTTCGCGGAAAGTGGATGTATGTCTATCGCGCGATCGACAGCGCCGGCGACACCGTCGAGTTCTGGTTCAGCGAACACCGCGACCTGCCGGCGGCCAAGCGGTTTTTCCGGAAAGCGTTTGAACGCCATGGCCGGCCCGAGCGGGTTGTCATTGACGGCAGCCAGACCAACCGCGAGGCGATTGTCTCCTGCGATGGCGAGAACGGACTGCGCCATCGCTCTCGGTACGTTCCCAAGCGGACTCGCATCCGCCAGAGCCGTTACCTCAAGAACCGCATCGAACAGGATCATCGGTGTATCAAGCGCCCGGTACGGCCGATGCTCGGTTTCAAGTCATTCGCAAGCGCGACTGCTATCCTGGCTGGAGTCGACATGATCCACATGATGCGCAAACGGCAGGCGAGGTACGCCTACAATCCAAATCCGTCGATTGCTGAACAGTTTGAAATCATCGCCGCAGCGTGAAGCTCTTGCCGCCCCCTCAGTTTTCTGTGCCGGTCCGAAAATTTGCAACGGAACCGTTCGTTTTCAGCAACCCGCGTAAGGGCGACCAGCTCCAGCCGGACCGCTATTCAAATGCCGATTGCGAGGGGCCGGTGGCGAGGTTGCCGAGAAGTGCCAAGGCAACGGTTGAAGGTCAGGTCAACGGGATTAGCCTCACCAGAAAAGCTGGCTCTGGGGTCCGTCGAAAGCGGCAATTGTGCGCCTCCCTTGGGCGTGCTGATATCTCGGA
This sequence comes from Mesorhizobium alhagi CCNWXJ12-2, assembly GCF_000236565.1. GTDB lineage: Bacteria > Pseudomonadota > Alphaproteobacteria > Rhizobiales > Rhizobiaceae > Allomesorhizobium > Allomesorhizobium alhagi. The sequence goes on along the minus strand of NZ_AHAM01000273.1, from coordinate 17,855 downwards.
ACCGCGTGTGGTTCATTTCCACTTGGCCGCACAAGGCGGGCCCCGGCGCACCCTCCCTCCTCGGGTAAAGTCGGCGCGTCCGCCAAGCGGTCAAAGGTGGTCATTCTGTATGCGTGACAAGGGCGGCCCGCTGGCGTTCATATGAAGAAGATCCTTGCAGTCGTGGCCGTGTCGCTCCTGGTGGCGAACTGCTCCGCGACGACGCAGACCACCGCTGTCCAGATTGCCGGCTATCCCTTCAAGACGGAGGCGGACTGTCGGCGCACCAAGCCGATCGGCATGTTCGACCCGAAATGCGATCACCCGAAATTGGGTTATGGCGGGTTTTCCGATCCGACCATCATAACTCAGACCGGAGCACCTGGCGGATTCGGCGGCTTCTGATCGCCTGACAAGTTCAACGGATCCTATGGCTCTGACGGCCACGCATGACGGCGAATGGCTGTATGTCGGGGCGGCGGTGGTCGGTAGCGTGACAGATCACCTCGACATCGCGTTCAGCTTCCGCGCTTCCTTCGGGTACTGCGGAAAAAGCCCGCCGCAGGTTTCAAGGAGGCGGCGGGCTTCCGGCCCGGAGTTTTGCAACAGGGCCTTACCGTGGAGTTCCCGATATAGCCGCGTCTCGTCTCCTGCTTTGGGTGGGGTTTAGGCGATGAACGAGCGCTTGCTGGCAAGCAGGGTTGGTGCTTTTCTTGCGGCCATACAATGGGAGGCAGCGATGATTATTATGTTGACGGACTACAATGGCATCGAAGTTGGCGTTAACGCGGACAACGTGCTCTTTTTTATTCGTTACCCTAACAACCGAAGCACAACAGTCCAGTTTGTAGGCTCCGGAGGGCAAAGCCCCACTCAGCTCATGGTCCAAGAGACTGTCGATGAGATCAGAGACCTCATCAATCGGTTCGAATAGGATTCGCCTGGGTCTGGAAGCTCGTTGCTGCCCCCCTAGATTTCCGCTGCCCGCGACGGCAGTCAACGCGAACGCAATAGGCACGAAATCAGAACGTTGCGGCATCCCGTGGACAAATCCGCGACTTATCCACAGTGGCGGGAACGGAACTGGAACGCTGGCCCGGCTGTTCAGCTTGTGTGCAGTTGGGTTTTCTTGGCGCAGTTACCGTCACCCGGGCCGGCTGCAGCTGGAGCGATGGCGAAGAGGGCAATCAGAACGGCGATGACAATGCGCATGGCTGGGCTCTCCCGTTTGGTGATCCGATCAACTGTAGGGCGGATGACGGCACCCGGCGAGGCGGTGGAGTTCACAACTTCGCGAGCCTCGCCTTCGGGCTGGAACAAGTATTCGATCGCCCGGTTTCTCAAGCTCCAGTGGTTTCCACCCGCTGGTAAAGGCCAAGAGCCCGCCGCTGGTGTCAGCGCAGTCGAGCGGCGGGTTTCTTGCGCCTTGCGCGCCGCTCACGTTTTTTTATGCCTCGGGCGCGCCTGTTCGATGTAGCTGCGCCGCTTCCAATCATAGACGACGCCGGCAGCCGCGAAGGGCAAAGCCTTTGCTCAGATTTCGACATAGCGGCCGATTGACCGCAGGTAGGCGATAATCTTCGGTTGCAGGTGATCGCGCTCACCAAACATCTTAGCAGCCGGTGTCGAGGACCGCCTGCACGAAAAGCGGAATGTCGGCCTCTCGCATCATGCGGACGTTCTCTACAGCGCGGAAGGCGGAGGCAACAAGGGGGATCCGACCAGGCGTTGACGGTTTGGAGTGAGCGCGAAAGCACCACCTATGACGAAGCGTGGTAGCGTGAGCATGCGCGTGACACCAACTTGCGTGGCGCGCTTCAGGTCACCGCTTCTCGCCTCGTGGGCAGAACACCCAAGAGCAGAGAGGCCGCTCTTAGCAGGTGCTCACCGTTGGGTTCGTGTCCGCCCAACAGTGAGCCGCTCGGTTAGTTTTTCGTAGGGTTTTCTGCGCGGACCTCGTGCTCAGCGCCAATGACCTGAAGGCGCGCGAATTCGTGCCGCTCGTAGAGCTCCAGGTAACGCTTGCGGCCCTCTCTGCTTTTCCGACGCAACGTGTCATTTACCCGCTCTGCTAGCCACTGGCGCTTGTGCTCGATATACCAGATCGATTCTTCCACTGTCAGGCCGACAAGCGTCAGCCGGCCTTTGCTGTCTGTGGTAAGGGCACGGTCCAGCGTCAACGCCTCCTCTTCGCCTGACGTGAGTTCCAGCGGTGCGTCCATCAATTCCGCCCCCTTGTGTCGCATCCATGTCGCGTGGACTTGCCGAGTGTCGCAGGAAACCCAAGGAAATCAACGGCAGTGGTTTGCGATGTCCATTTCTCTTGCTCATGTCTGCGGCAACAAAGTCACACCACTCGCATATACAGTGCTTCAACCGCCGCGCGCTTATTATCCAGCTAACCGAGGCATATCGTCGTGTACGGGCAATGGCGCAAAGACACTGACCGCGCGCCAGCCATCCATAAGGGGGGATGGATTGGCGGGCTTCTCCTCCCGAACTAGCGCCCGCCCCGGTTCCCCCTGGCGGGCGTTTTTCTGACCGACAACCGTAAAGCAGAGAGATTCAGCTTGCCTCTTCTGGAAAAAGGGAATGACGTCCTCATACGCGGGGGCCTCGATGTCACGAAGGAGGGCGCGCACCATGAATACGCGAAACTGGATAATCGCTGCCGTCGCAGTTGTTCTGTTAATCGCCATCTACTTCGTTTTCCAGCCCGGCGCGGAGGCCCCCACGGAAATCACAGCGCCGCCTGCAACTACCGAGCCAGCGCCTGCTCAGTGATGAGCAGGGCGCGCCCGATACCGGAAACGGTGGCGGGCTTTTTCATGTCGAGATCCGATGCCTTAATAGCCGCCACCGCTGCCGCCACTACCCATGCCATTTCCGTTCGGCGTGGAGACGGGTGACGGTACGGATGGAGCCTCACTGCGTGGCGCTGTCATGCAGGCAGTCAAAAGCATCACCGAAAGCAGGATGAGAAAGCGCATGTCGATGACCTCCCTTTGGCGGGCGTTCTCTATCGACAACGTCTCATATCCACCATTATTCCGTTAAGGTTGCGCGCCACAGTTCCAATGCCGGCTCACGCATGATGTTCGCGGGCCTTCCAAGCGTGATTTCATCAGCGCCGTGCCTTGTGGCAATCTGCCCGGTGAGGGAAAAATCCAATGTCGATCCATTTCAGCGAAATCATTCTCGCCGCCTCAATCCTGGGGCTCGCGGTCGGTTACGCAATGCTGTGAACCCCGCAGACCGGGGTCGCACGCTTTGAAGGCAATGACAAATGACCGCTGTTCGCGGCACCGTGATTGCATCAATTCTCGTCGCCGCAGGCGGCTTGTTCATCGACACGGCGCACGGTCACCAAGCCATGCCGACAGACGCGCAACCGTCTGGATGGGCCTATCCGCCTTCGTGCTGCGGCGGCGATGATTGTCAGGCCGTTCCGGATAAGGCAATCGGCGAAGTGCTGCGCGGTTACATCATCCACGCCACTGGCGAAGTGATTGGCTATGCCGATACGCGCATCAAGGTTAGTCCGGACGGCGTGACGCATTGGTGTGCAAGTGCCCGCACCAAACGAACGATTTGTTTGTTCATTCCGCCGAAAGGTTTTTGAGGCGACCCTTTTTGCCCCCTGCCGCGCTCACCGTGTCGCGTCCATGGCGCACGGACCCGCCGATAGTCGCAGGAACGGCTTAGGTTGGCTCCGAACAGACTCAAGCAAGCCCCAGCTTTTTCCTGAGTTCGGCGTTTTCGTTCCGGAGCCGGTCGGCGAGGAGCGTCTTCAGACGGGCATTCTCTTCTTCAAGCTTCACCAGATCCTTGAGCCCATCGCTCGGTGTTGTCTGCCCGGCAGCCTTCTTCCACTGATAGTAGGTCTGTTCCGATATTCCGGCTTTCTGGACAGCGGCCCTGATACTCTCGCCCCGTCCGATCAGCTTTTCGATCTCGCCGAGCTTTAGGGCCCGCTCTTTCTTAGAGTAGATTTTCCGCGCTGTTCGGGCTGTAGGGGAAGTGACCGCTTTGGATGAAGACGCCTGTGGGGCCGACCTGGCGGCTCTGGCTCGTACAGCACCTCCCTGCTTCCCGGTTCGCTTCCTCGGCTTCGCCACCTTTTCCCTGACATCAGGTGTCTGTTCCTTCACGGGCACCTCGGCTGGTACCTGATTTGCCTCGGTTTCCTTGAGGTCGGCCATGAGACACTCCCTACGACGTCAAACATCTAATCTCCCTTGCAGCATCAAGAACTTACGGACTTTGTCAACACCGCCGAAAACGCTTCTCTCATTGTAGTCAACGCAGCCTAAAAGCAGGGCGCCGATGCAGTGCGAATGCTCGCCTCCGAATGGTGCCGATCGGCGCGAAGACCCCACGCCGATTGACACTGGCGGTCCTGATCAGCGCATGTGCGCCACGCAAGTACGTTGGGCCGCTGGTTCCATTTCAACGCGCCTCTCATTGATCACGGAGTGCTGGCTACACGTTCTCGACGCCATGCAGCGGGCGGCATGCCATACTCGCGCCGAAACGCCCGACTGAATGCCGCCTCGGACTCATAACCGATCTCATCAAGAACGTACCCATGCGATCAACAGTCCGCCACAGCAATGCATTTTTCCCAGCAATGCTGAAGACAATGCGAAAGGATGTGAAACGCTTCTCCCACGTGGCCACGCGCGTTCTGCGCAGGGTGTGCAAGCGCCCGATAGCAGCCACTGCCATCTTCGATAATGGTCCACGATGAACCCTTGACGCCGTCTTCAATGACCTCCGGCACGGATCCGCCCCGGAACGCAAAGCGCGGTGTACGGGGAGGTCTCGAGGTATCCGCGGTGTTCCGGCAGGGAGGCGATGTCACGCAGGGAGCACCCGGGGTGGAATCGAGCGGCGGCCCGTGAGACCGGGCAGTGCGCGCAATGTTGGACTACCTGATAGCGAAAGCGATCTCGCATGTGCCGAACGAAGAAGTCGCGGGACGGCTGAACCCAGCGCACTTTGAAGCTGGTCGTCGTGCTGCTTGCCCGTCTGGACGCTACTCACGGGCAAGTGTGGACCGACTGGAGGACCGTTTCCAGATCACCACCACCTGGCGTTGTCGGGCACCGGCGGCGCCGGGGTGCCGCCGAATGCTTCAACGCGTCGACGTGGCAGCCGATCCAGTCTGCCAAGTCTCGCTCCAGCGCACTTCCGCTTAAGACAGGCTCGAGGCGCCGAGCACCGCAACGAACAGACGTGGGGTGGGCGTAAGCCTCAGTTCTCCTCCTCCCCCGATTTTCCCACAAAATCGCCGCGGTACCAATCGGCCGGTTACTTTCCGATTGGGGTCTGGTTGGCGCCAACCGCTTTTGGAGGGGTGGAGTGGTGGCGGCTAGTATAGCCACCTGCCAACAGAAAGTCTGCCTGGCAAATCAGCAGGGCGACCGCAACCTGGGCAGGATTCCGCGTTTAGCAAAGAGCAACGGGATCGCCCTTATGGACAAGCTTCAGTTCATTCTGCCGATACGTATCGTCACGGAGTGGGCCGCGCCTGTGAAGGAGATATACAGCGTGGAGGAGGCACTCGCCTTCCTTGACAATTATCCCAAAGGGCGAGAAAGCCCGGTCTACCAGCGCGCTGTGAATTCCTGCTTTTGCCGCGAGTGCCGGTGAAGATTCCGCCGACAATGCTCGTAAGGCATTTGTCGCCTTTTCGAGAATGATGGGCATTCTCGCCAAGGATTCGGCAGGCCCGGCTTGGTCGGACCGTTCGAACGATTCTTTCAAACCGTTGGTGAACTGAGGGGAGCTCTTGGCGGGCGATTTGGATAGCAAGCGGTGGAAAAGCTATGTCCGTGTGGAAATGGGCGGACGCGATCAATGGATCAACATCCCCTCAACCCGAGCGGCAGCAGAATGTCTTCTCCGCAGCTGGCAGCGGGAATGGGGCCCACCGCACAAGCAGGCCCGCGAAGCCTGCATTGCGGTCCTGAAGGGCGAGCAGCCGCCTGAATTCGCACGGCAGGCTTTCGTCGAGGCCGCCCGCGAGGCCGGAATACTGGTCGTGGGCGTTTTTCCCGGCTGACGCGTCTCACGATTCATTCGCGAGGCGGCGTGTAAATCGGCGTGGGCTTTCGGCACCGATCGGCGCGATGAGTAATTAAGTAATCAGTGGCGGGTGGGGTCACGCACTGAACGGACCGATCGGAAGCTGAATGTCAGCATCGGATGGAAGCGCAATCGCAGCCCATCCCATGCGACGTCGTTTAGTTTCAGGCGCCGTTCACAGCCTGCCGGCAGGAAGGAAACGAAGCCAGCTATATCTCCGCCCCGAACTTGTATCCGTCGTCTGTCACCAACTCATACCGCTTGGCGCCACCGCTAAGGTAGCCACGACGAGATGGTTCGAAGATCGAGTTACCCCTTCCACAGATCTCGTCCAGACAATAGCCTGGGGGCTCGGAACAGTTCAGCCGGTCGTCGAGGCCGTTCGCGGCTTCCCGCGATCATCCACCGATCGCTGAAAACAGCGCGCAAGCCCGGTTAAATGGCGGCCGTGGGCAGATGCGGCAGCAACTTGTCCAACGTGATTGGAAATTCGCGAACGCGCACGCCGGTCGCGTTGTAGACGGCGTTGGCGATCGCCGCACCGGCGCCGCAGACGCCGAGTTCGCCGAGGCCTTTGGCTCCCAGCGGATTGGCCTTGTCGTCATGCTCCTCCAAAAACACAACCTCCATGTCCGGGACGTCGCCATTCACCGCAACATGGTATTCCGCGAGATCGTGATTTATAAACTGCCCATGACGCGGGTCGAGCACCGTTTCCTCCATCAGCGCCGCGCCCAGACCCCAAATCATCCCGCCGAGGATTTGCGAGCGTGCGGTCTTTGCATTGAGAATTCGCCCTGCCCCGATCACCGCGAGCATGCGGCGCATGCGGATTTCTCCCGTGTCGCGATCGACAGCGACCTCTGCGAAGTGCGCTCCATACGAATGCTGGGAGTAGTTCTTGTAGAGATTGTTCCTGCTGTGGGGCTGGACCGTCCCTTCCGCCTCGATGCCGTTGGGGGCGACCCGTCGAAGGAGATCGGAAAGACGCTCGGCACGCCCATCAATCCAAACCTCGCCGGCGACGAAGCTGACCTCGGCATTGGCTGCGTCGTCAGCGGCGTCTGACAGCGCGGCTTGAATGATCTTCTCTCTCAGTTTGGAGCACGCGTCGTGGACGGCGGAACCGGAACTCGCCGCGCCCCACGAACCGCCCGAGCCTGCCGTGCGCGGGAAACTGCTGTCGCCAAGTTGAATCCTGATCGCCGAAAGCGGCACACCCAGGCTTTCCGCAACGATCTGGGTAAGGATCGTGTAGGTGCCGGTCCCGATGTCGGTCATGTCGAGGCGGACGGTGACATCGCCCCCGGCGTCGATCGCGACCCGGGCGGCGGCGGCCCCGATGTAGTTCGGCCGGATGGCGGCAGCCATGCCCATGCCGATGAGTTTTCGCCTTTCCTGCACACGCGCGGGCATCGCATTGCGCTTCTCCCAACCGAAGCGGCGCGCACCCTCATCTATGCAGGCGACGAGGTTGCGTGTCGAAAACGGAATGCCGCGTTCCGGATCCTCGGCCGGTTCGTTGCGGCGTCGCAGTTCGACCGGATCGAGACCGAGACGTTCGGCGAGTTCGTCCACTGCGCATTCGAAAGCAAGCATACCTGGCGCTTCGCCCGGCGAGCGCATCCATTCGCCGCGATTGACGTCGACGGGGACCAGCCTGTGGCGGGTCAGCCTGTTCGGCGCGGCGTAGAGTGAACGGGCAAAGACGGCCGTTTGTTCGCAGAACTCCTCGAAGCGGGAAGTCGCCGACCAGACGTCATAACCCATCGCGGCCAGCCGGCCGTCGCCGTCGCAGCCGAGGCGAACCTGGTGGGCCATCTCAGCGCGGTGGCCGGCATTCGCGAACATCTGCTGCCGCGTCAGGGCAACCTTGACCGGGCGCCGCAACTCCCTCGCCGCGATCGCCGCCAGCACGGTGTCGGGATGAACGATCAGCTTGCTGCCGAACCCGCCGCCGACGAACGGGCTGACGATGCGCACGTTGTCCGGTGGAATCTGCAGCGTGTTGGCAATTCCAGCCTGAAAGTTGGCGAGCGTCTGAGCGCCGGTATAGATCGTCAGTTCATCGCCCGACCACACGGCGAGCGTGGCGTGGGGCTCCATTGGATTGTGATGCTCGTATGGCGTCCGGTATGTGGCGTCGACTGTGACGGCGGCGCTTGCGAATGCACCCTCGAAATCGCCGATCGCGCTGTCGGTTTCAAAGCCCGCATTGGTTCGTCCCGGCGCGTAAGCTTCGTCGAGGCGTCCCGCAAGATCGAAGGCGCCTTCCTCTTTCTCGTAGCTGATCCTTACCAGTCCCGCGGCCGCCCGGGCCGCCTCGAAGGTTTCCGCCACCACCAAAGCCACCGGTTCGTCATAGTAGCGTACGCGGTCGGTCGAGAGCATGGGCCGGGCGCGGGTGAAGACTTCCGGTACGGTCGGAGTGACCGGCGCGCCGAAGGCAGGCTGGGCCGGAGCATTTCTGAACGTCATGACCTTGATGACGCCTGGGGCGCGCTCCGCCTCGGCCGTATCGATGTCGACGATGCGGCCGATCGCGATCGCGGCGCCGAGAATGTGGCCGTAGGCAGGTTTGTCGCCGAGCTCGTGCTCATGGGCGTACGTCGCGCGGCCTGTCACCTTGAGGGGGCCGTCAACACGGTTGAGCGGCTGGCCGATGATGCCGTGAGGCAAACTCTCGGCTTTGTTCGCGGTTTTCTCGGTCATGTCGCCTCACATTTCTGCGGCGGTGGCCAGTGCGTGCCGCACCGTGCGCTTCGCCAACGGAATCTTGAAATCGTTGTCGCCACGGCCGACAGCGCCCTGAAGTGCTGCTTCAGCCGCCGCAACGAAGGTCCGATCGGATGCTTCCTTCCCGACGAGCCCCCGCTCGGCTTCAACGGCACGCCAAGGCTTTGGCGCAACGCCTCCCATCGCGACGCGCGCGCTCCGCACATGGCCGCCGCTCACGTCGACGACGGCGGCGACCGACACGAGCGCGAACGCATAGGAGGCGCGGTCGCGTACCTTTCGATAGATTTGACGGCCCGGCAGTGGCGGCGGCAATGTCACGGCAGTGATCATTTCGCCGAGCGCGAGCTCAGTCTCGATGTGTGGCGTGCTGCCCGGCAACCGGTGAAGATCGCTGATCGGGATTGTGCGGGTTGCGCCCGCCGGCGAAACCGTTTCGACGGTGGCGTCCAGCGCGACAAGCGCCACGGCCATGTCCGAAGGATGCACGGCAATACAGGCCTCGCTGGCGCCAAGGACCGCGTTCATCCTGTTGAAACCCTCGAGGGCGGCGCAGCCAGAACCCGGATTGCGCTTGTTACACGGCATGTTGCGGTCGTAGAAATGCAGGCAGCGCGTGCGCTGCAGAAGATTGCCGCCGGTGGATGCCTTGTTGCGTATCTGCCCCGAAGCGCCCGCAAGGAGTGCCTGGGACAGCACTGAATAGCGCGATCTGACTCTTGGATCCGCGGCAAGGTCGCTGTTGCGGACCTGCGCGCCGATGCGGAGCCCGCCATCTGGAGTTTCCTCTATCCGGTCGAGCGCCAGCCGGCTTATGTCGACCAGATGCGCCGGCCGCTCGATCTCTAGCTTCATCAGGTCAAGGAGATTGGTCCCGCCGCTGATGAATTTTGCCTCCGGCTGGACTGCGACCGCGGACGCGGCCTGCCATGCGTCGCTTGCGCGTTCGTATGTGAAAAGTCTCATGGCTCACGCCCTCTCGGCTACGTCGCGAATGGCGGCGACGATGTTGGGATAGGCGGCGCAGCGGCAGATATTGCCGCTCATCCGTTCGCGGATCTCGACGTTCGTCAGAGCTATTGCCGCGGCCGAGACGTCGGCGGTGACATGGCTTGGCCAGCCCGCCTCGGCTTCGCCCAAAATACCCACCGCCGAGCAAACCTGCCCCGGCGTGCAGTAGCCGCACTGGAAGCCGTCGCGCTCGATGAAGGCAGCCTGCATCGGATGCAAGTTGTCGCCATCGGCAAGTCCTTCTATCGTTGTGATTTCGTCGCCCTCATGCATGGCAGCCAGCGTCAGGCAGGCGTTGATGCGGCGGCCGTTGACGAGAACCGTGCAAGCGCCGCATTGGCCGTGGTCGCAGCCCTTCTTCGACCCTGGAAGCTCGAGATGGTTGCGCAGCGCGTCGAGCAAGGTCGTTCTCGGGTCGAGTTCCGCCAAGCGTTCCTCGGAATTTATCGTAAGCCGCAGCGCGATTTTCGGCGCCGACGCTGGTGCAGTGGCGGTCGCTGCGGGCGTCGGTGCTGCCGCTGCCGGCAATCCGGCAGCCATCAGCAAGCCGGTGGCCGCACTCCCTTCCAACACGGTACGACGGGTCAGCAGTGCGCAGGCGCTCAACTTTCTCATGGAGTATCTCCGGTTCCACTTGCGAGGGATCCGGGCGCCGGCTTCGCTGCCAGCAAGCGCACCGGATCCGCTATCCGGTGCTCGAAATGGTGATGTGGCGGGCGGCTTTCTTTCGAAAAACCGGAGCGCTTGTCAGGATTCGGGAATAAAGTTCACCCGATAAGCCTGCGGGGCGATCCCCCTCAAGCGCCGAAATGTCGAGGTGAAGTGGCTCTGGCTGGAAAAGCCAAGGCGAATGCCGACATTTGCGATCGCCTCATCGGTTCCAGCCAGCAGGGCTTCCGCCCTGCGAATGCGCTCTTCGAGCACAAAGGCATAGGGGGCCAGACCGGTTGCCGCCTTGAAGCGCCGGGCGAAACTGTCGGCCCTCATGCCAGCGACCGACGCCAGTTCGGTCAGCGATATATTGGAGCCGATATTGGCCTCGACATAGTCCTGTACACGCGCCAGCGTCGGCCGAGATAGTGGTTCGCGGCGCGCTTTCCCTTTCCGGACATTGTTCAACTCGCCCAGCCGAAGCACGATCAGCGCGGTGAGATGTTCAACATAGACCGACAAAGGCTTGTGGCCGAGCGACGTCTCGGCGCAAAGGGAGCGCAAGAGTGACGCAATGACGTCATCGCGGCCGTTTATGTGCAGGCGCATGTCGCTCAGATTTTCGCAACCAGGCAGATCCAGGCTCGGATCGATCCACAGAGCTGAGTAGAAAAGTTTGGTGTCGCGGTAGACGCCCACACGCTCGACACCCGCCGGAACGAACGTGATGTCCCCCGACCGATCGCGGCCGTCATAGATCTCCTTTCCGTCGGACTTGATGTAGGTCTGCGACGTATGACCGGCCTCGGTCAGCACGACCAGATGATACGGGGCCGCCCAGCGCAGCTCAGCTTCCTTGCACTCCCAGCGCCGACTATCAAAGATGACTGACGAATTGATCCACGAGACGCTGCGAAGCGGCGAGGCTGAATTTCCACGGGCATTTATGCTTCCGTCGCCGAGCATTGGTTTGAAAGACATGGCTATCCCAAAGGGTTGGCTGGTTCAGTTTTCGCGCCCAACACATTTTAGGATTGAATAGGGCCGCTTGGGCAACCCCCGTCTCGGACACACTGACGTGAATGGCTAGCCAAACTCGCGCGTGCCCATCTGGGCAACGATCTCGTTGTCACATTCGGCTTTGATTGTGGAAAGCTGAGCGATTTGGAACTCGAGAAGGGCTTCGTTCGCCCAATCGTCGTTCACGTCTTTCGGGAAGCCCGGAGGTTCTGGCGACGCGCAGTTGCTCGACTGGAATGTGCACACGTAGCCGAGAGCGTGGCAACGCCCTCGGAGGCGCGGTAGCGGATCGCGTTGGAATTTGGCGCGGCATCGCCAGCAGCAAGCACTGGGAAAGCATCGCTGGGTGGTCGAGCGAACCTTCGCATGGATCTACCAGTTCCGTCGCCTCACTATCCGGTGCGAGCGCCATGCCGCTCTATCGCCCTTTCTCGTCCTCGCCGCTGCCCTCAATATTATTGCGGCGTCGGTGGTGATGCTGCTCGCCCGCAATGGCCTCCCGCCCCTGGCGGTCCTGCTCTTCGTGGTCGCGGCGGTATTGCTCATCATAGCGCTCGTCCAGCTCGAATCCCGCGATCATACCGCAGGGAGGGAGGAGAGCCGTCCACCGCATCAATTGCGGAATGACGGCTTCTGGCGAGAGGCTCGCGATAGCGGACCACAATCACCTATCTGGAGCCCGAAGCAACCGCATATGGATCTGCCGTGCTTCAATGATGGGCCATGAGGCCGGTCAATCAGATGTCAATACCAGAGCGCCCGGCGCGGAAGCGTTAATCGCTGGCCTTGACCGCCCGTATACGGGCGCGCCATTCCCACACGGCTTCGTCGTTCCGATGCACCCAGTCGGCCAACTCCACCTCGTCGATGGGTGGCCATCAGCTTCTCGCCGCTTACTTCAATCGTAAGGCGTCGCCATTTCGGAATGTCGCCTTCGGCGAGATGCTCGTTGGCATTGGTGAAGAACGGGTTCGGATGCTTCTCGACGGTCCGCTGGGTGTGCGTTGTTGGAACGAGATGAAATCTTGAGCAGTGGCCTCCCAAGCGAGAGCCTATCGATGTCAGAGGTCATTGCACCCATCCAGTGGGGAGTTGACAGAACAAACTGACGGCAATATTAAACAGGACTATACAGGTTCAATTAACAGGTTCTAATATGGTTCGGCGCGCGGCGATGTTGTTGTCCCCCGGAGTGGGTAAGCCCGAGCAGATCGCGACGGTGCTGGAAAAGGAAATCCGCTCCGGTGCGCTGGCTTTCGGCGAAAGGCTGCAGAGCGAGAATGAACTGGTCCAGCGGTTTTCCGTCAGCCGCAACACCATCCGCAAAGGCCTGGAAGAGCTGTCGAGCCGGGGGCTCATCACCACGAAGGTCGGCATCGGCTCCTTCGTGACGTTCGACGGCAAGATGGTCGATGACGCGATCGGCTGGTCGAAGGCGCTGGCCGATGCCGGAGCGAACGCCGAAACCCGCACCCTACGGCTTGAAGTCATCGAGGACGCCGAACTTGCCGCCCGGCTCGGCATCGAGGATCCGGCCTTCATCGCCGTCGACCGGGCGCGCAGCAATGCCGGCGACGGGCACGCCATCTCGATCGAACGCAGCCGATTGCCCTTGTCGGCGGAACTGGAGGAGGTTCCGCTGAAGGGCCTGCGGGAAGGCTCTTTGCACCAGACGCTGCGCGGCGCCGGTCTTGTCCCTGACCATGGTGAGGAGTGGGCCGACATCGAGATGTTGTCCGCCGAAGACGCGGCCATTCTGGGCTGCGCTCCTGGCACGCCGTTCCTGCGCACGCGACGGCTGACGCGGTCCGCCGACGGACGGCCGATCGAATACGTCACCAGCCTGCTCAATCCCGCGCATTTCGCGCTGCATCTGGAGTTCTGAGCCGTGTCTGGGAGGAGCATGGCGCAGGACAGGGCGCTGGCCACGTTGATCGGTGGGGCGCTCGGCGATGCGCTCGGCATGCCGACGCAGCTTCTGTCGCCCGCGCGGATCAGATCGTCCTATGGCTTTGTCGACGGCTTCGTGGTGCCGTCCGAGGACCATCCGGTGTCGAAGGGTCTGCCGGCGGGCGCCATCACCGACGACACCGAGCAGACGCTGCTGCTTGGCCGCATCCTTCTGGAATCCGTCGAGAGCTTCGACCACAAGCGCTGGGTCGGCGCGCTGGTCGACTGGGAGCGCGACGTCAAGGCGCGCGGCAGCTACGACCTGCTCGGCCCGTCAACCAAGCGCGCCATCGATGCCATCAACGATGGCGTGCCGCCGGAGGAAGCCGGGCGTGAAGGCGACACCAACGGCGCGGCAATGCGAATTGCGCCGGTCGGCATCCTGATGCCGCCGGAGCCGCTCGAGGCGCTGGTCACCAAGGTGGCGGAAACATGCCGCGCGACGCACAACACATCGATCGCCATTGCATCTGCCGCTGCTGTAGCGGCCGCGGTCAGCCACGGCATCGCTGGTTGCGATTGGCGCGAGGCTACCCGGCACGCCGTGGATGCCGCCGCTCTCGGCGCGAAACACGGACACTGGATCGTCGGTCCCAATGTCGCTGCCCGCATCGGCTGGGCTTGCGAACTGGTGCGCGGCAAATCGGCCGCCGAGGCGATTGGTGTCATTGTCGACCTCGTCGGTACCGGCGTCGCCAGCCAGCAGTCGGTGCCAGCTGCCTTCGCGGTTCTCGAGGTGGCCGAGGGCGATCCGTGGCAAGCGGCGGTGATCAGCGCCAATCTCGGCGGCGACACCGACACGATCGGCGCCATCGCCGCCGGCATGGCCGGCGCCTGTGCAGGCACGGCGGAGCTGCCGGAGCAGCGTATCGCCGAACTGCGGGGCATCGATCTCGACGAAGTTCGCGCGCTTGCCGCCGATCTGGTCGCCGCGCGATTCAGCCAGGCCGGCGGAAAGGAGGCAGCATGAGTCGCCTTGTTCACGCCGGCAGCGCGGTTGTCGACCATGTCTACCGCATCGACATGCTGCCGCTGCCCGGCGCGGAAAAAACCGCTGCCTCTTACGATCGCGTCGCCGGCGGCGGCTTCAACATGATGGTCGCGGCGCGGCGGACCGGGATGCCGGTCGTATTCGCCGGACGGCATGGCACCGGGCCGAACGGCGATTTCTTGCGCGCGGCCTTCGCGACGGAGCGTATCGAGGTGCTAACGCCGCCCGCGCCGGAACTGGACAGCGGCAATTGTGTCGTGATGGTCAGCGCGGACGCCGAACGCACATTCGTCTCGTGGCCGGGCGCGGAGGGAACGCTTTGCGCGGCCGACCTCCCGGCGGCCTTCCTCGAGGCAGGCGACTGGGTGTTCACCTCGGGCTACACGCTGAGCTATCCCGGCAGCCGAGATGCGTTGGCCAGCTGGATCGAGGCGCTGCCGCCCGAAATCCCCTTCGTCTTCGACCCGACGCCGGTCGTGTCGGAAATACCGAAAGACATTCTGGCCCGCGTATTGGCCCGCACAAGCTGGCTGAGCTGCAATGCCGCGGAGGCGGCGGCAATCACCGGCACGGCCGACGTCGCCACCGGCGCCGAACTGCTGATGAGCCGGCACTGTCCGCATGCCGCCGGCCTGGTGATCCGATCGGGCGAGGCCGGCGCCCATGTGTTGCTGCGCGACGGCAGGTCGCAGACCATTCCCGGCTTCAAGGTCGCCGCGGTAGACACCAACGGCGCCGGCGACACCCATATCGGCGCCTTCGTCAGCGCTCTGGCGCGCGGCGAAAGCCCCTTCGCGGCGGCGCGCTACGCCAATGCCGCCGCCGCCATCTCCGTCACACGGCACGGCGGTTCGTCCGCGCCGACCGACGCCGAGATCAACGACTTTCTGGCGGCTATGCGGCCGTTGGAACAAACCGATCAGGACCGCGGGAGAATCACGGCCTGACACAACCGACAGAGAGGAACCGACGATGACCAGACTGACTGCAATGCTGGCGGCCACCACCGTCCTTGTTTCCGCTTTTGCCCTCTCGGCCCAGGCCGCCGAGGTACACGTGCTCAACTGGAAGGGCTATGGAGCCGACGAGCCCTGGGCGGTCGAAGCCTTCGAGAAGGCGACCGGCCACAAGGTGGTCAACGACTTCTTCAACTCCGAACAGGAGATGCTGACCAAGCTGCGGACCAATCCCGGCCTCTACGACGTCGTCATGATCAACGCCGCCTTCACCGGCCAGGCGCTTGCGGAAAACCTGATCCAGCCGATCGATACGTCGAAGATCGCCAACTACGCCGACATCAGCCCGGAAAAGGCGACCTCCCCGATGCTCAACAAGGATGGCAAGGTGTTCGGCGTGCCGTGGGTGTGGGGCCTCACTGCGATCGCAATCAATGAAAAATCCTTCGAAACGCCGCCGACCAGCATCTCGGTGATGTGGGACGAGGCGCGCAAGGGCCGGGTGGTCATTCGCGACGACGCGGTCGAGGCGATCCAGTTCGGCGCCATCGCATCGGGCCAGAACATCAACGACATCAAGGATATGGAGGCGGTGAAGGCGAAGCTCACCTCGCTGATGCCGCAGATCCGCACGTTCTGGAGCTCGGAAAACGACTGGAACCAGATGGTCGCTTCCAACCAGATCGACGTGGGCACCTACTGGTCCGGCTCGGCCGACCGCGCCAAGACGCAGTTCAAGCTGCCGGTCTCGCTGGTTGTGCCGGACGAGGGCGCGGTCGCCTGGCTCGACGCCTTCTCGATCCCGGCAGGCTCGAAGAACGTCGAAGGTGCGGAGGCCTTTATCAACTACATGGTCGACCCGACCTTCTATGTCGAATGGGTGACCAAGGTTGGCGCGCCGGTTTCCGCCAACGTCAAGGCGGTCGCGGCGTTGCCGGAAGACTCCTTCAACCGCAAGATGATGGGCGATCCGAAGGTGGCTGAGCGCATCCAGTTCCAGGCGCCGATCACCGATGCGCAGCGCGAGCAGTACCTCGCCATCTGGCAGGAACTGAAGGTCAACGTGAAGTAGCCCGCGTCACCGTCCCGCGGGGCAGGCATCGCTTGCCTCTGTCGAGTGGCGTCTGCGCGACCCTCGGGCCGCGCACCGCCCTCGCCTTGACTGACGAGAGGAAAGGCATGGCAACACCAACCGCGGGGAGGCGGGGAATAGGGCCGGCGCTGCCGCTGCTTCTGCCTGCCTATCTCTGGCTGACGATGGCGATCTTCCTGCCGCTGTCGGCCATGGCCTTCTTTTCCTTCATGACCGACCTGCCGCTGTCCGGAAAGGCATGGTCGCTGACAGTGCAGAACTACGCCGCCTTCTTCTCCAGCGGCCTCTATCTGACGCTGCTCTTGTCGTCGCTGCGCCTCGGGCTCGAAGTGACGCTCTGGTGCGCCGTGATCGGCTTTCCGGCGGCCTATGTGCTGGCCAAGGTGCTGAAGGGCCGGGCGCGCGAGGCGATCTTCCTGCTGGTTATCCTGCCCTTCTGGTCGAACGGGCTGGTGCGCATCTTCTCCTGGGTCATGGTGCTGCGCGAGGGCGGCATCCTCGATACCGCGCTCAACGCCGTCCTGCCGTTCCGGATCAGCATCGACCTGATGTATTCCTACCCGGCCGTTATCATCGGCCTGGTGCACTCCTACGTGCCCTACATGGTGCTGACCTGTTACCTCACCCTGCAGGCGATCGACGACTCGCTGATCGAAGCGGCACGTTCGCTCGGGGCCACCCGGTTGCAAACGCTGCGCCGCGTCATCGTACCGCTGGCCATGCCCGGTCTGATCGCCGGCGCCGTGCTGATCTTCGTGCCTGTCGTTGGCTCCTTCATGGAGCCGCGCATCCTTGGCGGCCGCACCGGCACCTTCTACGGCACCGTCATCGAGGACCAGTTCGTTGCCGTGTTCAACTGGCCGCTTGGTGCCGCACTCTCCTTCATTCTGCTGGCGGTGGTTCTGCTCATCCTCGCCGCCGCCTCGCCGGTGCTCAGGAGGGCCGCCTGATGTGCACCACCCGACTACTCGAAGGCTTCGGCCGCTTCTATATCGGCCTTCTGCTCGCCTTCCTTTATCTGCCGATCGTAATCATGGCGCTGATGTCGTTCAACGCCTCGCCCTTCTATCAACTGCCATTCGAGCGGACGACGAAATGGTATGCCGACTTGTCGCACAACGCCCAGCTTCTCGCCGCGACCTGGAACTCGATCGAGATCGCCATCATCGCCACCATCCTCGCGACGCTGCTCGGTACGGCCGCCTCGCTGGCGCTGTTCCGCTACGAGTTCGCCGGCAAGAAGCTGTTGCAGGTGCTGCTCTTCCCGCCGATCGCCATCCCATGGCTGATCACCGGCACGGCGATGCTGATCTTCTTCTTCGGCGTCGGCATCGGCCGCGGCCTGCATGCCATCCTGCTCGGCCATGTCGCGCTGGCG
>NZ_AHAM01000274.1 GCF_000236565.1 Mesorhizobium alhagi CCNWXJ12-2 | reverse complement strand
CCGCTCCCGCGGCTGCCGGGCGATCCACGACTACCCCCACCGGAACCGCCGCCCGAGCCACCGGAACCGCCCGAACCGCCCGAACCGCCCGACGCGCGGGCCTCGTTGAGCTGCAACATCGCCGGGGCGGCGTACAGCGCCCCCGCCGCGAGGCCAAGGCGCAATAGCGCTTTGCGCCGGCTGATGTTGGCCGGATTTTCGTCTGCGTTTTTAGTTGTCACGATCTTGGTCATCGTTCTTCTCCCTATGTCGCGAAAAGCGACCGTTGAGCGAGGCTGGCCGGATCGGACGCAAGGGGATGGCGAATTCCGCCAATCCATTTCGTCGATCTTTGCCAACTTCGAGGGGGGAAACGGAACGTTCCGGGTTTTATTCCACCTGCCTGCCATCCGAAGAGCGTTTTGGTTCGTTCAGGCGCTGCAGCCCGGTAGACGAGGATAGTTCGGCTGCCAAGTCAGGATGAGAACGGGTTACCTTACATGGAACCAACTCGATCGTATAGGATACCGCCGATGCTCGCCTCTCCACTAAGCTCATCCCATTGGCGCCAGATATAGCAATCCGTGTAAATCCCCTTCTCGTGAAGCGAGACCGCGAGAAAGAGCCTGACTTCACTTTCCCTGAGTTCAGGTACAAACGCCGAAACGTCGCACGCGACCAAGTGGGGCAAGTCAATGAAAGCATCGTCCGAGCAGCCGAAACGATGGTTTTCTCGTCCGATGGTGGAGATTGGTTTGGGAAATTTGTGGCGAAGCACCGCCACCATCGGACCGAGATGGAGATTGGAATATTTCCGTCAGGAAGAAACGGCTATCTGCAGGCTTTCTCCCCTCGGATTAAGCCGTACACGTTCGATCAACCGGCGTAAGCCGACTGGCAAAGCGCGACCGAGCGCGGAAAGCTGTTATGGATCCAGTCCGCGAACTCCCATACGGGCTCAGGCCGCCCGAGCACGGACGACTGGTAGTGATTTCCGCCGCGAGGGAGGCGAAGATACTCCGTGCCGACAGCGCGTCCGCCAGTTTTCCTTAATTGCGCCGTGTATTTGAAGTATTTTCCTTCTCTTCGGTGCTGTTTATGGGAGACGCACTCAGTATTTTTGCTGGCGAAGGAGAAATGGAGTATACTGCATGTAATTGACCGACAAGGAGCGATGTCGGACATCATGGCGAACACACCAGCGCAATCAGATACCCAGCCCCCACTCGGCATCTGGTATTCTGCCCTTGCCATTCTGGTTGGCGCGCTCCTGCTCGCCGCCGTCTTCTGGGCAGACCATCAAGACTTGGATTTTAACTTCACCAGGCTCCTGGTTTATTCCAGCGTAGCTGCCATGTTCGCCGGGATTGGCTCGACCGCCGCAGTCAGCTTTGGCGCCAAACCGATGGGACAGGCGGGCGTGGCAAGTGGCGCTGCAGCTATCGCCGTTTTCCTTGCCTGGTCGATCGGAGTAGACCCGCCGCCCAAACTGTCGATGACCTATTACATCAACTTCCCGGATACCAATGTCGAAAGGCCGCCGGGCCACTTCAAGGCTACAGTCGAGGTTATAAGGTCCGGCGAAACCGTGCCGTCCGTGAAAAGAGAGGTGCCGATCCAGCGCGCTCCGGGAGGAAACGTGCTGAAGGTGACTGTATCGAAGGTATCATCGGACGATTTAATCATCGTCAGGCTGCGTAGCGCTAAAGAGAACAAATCCTGGGCAAGTGCCGCCATCCTGCCGACAGAAAGCTTCATGAACCTCAACGAGGAAGCCAACTGATGCCCGAGGGACGGCGCACCTGGCGGATAAGATCGGTTGCAGCGGCCTTTGCCCTGTCCATGGCTCTCTCCACATCAGACGCGAGAAGCCAGGATGTCGACATCGACAACGTTGCCAGAAAGGCGCGCGGGAACCAGTTCGAATGGACCGCCTATGTCGTTGCAGATGATTCCGAATTGAGGAACATCAAATGCGTCGTCTACACGCTCCACCCGACCTTCCCGGACCCGGTCCAGCGCATTTGCGACACGGACAATCCCAGGTACCCCTTCGGCTTGACCGTATCTGGATGGGGGAGTTTCAACCTCCGGACAAAGATCGAGTTCAAGAACGGGTCCTCGAAAGAGGTCGTGCACCGCGTCGACTTCGACAAGCCATATCCGGACAACTGACCCCGAGACGGCAGCCATCAGCCTTTACCCAATCTCAACGGGATCGACTTGGAATGGATTCGCTGTAACATTTCACAAAAACCGCATGTTTCCGGGCACCGAAATGCCCGGAAATGGGTGATCATCCTCAGAGGATACTCAATTAGCTTAAGCGCTGCCTGGTTTCCGGCCTTCGCGCCCTAAACCTGCCAGGCTACTTTCGGCACCATTCTTGTCAAACAGCAGCCGGACGGCAACGCGCCCCAAATTCGGACATCAAGCCGCGAAGTTTTATTCCCAACGAGCTCTCACTACGAGACAAGAATGAGTCCGCCATTATCGCGGACCGTTGGATCTCTATGGTTGAAAGAAAGAGGCTACGAAGAAGGCGACGCTGACAATGATCAATGATCAGCAAGACCAGTCACCCAAACACAGGATTGGCGATAACTGGCCGCGCGAAGTGCTGGCCGAGAGCCGCACACCGCGGACCCCGCCGCCGAACTGCAAGCATCGCCCAATGGTTGCAAATGTCTACCTGGCGCACTGACAAAGCGCCGCAACATTGCATGATGGATCAAATGGTAGCGAATGTGAAACACAGCACAGACGGTCGCGCGCTTTCGGGAAAGTATTTGTAAAAATATCATAACGAAAGGCATCGGCGTGCAACGGACATTCGACACGGCGCTGGGCGCAACTGTAACCCGTGACGACGACCAGCAGGTCAGGGCCATCCAGTTTCGCGATGCCGCAAGCAAACCCTTGGGTGGCGGGGCAAAATCCGTGCTGCGGTCGGTCGCGCCGCGCCTTGGCATTCCGATCGAGGAACTGGGTTCGCTTGATCAGCCCGTCTCATACCAAGAACCCGTCGAGCAGGGCGTTCAGTTCCGGGTCAGCGACACAAAGACGTTCTTCGACACGACAACCCATGTCTATCGGCAGACCGTGCTCAATACGCCGGTCTGGGAAGCGGGTCTGACCGTTACCGCGCGAAGCAGCGACGGGCGCGTGCTGTCGATAACGAATACCCAGGTCCAGGGAGTCGCTGCCAGGCTTCCTCCCGCCAAGGATCTGGCCACGTATCGCGCGCTGTTCGCCACAGGCGAGAAGACCGATCCCTCCCCGTCGGGGCAAGCGTGGACCGCGACCAAAGCCGCCTCCGACCGGGCAGCGTCGCTTCTGTCCGAGATTCTTGCCGAGGCGTTGCAGGCAGGGCGGAAGCAAGGCGGCGAGGCTGCCGAGCCAAAACTCATCCGGGGACGTTTCTATATCTACCGCTACGACGCCGAGCGTCGCCTCTATGATCATCCGGTGCAGCGACCGGGCAAGGGCGGGGCCAATCCCGGCGATACCGAACCCGAAGTTCTGCCGACCCTGCCACTGGCGCCCGTGCCACGGTCAATCAAGGATGGCAGCTGGCGCCTTGTGGCCGAGCTGGTGATCCGCCTGCCCTACAGGGGTGCGCGCCTGAACTGGCGGCTGCTGGTCGATGTCGAGACCGGGGCGGTGCTTTACCTGAGGGCACTCGCCTCCGGGGTGAACGGGCTGGTCTTCACCTATGACCCGATCACGAGCACGGGCAACAACGGCAACGACGCCACACAGGGCAACGCCGTGCTGAACCCGCTGCGAGACGACGTGGTGCTTGAGGGGCTGGATCCGCCGATGGCGGGGACCCAGTCGCTCTCGGGCAATCTGGTCAGGGTCGTTGATGTCGAAGCACCCGCCATCGCGGCGCCGACCCGGCCCACGGGCAGCGACTTCGACTTCAACGTGCGGACCGACGATTTCAGTGCGGTGAACGCCTATTACCACAACGACCGCTTCTTCCGGCTGGTTGAGAGCCTGGGATTCCCACTCGATGACTATTTCGACGGCACGAGTTTTCCGATCGACGTCGATCATCAAGGCCTCGGCATGGCGAACAACGCGCATTGCATCGGTGATGGCGACGGGATCGACCACACATGCTACGGCCTGATTGATTCCTCGGCCGGGAATGTGGGGAATGCCGTGGAATGGTCGGTAGTCCTGCACGAACTCGGCGGGCACGGCATCCTTTACGACCACGTGAACTCGGCGAATTTCGGGTTCTCGCACAGCGCCGGCGACAGCTTCGCGATCATCCTGAACGACTTTCTGTCCGAGTGGCACAATGGCGGTGCGATTGACCGATTCATTCGCTCGCCGTTCCGACAGAACCTGCGCAGGTCGGATCGCGCCGTGGTCGATGGCTGGGGCTGGGGCGGCGTGAACGACGACGGCTCCTATGGCAGCGAGCAGATCCTTTCGACGACGATGTTCCGGGTTTACCGCTCGATCGGCGGCGACTCGACGCAGCTTACCCGCCGCGAGTTCTCGGCCCGGTTGATGAGCTATCTGATGCTGCGCGCCGTGGGCACCCTCTCGCCGGTCAGCAACCCCAACAATCCGGCCCTGTTCCTTGATGCGCTCTTGACCGCCGATGCGGGGGACTGGACGACTGAGGGCCTGTTCGGCGGCGCCTATGAGAAGGTGCTGATCTGGTCCTTTGAGCAGCAGGACCTGACCGACGGTGCACCGCCCGTCGTTGACGTCTACATCGACGACGGGCGCGGCGGCGAATACGAGTATCTTGCCGATTTCTCGGACACCGCGGCGATCTGGAACCGCCATGCCCCGGACGGGGTGGACGCGCATCAGGAGCCGACGATCGGCACCAACTACGCTTATGTAAAGATCAGGAACCGCGGCAGTTCGGCGGCCGAGGACGTTGTCGTGCGTGGATTCCACAGCAAGCCCCTGGCCGGACGGACCTGGCCGGACGACCTTCGGCCCATGACCACGCCAGAGCTGGCGGCCGGCACGATCCAGCCAAACGACAGCCAGGAGGTGATTGTCGGTCCCTTCGAATGGACGCCCACGGCCGACGCGAACGACCGCGACAGCATGCTGATGATCGTCTCGGCCCCGGGCGATCCCAGCAATACCGACAAGTTCGTGGCCGGCGAAGATATCGCGGACTGGCGGCTGATCCCCAACGACAACAATATCGCAGTGCGCGAGGTCAGGCTGCTGCCGCGTCTGGTGACCATTATCGCCGACAGCGGCGCCTTCGGAAACGTCTGTCTCGGAACGCACAAGGATATGACGCTTGTGCTCAGCAACAGCGGCTTCAATACCCTGGTCGTCGGCAACATCACCTCGTCCTCGGGCGAGTTCGAGGTGCCGGACGTTATGGCGTATCCGATCGTGATCGGCTCGGGGGACTCGGTGGAGGTGCCGATCCGGTATCGGCCGAGCGGTTTCGGCATTTCGGCCGCCACGATCACCGTGTTCAGCAATGATCCCGCAGGCGCCAGGAATGTCCGTGTGACGGGCGAAACCGCGCCCCCGCGGCTGGTGGCGATCATCGCCGATCAGGGCGATTTCGGCGAAGTCTGCCCGTGCACTTTCGCCGACTTGCCCCTAATCCTGAACAACAGCGGGAAGTGCCCGTTGACGATCCGCTCCATCACCTCGTCCTCGCCCGAATTCACAGTGGCGAATGTGCTGAGCTTCCCGATCGTGGTTGGTGCGGGCGATGCCGTGGAGATTCCGATCCGCTTCGCGCCGACAAGCCACGGAGCCAAGTCAGGCGCCATCACCATCGACAGCGACGATCCGGTCGGCGAGAAAACCATCCGCGTCTCGGGCAAGGCCCCGGAGGGTGAACTGACGATCACCGGATCGACTTGCATCGGTGCCGTGAAGGCCTGCTGTGTCGGTGAGCGGACCATCACCATATGCAACACCGGCAAATGTCCGTTGCACGTCACTGAGGTCGGATTCAACCGCAAGACCAGTCACTGGCGGCTGGTCAACAATCCCTTCCCGGCGAGGCTGCCTGCTGGCTCGTGTCTGTCCCTGCTGATCCGCTACAAAGCGACCGAGAAGTGCCCGAGATGCGTCCAGCTCGTCATCAAGAGCGACGATCCCAAGACGCCGGTCAGGATGCTCGACCTTCTAGCCTACACTGTCTGGCCGCATTCCGCCCCCGGCAAATCAGGGTGCGGCTGCGACGACTGCGGATGTGGCTGCCTGGACCAGGGCTGTGGGATGCAAAGCCTCGATCCCTGCTGTTTTGGTGAGGGTTGCGGCGAGCCGGAGGACGACGACGGCTGCTGATCGCAGGCGGTCGCACGCGCTGCCGATGACTGGGTGGATAAGGACGATCCGACTTTTCCGAGTGCCGTTTCGCTCGAAAGAAATTTGAGAGGAGGCGCGTTTTGGAAGAAGATGTCGTTGAAACCAAGAAGCTGGACTTGAGGGACGACCCCCAGGTTCTT
>NZ_AHAM01000275.1 GCF_000236565.1 Mesorhizobium alhagi CCNWXJ12-2 | reverse complement strand
GGCCGCACGCGTCATGTCCGATTTGAGAACCCGCGATGAATTGCGGCTTGCGCTGGCCGGCCCGCTGCGCATCTCGCGCCCCACCACGAACGATGCCGCGCGCCGGCTTGAACGCGGGCTTGTTCAGCGCCGGAGCGCGAGTTCCAGCGCTCGGAGAGGCTGCTGGTCAACATTCTTCCCCCGAAGGTCGCCGAGCGCCTGAAGGACCGGCCCGAGACGATGATCGCCGACGCCTATCCGGCTGCGTCCATCCTGTTCACCGATATGGGCGGCTTCACCGCGCGCGCCAGCGATACGACTCCGGAGGAATTGTGGCGTTTCTCAATGGCGTCTACATGCGCCTCGACGGCCTGGTCGAACGCCACGGGCTCGAAAAGATCAAGACCACCGGCGATGCCTATATGGTGGTCAGCGGGTGCCGGAGCCGCTATCCGACCATGCAGCGCCGCTCGCCGCGCTCGCGCTCGACATCCGCGATGCGATTGCGGGGCTCACTGATCCCAAGGGGCGTGCGGTGCCGATGCGCATCGGCATCGCCTCCGGCCCGGTGGTGGCGGGCGTCGTCGGCTCCCGCAAGTTTTTCTACGACGTGTGGGGCGATGCGGTGAATACCGCCTCGCGCATGGAATCGACCGGCGAGGCCGGCAAGATCCAGGTGGCGCCGGCAACGCGCGAGCTGCTGGGGGAGCGCTTCGCCTTCGAGGAGCGCGGCGTGGTCGAGGTGCGCGGCAAAGGGCCGATGTGCACGTGGTGGCTGCTCGGCCAACGTGCGGAAGGGCCGATCCGCAATGCAGGGGATGGTGCGCGATAACGGGACGGACGACAGCGCCTGAAGCGATATCCCGACTTTCGTCGCTGTCAACGGCGCCCTGGAGACAGTGCGGGGCAGCTTTCTAAAGTTGCCAAAGCACATGAGCAGAAGTTCGGACAAACACACACCAGGAGGCAGCTTCGGTCATGAGCCCGATTCCGGCGAATGTCGGCTTTTGAGACGTCGCCCCGGCCTCAGGAATGACCGGATTGGGTCACGGGCGTGAGTTCGGCCGATGGCGAGCGAACTTCCTCAAGGGGTCGGGAACAGGTGTTCCGCATTCGGTACCAAGGGTCAGATTTTCACCACTAGGAAGTCATGGATAAATGGAAAAAGCCCCACCGGACTAGGTTGTTGACTGAATCTGCCGACTTGAGTCGGCGGATTGTTCGGCACTATGATCAAGCGGCGCTGCAGGAGGATCGGCCGATGCCACAACGCCCCTATGATGAGCGCCTGCTCCGTCGGGCATTCGAAGTCGCGCGCAAGGCCAGCGATGCTGGCGAACATCCCTTTGGTTCGCTCCTCGCTGACAAAGACGGCAATGTGTTGCGCGAGCAACTCAACGGTTACAAATCCGGAGGGGGCGACCGCACCGCTCATGCCGAAAGTCTGCTGGCCCGATGGGCGGGGATGAATTTCAGTCTCGAAAAGCTGGCCTCTTGCACACTCTACACTTCGGCCGAACCTTGCGCGATGTGCTCCGGGACGATTTATTGGGCGGGCATCGGACGGGTCGTCTTTGGGCAAAGCGAACATGACCTCAAGCGATTGACAGGTGCACACGTCGAAAATCCCACACTCGACCTGCCCTGCACGATCGTCTTCGAAGCTGGGCAGCGTCCGACTGAAGTCGTCGGCCCGCTGCTTGCCGATGAAGCGGCGCAACTCCAGGCCGATTTCTGGAAAGACAAGTAGCTCAATTGCCGCGCGCGCGGATCAACCCCGTTCACTTATGAGCACAGGCGGTTGAAAGGCTGTACGGTCTTCCACCGCTTGCGTGGTATCCTTAAAATGCTTGGTCCTTCCCTGAAGAGGTCCTTCCCATGGAACGGAACTAGCGGTGATCCTCGCCGCAGACGCGGTTGGCTACTCGGCTCTCATGGAGCGCGACGAGGCGGGAACGTTTGACCGCCTGCAGCCGGCCCGGGTGACGGCAACTGCGCCAAGAAAACCCAACTGCTCACAAGCTGAACAGCCGGGCCAGCGTTCCAGTTCCGCCTGATGGAAGAAACCATCTTTTGTCACTGCCCTTCGGACCGCGCCGACCGACAGGATCGCGATGTCGTCGAGGCAAAGACAGTGCGCTTCAAAGAGAAGATCGAAGGCCTGCGCCGACAGATGCAGGCTCTCCAGGAGATGGCAAGAAGGTCGAGATCAACTGGCACATGGTTGGCCAGTGGTTTCGTTGAGCGCTGAAAGGATCAGTTTTCGCGCGCTCATCTCTTCAAACAGGATGCGAATGTCGTGTCGCACGCGCCGACGATCCAGGTCAGGAAAGGCGGTGCGAACAAGGGTCACCGCCTGAGCCTTGCTCAGCGGCTCGGTAAGCATCTTCCAGATGGCGCCTGCAATCGGGTTCAGATAGAAGATCGCGTCCCGATCACCCAGGACGAGAAAGTATTCGCCGTCGAGGGTTTCGGCGATGACGTCGGGGTTGCGGCGATAGAACGGGCTGCCTCTCCGCGGACAAAGGACGGTACCGGCTGCCGCGCCGACATCGGCCGGCTCCGATACGACGGTGGCGCCTGCGACAGAGGGCGGGAAGGCGCCAGAAGCCGTTGAGACGAACGACGTCTTGAGGAGGTCGACGGCCTCGTCGATATCCGAGTAGATGAGGCGATAGCAGGGCGTTTCCTCGATCAGCGCCCGGAGCCGGGCGAACATGGCAACCGCGCTTCCCGGCCGAACAAAATTTTGCCGAACGATGTGCTGAAGGCCAACCCGCGAGGTGCGGCCAGGAGTTCGGCGGCCCTGTGAATCTGGCGCTCCAGCAGGACAAAGGCGCCAATCGGGCAGCTCTCGCCGAACGGCGCGAGCAGTGGTGCCGCAAGCTCAAGATATTTATAACGGCCATCGGCCGCCCCCTGGTTCTCCATGACGAAGCGGGTCAGCGTCGCGCCGGCAGTTTCTGGCAAGGGTAGCCTCAGTCGAGGCGAAATGCCGAGCGACATGCCTTCGTCATCCGGCGTCAGGGGAAGGAGGTCATCGGCGTGGACTGCAACGCCTTCGGCGGCCAGTCGTGCGATCAGGGTGCTCTTCCCGGCACGATTCGTGCTGGGAAAAACGACCAGACGCTCCGCAAATTCCACGGCCCCACAATGCATGCAGAGCACTGCCGGGTGGGCGTCGAACCAGGCGCGAACGAGATCGATAATGAGGCTGCAGACCGCGCAGACGTCGGTCTCCTCGACAACAGGCGTGTCAAGCTACGGCTCCTCGATCCAGTAGCGACCGCTTACCGTGCCTCGGACGACGATGATGGGCTGGGTCGCCGGATCGGATTCCCCGACAGTGAAGGGCCAACTCGCGACGATCTTGCGCATCAATGGGACGAGATGCCGCTGTCGATAAGGCGGATCGGCTGCGGTATGCCCTTGAACGTCAGGTCCATCATTGTTCCTCGTTGAACGAGGCCTCCCGCGATCAGGACGATCGCGGGAGACGCCAATCGCCGTCTGAACGTCAGCTTCCGGCGAAGACCCGGCGCGCCCAGCGCGGCGCGCGGGCGCGGGCAAC
>NZ_AHAM01000276.1 GCF_000236565.1 Mesorhizobium alhagi CCNWXJ12-2 | reverse complement strand
CAATTCGCTGCGCGACCTGCCCGACGCCGAGGCGCTCGAGGACGCGGGCTTGCTTTCGAAGGAAAAGCTGCTGGCGGGCGACTTGCCGGGAGCGCTCGAGGATCCAGCCGGCGGCGAGGATGTTGAGTCCTTCAACGCTCGCTGATGATCAGCTCCTTCGCCTGAGCCCTTGCCGTCGACCGCCGACATTTGCGCGCAAACTGATATACATTATACTGTATGCCTTGTGTGCCTCGCTCCGGCTTGCACCGGGCGCTGCGCGCAACAACTCCGCAGCCCTCGCCCTCGTAAGGGGCATGCGGAAACGATCCGAACGGACGAATTTCTTGGGAGGGAGTCCTAGTGAAGCAGCTTTCACTGATCCCCCTCCCTGCCGCTGTGGCCAGCAAGGTGTCGCCGTTCGGATCCCGCGCGCCGGGTGTTCGCACGGGAGCGTGTCCGGCGATGGTTGCAAGTACCAAAGAATGCTCATGGGAGGATATCGAGCACCGAAGGATGCTTAAGGGAGGAAATCATGAATCGAGAAAGACATGTAGCGCGTGCCGACATCGGCATCGGCATAGGTCCGGGCCTCTGCTTGGTGGCGGGCCTCAGCCTCGGCGCCGTCATGGCGCCATCCAATGCGCTCGCCCAATGGCAGCCGGAACGGCCGATCGAGTTCGTCATCCAGACCTCGCCGGGCGGCGGCTCGGACATCTATACCCGACTGTGGCTCGGCATCATTGAGAAGTATGAGCTGTCACCAGTGCCGTTTACGCCGGTGAACATGCCGGGCGGCGCGGGCGCCGTGGCGCTGACCTATCTGTACAGCCAGGACGGCGATCCACATTACCTGACACCGACGCTGAACAGCATCGTCACCACACCGCTGCAGCAGAAGATCCCGGTGATGTATACCTCCGAGGATCTGACCCCCGTGGCGATGATGACCACCGACCCCTTCTTGCTGTGGGTGAACCCCGAGAAGTACAAGACCTGGGAGGAGTTCCATGCGGCCTGCAAGGAGAACCGGCTCACCGCGACCGGCACCGGCGCCCGTCAAGAAGACGAGATCCAGATCGGCCTGATCCAGGAAGCGGCCGGCTGTGAGCCCTTCCGCTACGTTCCCCAGTCGGGCGGCGGCGTGGTCGCGTCGAACGTGGCCGGCGGCCATTCGGACTTCAACGTGAACCAGCCAGCCGAGGCGCTGCCGCACTTTCCCGACAAGCTCATCCCCCTCGTCGTCTTCGCCAAGGATCGGCACCCGGCTTCGCCGGATACCCCGACCCACTGGGAGCTTGAGATCGGCACCGAGAACAACAACGAATACGCCGAGCTTCTCGACCTGGAGACCGGCCTGCATCAGGTGCGTGGCCTGATCGGCCCGCCCAACATGCCCGAAGACGCGAAGGCGTGGTACGACGAGCTGTTCAAGAAGGTCTTCGACTCCGCGGAATGGCAGGAGTTCATGAAGACGAACGGCATGCTCGGAACCTACAGGGGTTCCGAAGGCTACAAGGAGTTCCTTGTTACTTTTGAAGACAATCATGTCCGCATGATGAGGGACGTCTTCGGCTGGGAGCTTCGCGACGACCTGCGTGAAAGAACCGGCGGCTAACGTCGCGATAACAACGAAGCCGACTTCTGACGAGAATACATCATGACGCCCATCTGGATGAGAACGACCCATAGAGCGGTGGAGATCGGATTTATCCTCGTTCTACTCTTCCTGGGCGTCGTGATCGTGAACGAGTCGGTGCGGCTCGGGCCGACCTGGGGGGAATCCGGCCCCCAGGCCGGCTTTTTTCTTTTCGTTCTTTCGATCGCGATGATCCTGGGCACGCTCGGCGTGGCTTACGTCAACGCCTATCGCACCCCCGACATGCGGCCGTTCTTCGAGGCGCCCCAAGAGGTGGAGGACCTGCTCAAGGTGGGACTTCCCATCATTGCCCTGGTCCTTCTTATTCCCTTGCTCGGCATGTACGTCAGCGCCGGGGTGTATCTCGCCTTCTTCATGGCGTGGTATGGCAAGTTCCGCTGGTATTCGGCCTTGGCCGGAGGCATCATTTTGCCTGTCGCCTTATGGATCACGCTGCGCGAGGGGTTCAACATCTCGATGCCCATGAGCGCCTTCTACAGGTCGAACATCCTGCCTTTCTGACATGCTCCCCCATCACAGCATGCTGGAGATGAAATAAGATCATGGAAGCCTTCGACCTTCTGATGACGGGGTTCGATACGCTGCTCACCCCGAGCCGCATCGGCTTCATGACGCTCGGCATTATCTTGGGGTTGCTGGTCGGCGTGCTCCCGGGCGTGGGCGGGACCACCGGAGTGGCTATCCTGCTTCCCGTCACGGTCTTCTTCGAGCCGGTCTCGGCGCTCGTCATGCTGGCCGGCATTTATTGGGGCTCGATGTATGGCGGCCTGATCACCTCGATTCTATTCGGCGTGCCGGGCAATCCCTGGTCGGTCGCCGTGATGTTCGACGGACGGCCGCTGGCCAAGCAGGGCAAGGCCGGGCTTGCCATGTCGACCGGCTTCTGGGTCTCGTTCTTCGGCGCCGCCATCGCCTCGGTGCTGTTCACCTTCTTCGCCGTGCCGTTCGCCGAGATGGCCTTGCGCTTCGGCCCGCCGGAAATGTTCGCGGTGCTGATGATCGCATTCGGCACGTTCATCGGCATGGGTGGCTCGCCCGGCAAGGCGCTGATCATGATCGCCGCCGGCTTCCTGTTGTCGACCGTCGGGCTCGACGTGGTGACAGGCCAGCCACGGCTGACGTTCGGCACCGTCGAGCTGATGCGCGGCTTCCATTTCGTGCCCATCACCATCGGACTTTTCGGCATCGGCGAAGTCCTTTCCAATGCCGCTGAGCGCTACAAGGTCCAGATCGAAGATGTGACGCGCGCCGCCAGGCTCGGCATGCACGACATCACCGCGGGCGCCAGGGCCGTGTTCAGCAACATCGGACTGGCCAGCAGTTCCGCGGTGCTGGGCTTCATCACCGGCATCCTGCCCGGCGCCGGCGCCACGCCGGCTTCCTTCATGGCTTACGGCTTCGCCCAAAAGATCTCGAAGCATCCCGAGAAGTTCGGCAAAGGCGCCATCGAGGGCGTCATCGCGCCGGAGGCGGCAAACAACGCCGCCGGCACCGGCGCCATTCTGCCGATGCTGGTGCTCGGCATCCCGGGCTCGCCGACCGCCGCCATCCTGATGGCCGGCGTCTTCATGTGGGGCTTCATTCCAGGCCCGCGCCTGTTCACCGAGCAGCCCGAATTCGTCTGGTCGTTTATCGCCAGCCTCTATCTCGCCAACATCGCCGCGCTCCTTATCTGCCTGACCGCGACGCCCCTGCTGGCGATGATGCTGCGCACCCCCTACGCCATCATGGCGCCCCTCATCGTCGTGCTGTCCCTCATCGGCGCCTATGCCGTCCAGAACGCCTTCCTCGACGTCTGGCTTGCAGTCATCTTCGGCGTCATCGGCTTCATCCTGCGCCGTATGGATTATCCGCTGGCGCCGCTGATCGTGGCCCTGGTGCTCGGGTTTTCGACCGAAGAGGCGCTGCGCCAGAGTTTGATCATGAGCGACGGCTCCATGGCGATCTTCTTCCAGCGCCCCCTGTCCGCGCCAATCATGGTGGTGGCACTCCTCCTGTTCATGCTGCCGCTGTTCCAGATGTTCCTCCGCCGCTATCGGCGTCGGCAGCAGGCGAGCACAGGCGAATAGCGCACGGCTTTCGGCTCTCCGACGTAAGGTAGCGGCGCGGCGCATGGATAGCCGACGTCGCCACCTATAGGCGGCTTCGGTTAAATGATCGGCTAAGCCTGTCCATTCGTGCACTTCTCTCAAAAGGTCCGGCACCTCGACCAGTGGATACAGCTCGCTGATCTCGGCATTCAATTCTTCGGCTGCGGCAGGCATGTGCTCGATGGGCTTTTTCGATCAGGATACGGGTCCTCGAACATCCAGGAGCACTTCACCGACACAGGCGGCGCGAGCGATCATGTCTTTGGGCTATTCGCTCTGATCGGTAAACGCTTCGCGCCTCGGCTGCGCAACCTCAAAGGTCGGAAGTTCCCCACATTCGAGCAAGGGGATGCTTACCCGGCGCTGACGAACCACATCGGAGCGCCGATCAACACCACGCTTATTCTCGACCACTGGGACGATCTGCTTCATCTGGCGGCGTCGATCACCACGCGATCCGTCGTGCCGTCAACCATCCTGAAGAAGCTCTCGGCATCACCGAAGGAAAGCCAACTGGCCAAGGCTCTTCGGGAACTCGGCCGCATCGAGCGGTCGCTCTTCATGATCGAATGGTATTCGAGCCCGGTATTGCGCCGGCGATGTCAGGCCGGTCTCAACAAGGCGAGGCAGCGCACAAACTTAAACGCGCAGTCTTCTTCCATGAGCGTGGCGAACTCCGCGACCGGTCGTTCGAAAGTTAGGCATTCCGCGCATCGGGCCTCAATCTTGTCGTCAGCGCGATCGTCCATTGGAATACGGTCTATCTTGACCGCGCGGTCGCAAAATGTCGGGCAGGAACATTCCCGAGACGCTGCTGAAGCACATCTCGCCGCTGAGTTGGGAGCACATCAACCTGACCGGCATCTACACCTGGGATGCAGAGCATCAAATGCCTGAAGGTTTCCGGTCGCTCAGACTTCCGACCCAAATCCGTCGAGCAGCATAGGGTTCACGATCCGTTCGCTCTTAGCGCAAGGTTCTGAACTTGTCCTGACCCCTATTTGGGCGATCTCGCTTGCACGGGCATGCCGCGACTTTTGGCTGCAAATGTCTCGACGACGGATAAAACACGCGGCGGGCGAAGATGCCCGACGCGTGTTTTTAGGCTGCCAACTATCTGATCTTTTCGCACAGGCCGTAGTGATACTGTTCTCGATGCTTCGCAGGATTGTCACAGTCTTGGATCAATCTCTCTTGTGCCGTGGGCGACATATCATTGAATGCCGCACGGATCTCCTCATCGGAGCGCATCGTCGTCAACGTGTCGTCAGTGAAGAAGGGCCTCATCAGAGTGGGATCTTCCAGGGAACCGGTCGTGGTCGGGTCGACAGCCGGGGCCGGGCCGGACTGCGCAAAGGCGCCACCGGCAAGCGTCGCCGCGAGAACTGCGATCGGGAGCACTTTAAGTCTCATGATTTTCTCCTTTCCTGGTCGATTTTCCTTTCCTGGTGATGGGATCGATCAGTGGTCGATCGTTAACTTAATGGGCTGGCGGACCGAAGGTTCCGGTCCTTTCCGCCTTCGTGGAGGGCTACAGTGAGGACGATGCGGCCAGCCAGGCTGGTGCCATAGCGGGCCACGACCGCGAGCGCCGTAGGGCCGGTGGCCAGCCCGTCCGGCCGGCTATCCTGTGCCCCTCACTGCGTCCTCGGATCGTCTTCATCGCGGACGTAGGTGATCGTCCAGGGCCCGGTGCTGTTGAGCTGGATAACCGTCTCGCCATCGGCATAGGCGTAGTGGGCCATGCCCGGCGGGTAAGCGAAGAAGCCGCCGGGCTCGAGCGCGGTCGCGGCGTCGTGGTTGGCCTCCTCGCCCATGCCTACGCGGAACCTGCCGGAGATCACCGTGACGATCTCGGGCTGGCCGTGGTGGTGGGGCGCGATGTGGAAGCCGTCCGGAAGCTTGAGGCGCATGGCGAAGACGCCCTTCCCGCCCGGATCACCATAGAGCACCTGGTATTCCGCGCCCTCAGCCAGAGAGCCTGGCCCCGGCTCGTAAGTGAAAGCATCGCTCTCGATCAGGACGTGGTCGTCCTGCGCCATGGCCGCCGGCGCAAAGAGCGCGATCGCCGCGAAAGTGGCTGCCACACGACGGGCGGCCTGGGATGTGTATATTCGGGAGTTGGTCATCGGGTTCTCCTCTTTCCAATTGCGCCCTGAGGCGCTTTCCGGTGGCGTCATGTCCGGCTCAGCCGGAGCCGGCGTTCCGCCATCACCAGGCTACGAAAGCGACCGCCGCCGCGCTTGACGGCTTTGTGAGTTTTCTTTGGAAGTTTCCTGTCCTCCCGAACCGGCAAGCCTGCGGGGCGAACGATGGCAGCCAGCCGATTGCGCGGTCAGGAATTCCCCCGGGAATGCCCAGGAAACGCGCAAGCCTTGATGGTTCGGCGAGCGTAACCTTCGGACTGACGTGACAAGCTGGAAGGGAGAATGACCATGACCGCGCTCGATCAGGCGACCAGCCCCGCCGCCGCGCCGCCGCCGGAGGACACCGAGTTTGTGCAGTTCTGGAACGAGGTGCTGGCGCCCAAGTTCATCCGCTTTCGCCACATCCTCGTCGACGGCCTGACGCATCACAGCGAGGCGGTGTTTCCCAAGCTACCGGTCGGGCCGGGAGACCGCGTGCTCGATGTGGGCTGCGGTTTCGGCGACACCGCAATCAAGCTCGCGCGCATCGTCGGCCCGGAGGGCGAGGTAGTGGGCATCGACTGTTGCGACGCCTTTCTCGCCGCAGCCGAGGCCGAGCGCGAGCAGGAGGGCCTCGACAACCTCCGCTTCATCCGCGGCGACGCCGAAATCGCGCTGCCCGAAGGCGCATTCGACTTTGTTTTCGCCCGCTTCGGCACCATGTTCTTCGCCAATCCGGTCGCCGGGCTCCGGAACATGCGCCGCGCGCTCCGGCCCGGTGGGCGGATGACCCATATCGTCTGGCGCAACTCGGCGGACAACCCATGGCTGTCGATGGCCAAGGACGTCGTACTGCGATTTCTGCCGCCGCCGGGCGGGGACGCGCGCACATGTGGGCCGGGTCCTTTTTCGATGGCCGACGAGCCGATGGTGCGCAAGATGATGGAGATTGCCGGCTACGAGAACATCACCTTCGGGCGCGTCGATGCGCCGGTCCTCGTCGGCCATGATGTGCGCGACGCGATCGCCTTCCAACTCGCGATCGGCCCTGCCGGCGAGGTGTTCCGGGAGGCTGGAGAGGCAGCCGAGGCGCGGCGGCCGGAGATCGAGGAGGCTCTCGCCGCGGCGATCCGCCAGCAGACGAACTCGGCGGAGGGGATCATCATGCCAAGCTCTTCTTGGGTGATCGGCGGCTCCAATCCAAGGGAGTGAGGACGCTGATCGGCCGGCTTTTCTTGCGGGATGACGGCCGTTACTGCTAGTCTTGGCAGGCGAAATCGTCGCTGCAGGTGCTGCGCGTTGCTTGTGCGGGCAGACGGTCAGTGGCGGTGGAAAACGATTGTGCGAAGCCGGATGGGCGGCCGTCCGTCCGCTGTTCGCCAGATCCGGGAGCTGCTCATGAGCCGCTCGACGGTGCAAACTTCAACCGACGACGAGCCCGTCGGACCGATCCGGTTCGGGAATTTCGAGCTCGACCTGGTGCGCTTCGAGCTTCGCCGCGATGGCCAGCCGGTGCCGATCGAACCGCGAACCTTCGACCTGCTCACCTTCCTCGCCCGCAACATCGGCCGCACGGTTACGCGGGACGAGATTTTCAGCGAAATCTGGCACGACCGGATCGTCTCCGACGCGGCGCTCAGCAGCCAGATCAAGGCGGCTCGGCGTGCTCTCGGCGACGACGGCAACTCCCAACAGATAATCGCGACGGTACACGGACGTGGCTTTCGCCTGCGTCGGCAGCTGGTCCCCGGAGGAGCCGACGCGGCGGAACCGCTGCCAGGAGGGCGCACGGGCATGCCGACTCTTGTCGTCCTGCCCTGCACCAGCCTCGATCAGGACGGTCGAGGCAGGGTGATGGCCCAGGGGCTGACCGAGGACATCATTACCGCGCTCGCGCGCAACCGATGGCTGCGCGTGATTCCGCGTAGCACCGCCTTTGCGCTAGAACGGTCTAGCGATGACCTCGCCGAGATCGCACGGTCGGCCGGCGCTGACTATCTCGTCGCGTCGAGCGTCCGGCGCGACGGCAACCGGGTGCGGATCACCGTCCAGTTGATCGATACCCGGGATATGCGCTGTCTTTGGAGCGAGGCCTTCGATCGCGACATGACGGACATCTTCGAGTTGCAGGAGGAGATCGCGCGCCTCGTCTCTGCACGCCTCGCGACCGAGCTCGGAATTGCGGAACAGCAGCGGGCGGCCCGCCAGACCAGAAAGAATCTTGGCGCCTGGGAACTGTATCAGCTCGGCTCGATCGAATTCTACCGCTTCACTGGCGAAAGCAATCGCCGCTGCCAGCGCCTGATGCGCCAGGCGATTCAGCAGGATCCCGAGTTTGGCAGCCCTTACGCCCGGCTCGCCTATGCGATGATCCTTGAGATGGTCTATTTCGACGGTGAGCGGGACGAGGCGCGGCTGGACGAAGCGCTGAACCTTGCCCTACGCGGCCTCGACCACGACGATCAGGACGCCAACTCGTTGTTCGCGCTTGGCCGCGTGCGCCTAGCGCGCTGCGAGTATGAACTCGCCATCGATGCGCTCGATGAGGCGCTGCGCCTCAACCCCTGCCTGGCGCTTTCCCACTGCGGCCTCGGCGATTCGCTTGCCTACGAAGGCAGGATCGAGGAGGCGATCGGCCGGTTCCAGACTGCGATCGAGCTTAGCCCGCACGATCCGTTCCGTTGGGCCTTCATGTCCTACCGCTCGCTCGCCCATCTGTTTGGCGGAGAGTTCCAGGAGGCCGCCAGCTGGGCGCGCCGCGCGACGCAGGTGCCGAATGCCCACTACTGGGCCAATGCGAACCTCGTCTCGGCTCTCGGCCATCTCGGCGACCGCCGCCAAGCGGACGAGGCCATTTCAGCGCTCCTCCGGATGCGCCCCGACTTCACACGCCGTTTCGCCGCTGAACGGCTCTTCTACGTCAAGAACCCGGAGCAGCTCGAGGTTTTCCTTGAAGGACTGAAGCGCGCAGGTATCGCCTAAGGCGGGAGCGAGTTCTGTGATCCCGCGGCGAACGCGCCGCCGACGCAGGCGGGGTTTTTTAGCTGCAGAGGAAGGGGCTACCGTTGGCCGGCCCCACAGTTCCGAACTGATAGAAATTTGCGATGCGGACGCGATGCCAATCGCCGCCCCGCGACGGGATTTTCTAGAAGATCAGCATGAGCAGGCCCATCACCACGAGCAGGCCGATGAGGAATATGACGCCTACGGTTCCGCCAACGATCTTGAGCATGGGTTTCCTCCTTCAATGCCTCCGACAACTCCCGAACCGCTGATTGGTTCGCGAGCCGTCAGTCCGGAACCCCGCTGGCGCGCCACCGTTCCGAAACCATTCATCGTCGACTGCATTCGAACCGTGACCGCTAGGGAAGGACCAGGAATTGCCTGAGATTCATCGAGGTAGGACGGGGGCAGACTGGGGATTTTATTTCCGTCTCCTTTTGGTGGCGGCCGGCGTCGTTGCCGCCGGACTGATCCTTTGGGAACTCGCCCACCTGCTGCTTCTGGTGTTCGCTGCAATCCTCTTCGCCATCATGCTTCGCGCGCTATCTGGATTATTCGCGGAACACACTCCCCTCGGCGAGAAGGCGTCGTTGGCCGCTGCGGTATTGGCGATTCTCCTTCTGCTCGCCGGCTTCTCTGTCCTGCTCGGCACCCAGCTCATGGAACAGGCGACACAACTCACGGACCGAATTCCCGAGTTGCTGGAGTCCCTGGAGAAGCGGCTCGGCTCGGAGGACATTGACGAATGGATTGCCGAGCGTGCTCGGAGCGCGTTTGACGATGCCACGCTTGTCGGCGACGTCGCCGGATATTCGAGTTGGGCCGCTGGAATCGCCGCCAACGTCCTGCTGGTGCTGGTGGGCGGCGTCTATCTTGCGCTGCATCCCGGATCCTACCGCGAGGGATTTCTCATGCTCGTGCCTGCGAAAGCGCGGGACGAGGCTGCGCAAACAGTTGATCTGCTGGGCGATGCCCTTCGGCTGTGGTTGCTCGGGCAACTGCTGGCAATGCTGTTCGTGGGAGCGCTGACGACAGCGGGCCTGTGGCTCCTGGGGGTTCCTTCCTCGCTGGCGCTGGGCTTCATTGCCGGGCTGCTTGAGTTCATCCCGTTCGTCGGACCGATACTAAGCGCCGCCCCTGCGGTTGCTGTCGCGCTAGCGGAGGGCCCCGTCACCGCTGCGTGGGTTCTGGGCCTCTATGTGGCTGTCCAGCAGGTAGAGGGCGCACTCATCACTCCGCTTGTCCAACAACGGGCAGTGGACCTCCCTCCGGCGCTGACTGTCTTCGCCATCGTGGCGTTCGGTATTCTGTTCGGGCCGCTCGGCGTGTTGCTGGCCACGCCGCTGACCGTCGTCTGCTTCGTCGCCGTCAAGAAGATCTGGATCAGGGACACACTGGAGGAAGAGACCACCGTGCCGGGGGAAACGGAGCCGGAGCAGGAATAGCTCCCTGCGCTCCAATTCGGCTAT
The DNA here is from genome assembly GCF_000236565.1 of Mesorhizobium alhagi CCNWXJ12-2. Taxonomy (GTDB): domain Bacteria; phylum Pseudomonadota; class Alphaproteobacteria; order Rhizobiales; family Rhizobiaceae; genus Allomesorhizobium; species Allomesorhizobium alhagi. Next base: position 4,924 of record NZ_AHAM01000276.1, on the reverse strand, counting down.
CTCTGGTCTCCTACAGGAACCTCCTCTGGCTGGATGCATTCCCCCATTGGTAACCCGAATCGACTAGGAGGAACGGAGATGAATTGGGACCAGATCAAGGGAAAGTGGGAGCAGTTCAAGGGCAAGGCGAAAGAGCAATGGGGCGATCTCACGGATGACGATCTTGACCGCGCGGAAGGAAACCGCGACCAGCTTGCGGGTCGGGTTCAGGAACGATACGGGATCGCGAAGGAGGAAGCCGAGCATCAGGTGGACGAGTGGTCTCGAAGCATGAGGTGATGACCTTTTGCGAGGCGGCTGCCGTCATGGTCGCGGCAGCACTTACGCAGCGAGCGGAGACTCCGTAACACCGGATTAGATGCCACACCCGTCCCGGCCGATTCTGCGGCGCGCCTGGAACGGCTGGTGCTTGCAAGTGCTGAGGCCGCAAGCGAAATCAGGGCCATGGTAGTGGTCGGCCGCGTCAGAGTACGCGGAATCCGCGAGACGCTCGGCCAACTGAAGGGGAGACCATCCGAACCGTCGTGGTGAGCACAGGGTGGAGGAGCTACGCGTCGCTATCCAATCCAACACTCCCGTCCATCGCCGTGCCGAGGACCAGCTTACCGACGTCTCCCGGATCATCGTGGCGGACGTCGAGGGCGACCTCGTCACGCTCTACACCTGGTTGTTGCGGGGGCGACTGCGCGACCAGAAGGGTATAGGTCCTGCGAGCATCCGACAGACTGCAACGTTCAGTCTCTGTTCGCACGGAACTCCAATCGCTCCAGCTTTGCCAAGCCCCCAAATATTGGGAGTTGAATAGATGATTGTGAAGATCCGAAGCAAGTTCGTGACAGGAGCGCTTGCTCTTTGCGCGATGGTCAGTTTACCGATGGGCGGAACGTTCGCTCAGGCGGCAGATGAAACACCTGCTCAAGGCGCCTGCCGAGTTGAGCCCGAAGCTGGCAATCATGAAGCCGAAAAACTGGAACGCTGCGAGGGCGTGCTCAAGCCCCAGAGAGTTGGGGACCGCGACATTGTCGAACCTGCCCCGGATATCGGCGTGACGCCTGTAATGCCGCCGCGGGCTTTGTCAGAGCAGCAGAGCGACGATACGACAGGCGGGGACGACAACCCGGTCAGCGATTAAACGGTCGAGGCAGTTCCGAGATCAGCCACGTCGTGGCGGCTACCGCAATTCGGGCGTGTCGCCGAGCGGTTACGTGGTGAACGGGCAACATAGGCCTTGTTGGGCGAAGAGTGGAACATGCTCGATCCGTAGGCGGCGCGCGCCCTGAAAGGTTCGACTCGGACGGGCGCCCTGCGGGATTGTTGACCGCTACGGTGACTTCGATAGGCAGGGGCTAATCACCGGATATGCATTGCGCCGAGAAGCCGAAACACAGCAGCCACACGCAAGCAAGAACTGGATCGCGCCGGCACCTACTTGGCAGTCCGGGCAGTGCGCGTGCTATCCCTTTTGGTGATGAAAAAGCGTCGAGGTCGTCAACGCGGGTATCGAGATCAGAAGGAGAGCTTGGCTCCGACTCGATTCCGCCTACGCTCGATTTTCCTTAGGACGTCGACTGCAAATGCGAAGGGCGCTGCATGATTGAATTCGAATCTGCGATACTAGGCAACTTCGCCTGGTTCAATTTCGTGTTGGGGTTGGTGAACGTGATCGTGTGTGGGCGCCTCGCCATCAGGCTGAAGCGCAGCCTTGCCATCAGCCTGATGGGGTTCGTCCTTGCAATGCTGATCTCGATTCTGACGGCTATCGTCGCTGTCATTGCCGTCGCGGCATGGTACTCTTCGCGGTTTTTCACGGCAGCGGCGGAAAACACTCCCGGCTTCCTCGCCTGGAGCCTGGAGACAGGAATCGAATTTGGGCTACCTGGTATTGTCGCCGGACTCGTCGCCTACGTCATCGTCAGGTTGAGGTAGTGTCGCCGTCCTTCATTGGTTTGAGCCAGCGGCGTTTCCCGCTCCCGAACCCCTTGTGGGGGCAGGCACTCCCCGCGCCATGGCATCGGACTACAAGGCGCGCCTTCGCGTACTAGGCTGCGATCTTCAGGTGTTCATGGGTATGGCGAGTGAGGATCGAGCTGCCGCAAACCCTCATCACCAGGCTGGGCAGTGCGAGTTGAGAGACGAGCTGATGACTGGCGTGCGCGACCTGAAGGCAGCGTTGCAACCCTGCACGAGCGCAGGGATTCGCGGCGCAACAAGCCGCCTGAGAGATGATTGGAAGAATATGTTCGCCTAGATTTCAGCTGAAAAGTTTCGAATCTTCAACGCGCAAACCAGGGGGAGCGTTAGGCGGCCCGACCGCTATCTCCCTCCGGGGGTGGAGTGGGCGTTAGATACCGCGTAACGAAATCTATCAGAATGAAACACCAGAAGCGACGTTGAGCAACAAAATTGCCCGCATCTCGCCGGAGGCCGAACCGAGCCGGCTGTGCTTCGTTGCCTTCGATCTCCTGCACCTGGACGGTCGCGATTTGGGTCGAAGCCGCGGGCCGAGCGGCAGGCGAAGACAAGCCGGGCATGATCCAGTTCAGCAGAAGCTTCGAGGGTGATGCCGGCATGATCTTCCGAGCCGCCAACGCGATGGGACGCGAGGCGATGGTTTGCACCGGGATCAGCAATTTACCGATTCTCCTATTTTCCTGATGATCAGCAACACGATCCATATCATTATCGACGCAGCCATTTTGCGTGGCGATCTGCCCCCTGGATCCATGCTAAGGCGGCCCGTGCCGGGCGACGATTTCCTGAATCAATGCCAACGCTGCGGCTGATCGAGAGGCAAATTTATGCAATCCGTGACTCGATATATCGTCACTGGCATCCTGACGGTCATCCCGCTCTGGGTCACCGTTTGGGTCGTCTGGTTCGTGGTGGATCTGCTCATCCAGTTGGGGCGGCCAATCGTGGGTGCACTTTCGCGCACTCTAAGGCCGACCTCGGGTGGCTTGGCCGATCTCCTAATCGCCGACTGGTTTCAGTCCGCCCTGGCCGTCGTGATCACACTGGCGGTCCTTGCGCTCCTCGGTCGGGCCGCCAACGCCGTCATCGGTCGGCGCTTGCTAAGTGTCGTGAATCGGATTGTGGACGCCATACCGCTCGCACGAACCGTCTACGGGGCAACGCAGACGCTGATAGATGCTTTGCGTGGCGATGGAACGCCCGGCGGGCAGCGAGTGGTGCTGATCGAGTTTCCAACGCCCGAGATGCGTGCCGTCGGCATCGTGACGCGTATCTTTCCCGCGACGGAGGATCGGGAAGAGCTTGCGGCGGTGTATGTCGCGACCACACCAAACCCGACGTCCGGCTTCGTTGAGATCGTCCCCACATCGCGCCTCGTATGGCTTGACTGGACCAAGAACGACGCCATTGCGTTCATCGTCTCCGGCGGCGCGATGGCTCCCGATAACATTCGCCTCAAGAACACACGGAATTCGGCAGACCCATTCAAGTGACAACATGCGAGTCCTGCAGCCGAACCGCGCTCGTCATCCTGCATGTCGGCGTCGTTTCTTGATCGCCGTAGCGGACTGTCAACACCGAATTCGGGTAAAACGAGCGGAGCGCGGCCCGTTGAGTTCAAGGTAGCAAAGCGACAGCGTCACTCGTCCACGTACAAAACCACGTCTGATTCGGTCATTTCAGCTGCGATTACCTTTGAGACATCGCCAAGCTGCTCGCTAGCGCGTCTAAAAACAGGGGAATTTGACTGCACAGCGTTGCGCAATTCATCGACCTCTTCCTGGTTGAGCGTCACCGCCTCGCGAATGACCTCTCGTTCACGCTTCGGGAACTCCTTCCTGATGTTCGTCACGCGAACCTCGTTGACGACAAACATCTTGCGCAACGCGCTTGCATTGTCCGCATTCGCGGCAACAAGGTGCGCGAGGCGATCGGCCTCGGAGACTTCTGCCGGGGCCTGCCGAACCGATTCTCCTTCCGTGCCAGCCGAATCCTGTGCGAAGACCACGTTAGAAAAGGCCAGAAACACACACAGTGACAAGGCCAAAAAGCTGGTCTGAAATCGCATAGTGGCACGCTCCTGGCTTGGGTTGTACATCGCCGCACCCTCCATGGTTTGTCAGCTGCCGAACTGTCGGCCGATAGTAGACAACATCCATGAATGCGACCAGGCAGTCATGGTGCAGATGTCGTCCGTAAGCAGTCATCTATGTCGCTCTTCTGCGCTGAAATTCAACCCTCTTCCGCATTTTCACTAGGGCAAAGCGGAACAAGAACAACAGTTCCCCCACGGTACAAGGCAATGCGTCGTGACGAGAGGACGCATTGCCCTACTGCGTCAGCTTCACTGCTTGAGGGTTTCTTCCCAATAAGCATCGACGGCCTGGATCGCACCGGCCTGGCCGAGGATCGACAATTGCTCGTCTACGACGCGTGGTGCCTGTTCCATAACCGCGTCGAGGAGGTTCTTCACCATCTCCTTCTTGCGCCGGGCCGCTCCCGATTGTTCAAACTCTAGCTAGCCGGGCGCCTCAGCCCAGAGACGGAGGGGCAGCCGGCGCGGCAGACCGAGGCCTGGCGCAACGATGAACGCTCATCGGCTTGCAATTGGCGGGGACTCAGATCAGGTGCTCTAACGCGGCTGATTTTGTCGAAAGTCACGAGCGCCGGCGAGGGAGCCTTTGGATGTTTGGCATCCGTGGGATTGAACTGCTCGTCATCGTCGTGGTGGCGTTGATCGGGTTCGGGCCGAAACAGCTGCCCAAGGCGATGAGGTCAGCCGGAGCGATGATGCGGACGATCAATCGTGTGAGTGATTAGTCCCGCAGCCAGTTCGATCAGGCGCTGCGCGAACCCGAGCGGGCGCTTGAGATCGACGAGACCCGGAACTCGATGGAAGCAGCAATCAAGAATACCCCGACGCCCAAGTCGGTCGTCGCAATCGAAGGGCTTG
>NZ_AHAM01000277.1 GCF_000236565.1 Mesorhizobium alhagi CCNWXJ12-2 | reverse complement strand
GATTCCGGAGCCTGTCGAAGAGCTCACGGAGGTACCTGACTCCACCGGCTATGTTTGCGACTGGGTCGCAGATATCGTCCACGCCGAAACGGTCGGCAGTCATCGGCATGAGCTGCGTTGGTCCGCGCGCCCCCTTCGGCGAGTTACGGTGCCGATCAAGACGGCTCTCGGCAGTCGCGACCGCCAGTGCGAAGTCCGGATCAACGCCATGCTTCTCCGCGGTCGCTGCGACAATCCGGGCGATATCCGGAGCGGTCATCGGCGATGGTCCGCACTCCTGATCTCCTGATTTGTAGAAGATGTCAATTTGACTGTGAGCGTCGTTGGGCGAAGGCCGCTGTGGCAATCCCAAAGGGGTGTCAGTGTGGGCGTCCTGAGCCGAGATCGGCGCAGCGCGGGCCTTGCCATCAGCACCAATCGAGAACTTTTTGCCGTCGCCCGTCCAGCGGGCTTCGAAGATGTCCTCAACGCCAACGCTAGCGGCAGAAGCAGCGCTTGAAACCGCGCCAAAGTGCTGAAGATCGGCGCTGTCAGGTAGCTGCTCTCCGGCGGAAACCGATTCGGAACCGATAAGGCAGATTGCTGCGGCCATCGCAGCCGCCAGAAGACGGTTGGTCGGCAGATGGGAGAACCGCTTCGCCATCCTGGCTATCCCCGAGCAGTGAAGGTGCATTTCGGGAATCGGTACCTCAGAACAAAAAGAATGTCAATTTGCCTATGATTTTTAATTGCATCGAGAACGAGAATTGGCTTAGCTATCGTCCACGATGCGCTTTTGGAGGCTCTCTGACATGAAGCTCGAGGCTGCTGCAGGACTGGGAATCTGCCTGGCGCTGAGCATGGCGGCCGACGCGGCAGAGCCCGTCAATGCGGATTATGTCCGGTCGCTTGCGGCCCCGGGCAAAACCGTGCTGGTCCTGGAATATTACGACGGCCAGGGCGATGTTGCCGAACGAAGGGGGTTTGCATCTGCGACAGGCTTTAGAGCCGTTTCGCCGACGGATTTCAGGGTCGATGTAGACCTCTCAATTCATCTTTACGGGATTGAACCGTGCAAGGGCGACATGGTGAACCGGCGGGAGGGCTTCTCCGGTTCGTGTGAGGAATTCGCCAAATTAGGTCTTGAGACGCTCCTTCAATCTCCCAAGGTGATTTACTGCCGAGCCTTTGTGAGCGAGAGCAACGCCCCGCTTCAGGATGCGACCTGCTATGGCTATTACCATTATCCTGGCAGCCTCGATTCCGTCGACATGTTCGAAGAAGAGCTCGTCTCACTCGGCACGCACCGGATCTCCAGGAAGCCGGATGGCTCACCAGCGCGCACCGATCTTGCCGGGGCGGAGAGGATCGGCCGCGGTGGTTTTGGCATGTGGGCCGACCCCAGGATCAAGCAGCAATGAATGTCCCTGCCCTGCTCGCTGTAGCAGCAGCGATCTCGCTGCCCGCGACCACGGCAGCTGCGGGCTATTTCGAACTTCGGAAGGGCGCGGCGGTCCAGCTTCGCTTTCGCGGCTCTGCGGATCGACGGATTGCCTCTGCATCCACCTTACGCGGTGCCCGAAAACCAAGCGCGGAAGAGGCGCTCCGGCCTCTGGCAGTGCGATTACGTCCAGGATCCCGCGATCCTGCTCGGGCGGGCGGGAACCGGACCGGACCAAGGCCAATGAACATCGCAATCGCAAAGGGTCTCGTGGCTCTTGCGGCAATCGTTCTGCCCTCAACGGCGCCGGCGGCGGATGCGATTGCGCCACTGGTTCCAGGTCCGATCCCCTTCCTGCGGGACGATCTGCGTCTCGTCCGTTCGACTGTCGCTGGTCGCGCATCTGTCGTCGATGGGCGGACGCTGTGGTTGCCGAAGCGTGCCCAATTGGTTCGACTCGACGGTATCGATTCTTGTGAGCTGCCGCAATGGTCGTACGATCCTATCCAACGTGGACAAAGCACTATCCCCAAACCGGTTCCTTGCGGTCCGCTGGCGAAGGCCTGGCTGAAACGTTCGCTTGGTAACGACCGGGTTTTCTGCAGCGTCGTCTCCTATGCTGACGACGGAGCTCTCATTGGAAGGTGTTTTGCGAGCGGTCGCGATCTCGCCATCGAAATGTTGCGCGTCGGCTGGGCCAGAACCACAACCCCTGCCCCGAAACACTATCTCGCATGGCAGGATCATGCGATGGATGCCGGCTACGGCATGTGGGCAACCTATGTGCTCGATATGGGCGAATGGCGCCGCAAGGCGATTGACCGGACGATGTCCAGGACCCCGATCGCGGACTTCCACCTGCTCGCTGAGCGGGAGAGCGAGATTTCGCCGCCATTCGCGGATGCCAGAAAGCGGCCGAAGAGAGTTGATCGATAAACGCCGAGTGTCCTGCCGACTGGTCAGTGAGTCATAGCGAAAACGCTGATGGCGGCGCCGCGAGCCGAACATGGAATCCAACGTCCACACCTTTGGAACCGTTTCAGTTGCCTCGAGGAATATTGCCAATCCGTCTCAATGGCACGGCCAGTTCGGCACAATTCCTATTATTCGATATCGGTCACGAGAATGGCGTCGTCACCCGGTATCGGTCCGGACTGACGCGTGACGCATCAAACTCCGAGGGACATGGTGATCAACCGAATGGCCTGCCTCGCCGAAGCTGCCTCTCCGGAATATTTCCTCGGAAAATGATTGGCTCGGTTTTCCGTACCGACAGAGGATCTGCAAAGCCTCTCATCCTGCAAACTCAATTTTCCAACTGTTTATCTAACCAACTCGGCTCGCTCATCATTGTCTCTCGGAGTTGCCGAAGCAACGCTTCTCACAAACAGCCATAGTTCGATCTCGTGCTGGAAAGGCTGAAGTGTGCTGATCAGGGTGTCGATTTCCTTGTGCGCGATGCCGCTTCCATCCGCGATCATGAAGGAAATGGAATAGCTAAGTTTCTCCAAAGCGTCGTCACGATCGCGCGGGGCAGCTTTTATTAGTCCTCGCATTGCGCGCCGTTCCATGGCCTTCGCCACGAACAACTTCATGCGAAGACTGCGATCGATCAGCCAATTGTCTCTCGGATCTTGCAAAGCAGCCATCAAGGTCAATGTCTGACGACGGCGGTTCCGATGGGCTGCGATCCATTTTGAGGTGCCTGATCCAGTTCTCAGCAAAGCGGCGCGTAACGACATCGGCTCCCCCACAATGGTGGCAACGGGCTTCGGAATTAAGGGAGGAACTCACGACCGCGCTATGCCTAGGGGCGCGAACTCGATAGTACGGATTGCGTAATCCCGTAGGCGTTGCGCGTTATAGAAAGTGCCTCGTCCGACATATGAAGTAGTAGGCCAATTATCTCGCCGTCCTTGTGTAGGAGCGACTTGCCTAGTTGCAGAGGTTTCCAACCAAGGACTTCCAGGCGCTCCAGCCAGTAAGGTTCACAAACAACGCTTAGCTGCCGGATTTCACGTTCGAGACAGAACTCCACTATTCCACAATAGACGATCCCGGCAGCGCCTGACGGCTTCCCAGGGCTGCGCAGGGCTGGAACAACGAAAATGCGCGTCCATTCGAATATATCTTCTCCTCTCGGCACGCCATTTTCGGCAAGCTGAGGGAAAATGTCGTTCATCAGGTGAGGTTTTAGACTCGGCAGAAAACGAGAGCCAGCCACGACGCCTCTTAGTGGGCAAATGCCAAGGAGGTAGATAGCGTCTCTCGTATCGAAGGCATCGATCTCACGGCCATCGGACCGGGCGAGATCGAACCAGCCACGCTCACCTACGTAAATGTCGTGGCGAATCCTGAAATAGTCGTCGAGAAATTCTTCGTAGGCAAATCGGTTCGACCGATCGACCATGTAAATTTTGAACATGACGCTCCTCCTACTGTCATGTCCTAGAAGAGAGGCGCGTTCTCCGTTTTTCCATACCTTGATTTGACGATTGCCTAGAGCTGAATTTCGTTCCTGCGCAGGGCCTCAACGACGCTGTGGGTTCGGTTTGCAGCGCCCAGCTTGTACCGCACGTTCTTCAGATGGGTGTTCACGGTGTGCAGCGAAATATCCAGGATGCATGAGATCTCCCAGGCGGTCTTGCCGGCGCTAGTCCACTGGAGTATCTCGCGCTCACGCCCCGACAGAATTGGCGCACCCGGATCGTGCTTTCCGTTTTGCGACCGTTGGATGGCGCGAAAGGCGTGCAAGGCGAGCGTCTCGACAACAGGGATCGTCGCGGGAGGCAGGTTGATGAATTCACCGGAGACGGTTACGACAGATGGTGATGCAAAAGGCGAATGGATTGGCACGCAAAGACCTTGGCGAAGCCCAAATTCTGCTGCTTCGTGCATGACGACGTCTGACCGCCTCCCTAGCGGCTGGTTGGTCAGTTCACTCCAGAAGAACGGGTCGACAGTCCTGCGGGACCGCTCTGCGCAGGGATCGTGACGGTAGTGGCCCTGGGCATTGTAATGTTCGTACCAGCTCCTCGGCCAGCTGTTCACGATGATCTGTTCGAACCAGTGTTTGTCGTGCGGTACGGGCAATCTGGTAATGAGCCCGGCCGTGAAGCCATATCGCTGTAGGCATGTGCACAGCTCTGCGACGATGACTTCGGCGACCGTTACCTGATCGATCCTCTGCACCGCACCGAGAATGTCGAAAATCAAGTCCCGATCCATCGACTTCAACTGGCGTTAGTGTTGGTAAACGGGTCTTCTCCTTGCACGGGAGAAGTTTAGGCGGGCTCAGGCACGACAGGCAAGGCAGCAACCTGCGAATGATCACTATAGTAGGTGGCTAGAAAAGCGGTCTTCTGGCTGTTGCCTGCTATGAGGCTGAGGTCCGTTGTTTCGCGCAATCTACGACTGCTGCGTCACACAGCGGGACTGACCCAGCACCAGTTGGCCGAGCTCGCAGGGTGTGATCGTAACTACATTGGAAAATTGGAGCGCGAGGAGAATTCGCCGACCGTTGACACACTCGAGAGCATTGCCACAGCGCTTCAGATCAACGTCGAGCTCTTGATCAAACGCGATCTCCCACCCGATCACCGAGCGGATTGAAGCTCTCATTTCCTTGGACGGGTGACTTTCCGAGCTCGCCCTGATGGCACCGCCCCCGCAGTTCGGCGTTTGACAGCGCTGCCACGCTTTGGCGGTTTGACGAAGAACTCGGTTACATCCACATCCAGCGCTTTTGCAATCTTCGCGAGGGTGATGAGCGTCGCATTGCGGCGCCCTGCCTCCATGCCGCTCAAATAGGCGCGCGTGCAGCCCGAGAGAAATGACAACTCCTCCTGCGAGATTTCGCGCTCGCGTCTCAGGCGCTGAACATTGAAACCGACCCTGCCGCGGATATCCATCCGCGCAAAGTCGCCGCGGCGTACACTTTAGGGCGACACACTATAATGAACATTCGACGTTGACAGACGAGGCGGCAACTGTTTTCATAGCCATATGCAGGAACGGTATTCCAATTAAAGGAACGCTTGTGACAGGCAATCTCTCGTTGAAGCGCGGGCTAGCCGTGCTTGATGTTCTGCGGAATGCAGACGAGCCGCTCGGCGTGCGCGAGATCGCGCGGAGGCTGGAATTGAGCGCGCCGGCGGTGCAGCGGATCCTGAACACGCTGGCGGAGCGGGACTACGTCGAGCAGGTGCCCGTTTCGAGACGTTATCGTCTTGGTTATTCGGTTCTTACGCTAGCGCAGCACATCATGCACAAGGACCGTCTCGTGGGATTGGTCGAACCTGAATTGCGGGCGCTGGCGGCGGAGGACTGCTTTAACGCTTTTCTTGGGCTGCGGCGCAGCAACAGGGGGATTTATCTTCTGACGGTGCAGAGTCGCAGTCCAGTGGTGATCCGTTCCTCCCCTGGAGAGACCTTCCCGCTGCATTCGACAGCGCTCGGCAAGGCGCTCCTGATCGGCCATGGTGCCGAGCAAGTCCTTGCGATTCTGGGGGAAGGTCTACTAGAGCGCCTGACGCCGCGCACAGTCACCGAGCCTGACAGGCTGATCGCGCAGATCAAGACGGCCGAGAAAATCGGATACACCACATCACTCGACGAGAATTTCCCGGGCCTTCTTGCTGTCGGCGCACCACTGCGGGATGCGACCGGCACAACGATCGCTGCCATCAGCGTCGCGTACCCCCGTTCCGTCGGTCCCCAGGTAGTCATCGCGGAGGTCGGCGAAATTGTGATGGCTGCGGCTGCCCGCATTTCCGCCAATCTCGGTTACGTCGGCCGGGGCGGCGCCAAGCGCAAGGAACCGAGCCATGCTGCTTAACGAGGGCCGTCTGCGGCATTGGATGGAGAAGCTGAGGCTCGACGCTGTCATCGCGACGGCCCCCGAAAACGTGACCTACATGAGCGGCTTCTGGGCGCTTCCGCAGTGGATCCGGCGCGGCCCGCAAACCTATGTCGTCTGGCCCGCCCAGCAGATAGCCGAGCCCGAGATCATCACCAGCACGTCTACACTCGACCTTATTGCCGATCAGTCGCCGTGGGTGAAAAGGGTGCGGCGCTATGGTGACTTTCATGTCGTGGTAGGCGGCGATGCCGCCGATCATGCGGTAAGCCGACAGCACGCCGCGCTGAACGAGCTTCCAGGCCATCTCGACGCGCTGGCGGCTTTAACAAGCGCATTGCAGGAGGCCGGCCTGGCTCATGCGAATATCGGCCTGGATGAGAGTGGACTTCTGCCGGGCCACAAGGCAGCACTTTCGGCGCAATTGCCTAAGGTCCAATGGACATCGGCAGCGGCGCTCTTTCGGTCCGTGCGTGCTGTCAAGACGGATGAGGAGGTCGAGCGGCTCGCCAAGGTCGCCCGCATCGCCGAGCGCTCTATCAAGGCCGCCCTGGCTGCCGCCAGGGAAGGTGCCAGTGAGCGGGATCTCGCGCGTGCTTTCGACATAGAGACGGTGATGGGGGGCGGCGCTCCCGTGCTGAGCTGCATCGGTTTTGGCGAGCGCAGCGCCCTGATGAATGTCCAGCCTTCTAACAGGGCCCTGCAGCCGGGCGATGTCATACGCTTCGATGTCGGCGGCCGCTACCGGCACTATCGCGCCGACATCGCTCGGATCGCGACGTTCGGCGAACCGCCTCCAGAAGTCCGGAGATACCACCAGGCGCTACTGAGGGGTGTCCAATATGCGTGCGAGGCGATCCAACCAGGAATGCCAACTGCAAAGCTGTTCGAGGAGGTCGTAGCCGTCGTGCGACGAGAAGGTATTCCGCATTACCGGCGCGATCATGTCGGCCATGGCATCGGGCTGGACGGATATGATGCACCTACTCTTTCGGCCGGCAGCACCGAAGTGTTCGAAGAGGGCATGGTGCTGTGCCTGGAGACACCCTACTACGAGATAGGCCGCTGGGGGTTGCAGGTCGAGGACATGGTTGTCGTGCGTCGTGGCGGTGTCGAGCGACTGATGGCGACGGATGGAGATCTGATAGAGGTAGCTCGATGAACGGCGTTGTCGGGTTTTCGTGCCTTCGCTGCAGTACGGTTTTCCCGGTCGACCTGCAGATCGATTCCCGCGGCTGTCCAAGATGCTTCGAGAAAGCGCCCGCCAATCTGCGGGTCGTCTATGATCCAATCCGCGCCACCAGAATACCGCCCCCCTCGTCTCGCGCGACGGATGTCCCTTCTATCTGGCGCTATGCCAACTGGCTCCCCTGCGCGGAAGGCGACGCCGTGTCGCTAGGCGAAGGGCTGACGCCACTGCTGCCTGGGACGAGGATGGGCACAAACTTGGGCGTCCCCAATCTCCTGATCAAGGACGAGGGCAGGAACCCCACCTGGTCGCACAAAGACCGCTTCTCGACGGTGGCCGTCTCGATCGCCCGCCTGCAAGGAGCTCGTGTAGTGGCGACGGCCTCATCGGGCAATGCAGGTGCATCCCTCGCAGCCTATGCGTCCCATGCCGGACTGAAATGCGTGGTCGCTACATTCACGGGCACAGCGGGACCAATGCTGGCGCAGATCCGCAAATATGGGGCGACAGTCGTCACGCTGGCCGACAAAACGCACCGTTGGCCTTTGATTGCCCAAGGCGCGACTCGCTTTGGCTGGTTCGCAGCTTCGCCATTTCACGCCCCTGTGGTCGGCAGCCATCCTGTTGGCATTGAGGGCTACAAGACGCTCGCCTATGAAATCGTGGAGCAAATGAGGGGAGGCGTGCCCGACTGGTGTGCTTTGCCCGTCTGCTACGGCGACGCACTTGCCGGCGTGTGGCAAGGCTTTAAGGACCTTCTGCTCCGGGGCAAGACTGACCGTCTCCCCAGGCTCATTGCCGCGGAAGTGCACGGATCATTGGCGAAAGCGCTGGACGACGGGCATGATACCGTGGCGACCGCACCAGCGGCCTTCGACACCCTTGCCGTTTCGATCGGGACGACGCGCAGTACTTATCAGGCTTTGAGGGCACTTCGCGAATCCAGGGGCCTGGCCGTACCGGTGGGCAATTCGGTCTTGGTCCCTTTCCAGGAGCAACTCGCCGCGAGCGAGGGCGTGTTTGCAGAACTCTCCTCAGTCACACCCTTGGCCGCGATCGCTGACCTGCGCGCGCGCGACGTTATCTCCCGATCTGATTGCGTGGTTGCGGTCGTGACGGCAAGTGGTCTCAAGGACATCGACCGTTCAGCGCACTTTTGCGAACAGCCTGCTTTTCAGTCGGTTGCCGAGGCCTGGGCATCCTTGAACCGCAGTGGGAACCTTTGCACGCCAGCAGGGGAACCCGCCTGAAGTAATCTGTTGTGGAGGAGGAGGAAAAATATGAATCGCCGTACTTTTCTCGTTGGTTCCGCGATCGCGGCATGCCCGGGGAGCTATACCGCCTATGCGCGCGCTTCCGCCTATCCTCGCGATGGCGCAACGATCGTCGTCGGCTTCGCAGCCGGCGGCGCCGGCGACCTTGCCGCGCGTATGGCGGCCAATTACGCCAAATCCGCGCGGGGTCTACCGGTGGCGCTGGACTATCGCCCAGGCGCTGGCGGCACGATCGCCACGGATCAAGTTCGTCGCGCCCCTCCCGACGGAACAGTCCTTTCCCTGTTCTCGCCGAGCCCGATTGTCGTCGCCCCGCATCTTCAGGAAGTCCCTTACGATCCTGCCGCCGACTTCACCTATCTGGCCTGCTATGCGGGGATTTCCATTCCGGCATTCGTGCGATCCGACAGCGCGTTCCAGAGCTGGGACGGTCTGCTTGATTATGCACGCGCCAATCCGGGCAAATTGCGCTGGGCAACTGCTGCCCCGCGCGGTGTTGCTCATATCGCGACCGAGGCCGCCTTTCGCCAGGAATCAATCACCGCGGCCTTCGTGCCCTTCAACGGTGGCGCCGAGGCAATCACCGCACTTTTGGGTGGTCACATCGACATGGTGGTCTCCTCCGACTACGGGCCGCATCTGGAAGGCGGCGCCGTGCGCCTGCTGGTCGAGACGGGCCCTACGCCTATCGCCGAACGGCCTGATTTACCCACCTTCACTCAAAGAGGGTATCCAATTGCCATTTCGGCCTTCTATGGCCTGTTTGGCCCGCCCGGATTGCCGCCGGAAGTGGTGTCCTGGTGGGAGAACGCGCTGGAGGAAATGACACAAAGCGCGGATTACCAGACCTTCCTGAGGACGCTTCACGGGTATCGCTTGTTTCAGGACAGCGCCAGTTTTACGAAAACTGTGGTGGAAGCATATCGCGCCGTCGGCAGCCAGATCGACATTTTGGGGCTGAAGCCATGACAGCACTTCGCTTGAGCGCGCTGTGTCTCGCCGCAATCGGGTGTGCGGCGGCGTCGCTAGCATTACCCCTCGGTCTGTGGAATATAGGGGCTCCAGCTCCCGGACTGTTCCCGTTCGTGGCTGCGGTCCTGCTGCTCATCACCAGCCTGGGCGTCGCGGTTTGCAAAGACACCGAGTTTCGCGAAGACGAACCCGCCGATCATGTGCGACTGCTGCACTATGCCGCCGCAATTGCGAGTTTCGCCATTGCAATTAAATTTCTCGGCACGATCCTGGCGACAGTCTTCTTGGTGGCGGGTATTCTGCGCTGGATCGAACGGAAATCCTGGTCCCAAGCGCTGACGGCCGCGGTTGGGCTAGCCGTGCTTTCCTGGTGGGTGTTCGACCTCCTGCTCGGCGTACCACTGCCGAAAGGGGTGTTGGAGATCGGATGATGGACGCGCTCGCAAATCTCCTGGCTGGATTGCTGGTCGCGCTCGAGCCCGCAAACCTCGCCGTTGCTTTCATCGGCGTTGCACTCGGCACCGCAATTGGCGTCATCCCCGGTCTGGGGCCGACGGCTACCGTCAGCCTCCTCCTGCCGGTCTCGATCATGATCGAGCCGACAAGTGCCGTGATCCTTCTGGCCGGCATTTACTATGGGTCTCAATATGGAGGCTCAACCGCCTCCATTCTGATGCGAGTGCCGGGCGAGGCGGCGAGCGTGGTCAGTTGCCTCGAAGGCTACCCCATGGCGCAACAGGGTCGCGCAGGCGCGGCTCTCGGAATGGCTGCTTTCGCGAGCTTCATCGCAGGGATTGCGGCCACACTCGCGGTGGCTTTCCTCGGCCCCTCTTTCGCGTCCACTGCGCTTGCCTTCGGGCCGATAGAGAAAACAGCCCTGGTCGTGTTTGGCCTGACGCTCGCAGCCAGCATTGGCGAGGGCCCGCGCTTGCGAGCCTGGGCGATGGTCGCTGCTGGACTGCTTCTCTCAACCGTTGGGGTCGATCTCATATCCGGCATCGAACGCTACACGTTCGGCAACGCCTACCTGCGCGACGGTCTCAATGTTGCTGTTCTAGCGATGGGCATGTTCGGCGTGAGCGAGGTCCTGATGCTGGCAGAGCGCCGCACGAAACCGAAAAGCACAATTGCCGCAAGCTATCGGCTGCTCGACCTTCTGCCTACCCGGGAGGATTGGAAGGCGTCATTGGCGCCTATTGCGCGTGGAACTGTGCTCGGATTCCTGCTTGGGCTGCTGCCGGGCGGCGGCGCGCTGATCTCCAGCTTCGCGAGCTACGTGATGGAGAAGCGGATCTCCCGTCATCCCGAGCGTTTCGGAAAGGGCGCCATCGAAGGGCTGGCTGGCCCTGAGAGCGCAAACAACGCAGCTGCCCAGGCAAGCTTCGTGCCGCTGCTATGTCTTGGAATACCGGCCAATGTAGTGATCGGTGTGATCATGGGCGGCCTGCTAATGCACGGGATCGTGCCGGGTCCAAGGCTCATCGTGGATCATCCAGATTTGTTCTGGGGTGTAGTCGCGAGCATGCTTCTCGGAAACGCCATGCTGATCGTGCTCAATGTCCCGCTCATCCGCGTGTTCGTCATGCTGCTGCGCGTTCCACCTTGGCTGATGGCACCATGCATTCTCCTTTTTTGTGTCATCGGCGCCTTCAGCATCAACAACAGCCTATTTGACGTGTCCGTCGTGATCGCCAGCGGCTTCGTGGCGTACGGTTTGCGCAAGAGCGGCTTTGACCTCGCGCCGCTACTCCTTGCCTTCCTGCTCGGATCGCTCCTCGAGGAAAACTTGCGGCAGGGTATGATCCTGGGTTTCGGCAGTCCAGTCGTCTTCTTTACGAGCCCGATAAGTCTTGCTTTCTTGGCGGTAGCCAGCCTCACTCTGCTGCTGCCGGCTGTCCGGCAAATCGCGCTCATGGTGCCGGGCTCGCGTTCCTAATCCCTGTTGCCTGGTGCTGGCCCGGCCAATTATTGCTGCTGCGCGAGGACGGCGGCGAGTGTCCGGCGGTTCCATGAAAAACGCGTCCAGGCTGTTTCTGCGGCGGGGCGGATGCGGTCGAGATCCGTCGGTGCCGACGGTATCGCGACGGGCCACCCGGGCAAAGTCGAAAGCCAGGAATCGTTGTAGACTGTTTCGACGTAGCGATGACCCTCATCGGGCATGATCACCATCGTCGCCGCCTGGGGATTGGTGCGGGCGAACCAGCCGGCAACAAGGGCTGCTGCGCCGCTCGTCGGCCCCATGAAGAGCCCGTGATCGCGAAAGAGCGCTTGAGCGGTGGCATAGGCGGGCAGTGCGCCTACCCAGTGAACCTCATCAATCATTTCGTGCCTGACATTGGCCGGCAGGACACTGTTTCCCAGGCCACGCAGCATGCGCTTGCCGGCGGGCTGGCCGAAAAGGATGCTACGGTGCGTGTCGACAGCGATAATCCTGAGGCCTGGAAACATCTCACGCAGGAAGGCGCCGGTCCCGCAAAGGGAGCCGCCAGTGCCAATGCAGCCCACGAGGCAGTCAAGGTGTCCGCAGTGACGGACCACCTGCTCTGCGAGCCGGGCATAGGCGAGGCGATTGTCCGGGCTGTCATATTGATGCGGCCAGAAGGTATCTGGCCTTACATCGAGGATCTCCTGTAGACGTTCCAGTCGACCGTGCTGGTTGCCATCACCTGCGGGATCATCGATGACAAGCGTGGTTGCGCCAAGGCGCTCTAGCCGATCCTTAAACCGCGGGTCGATCAAGCTTGAGGCGGTGATCAGAGTCAGGCGGTAGTCGAGCGCACAAGCCAGCATGGCGATGGCGAGGCCGAAGGTGCCCGAGGTGGTCTCGACTATATGTCCTCCTCGTCGCAGATGCCCCGTCGCCTCGGCGCGGTCCACCATATAGCGGGCGGGCATGAGCTTCATGAGAGGAAAGGCGGCAGTGTGAAGGTTGGCGGCGAGTTGGGCAAGGCGCGGCGTTTCGAAGGCTTGGAGATAGTCCCCCGGTTCACTCATGTCGCCACTATCCCCTCTGCATTGAGCGCGAAGGTCTCCAGGTTCCTGAACCCGACCTCCCTCAACGCGTTCGCCATGGTAACAGCGCTTTGCCCTCCGGCGTGTTGATTCGCGTCCAAAAGAATGCCGACTAACGTCCCGCTATGCGCCACTTGGACGCCACAGGCACCGTACTCCTGCGCTATGTCCAGGACGGTCTCGAAACGGGGTTTTGGCAGATGCCGTTGGCAGATGCTGGCGCTCATTGTGGCCACCCTGCCAAGCATACGAGGGTCTTGCTCCCTGATCGAGCGATATGCCAGTCCGCGCATAACCCGGAACAGTTGTATCTCTTCTGCATTGTATCGTGCCCTCGGTAGCCGCAAGGTGTCGATCGGTCCACTGTCATCTGTCCTGAATCCGACGACGAAAAGCGGCGGGAAGTCACCGCCGAAATGCTCAAGAATCCGCCCTTCCCTGTGTGCGAAGAGCAACGCGTCACCACCATAGGCGATCGCATCGCTAGCACCTTCAGCGGCGACCGCCAGTCGGCATATGGTAGACTGGCGCAGTCTCGTGCTGGCCGCGGCAGCCACAGCACGGATCGTTGCCACAACATCGGCCGTTGACGAGCCATAGCCGTGCCCTACCGGGATCGCGCTGTCGATGGTCAGGTCGCCCCCTGTGCCGGCGAGGCCTAGATGCTCGATCGTCATGGCCGCGGCGCGTGCAGCTTTGCTTCGTTTGGCGGGCCGTGTTCTAATCCGGCCTTCCTCCCGCGGCCAGAACGTGGCAACGGCCTGGCAGCCGACAAGCGGCAGTGTAACAAGGCCGCGGTGTAAGCGACCATCCTCACCCTCAAAGACTCCCTGAAGAAACTCACCGTGATGGGCAATTGCGCGTCCTACGCCGGTCTGCAAAGAGCGAGCAACGGAAGTGTGGATCTCGCCCCCTTTGCCGTTGCGGCTGTCCGTTAGACGTGGCGTTCCAATCTTGGCCATGGCGCATAATTCCTGGCAAGTCGCTTCAGCCAGAATGCGGCGTGACGTGAGGCGTGTCACTCGCAAGATATTGGTATGCCGAGCTAAACGCATCCGTCATTGGGATTTGGCATCGCGGCGAGGGAGCAGTTCTCGCGCTCGCTCGTCGCCAGGCGAGCTGATCTGCGTCAAGGTTACCCAAGCGGAAAACCTAACGCTTTATCTGGCCGAGCGCGAAGCTGAATTCGATCGACACCACGCCCTCCGGGCAGGTGCGCTTGTGTTTCGAAAACCGATCATATGCCACGAGCGTTCGCTCCTGCTTGGTCCGCGCGCGCCGGCGCCGACCGAGCATGAGTATCGCGCTGGTTCCGCAAAAATCGGCCGCCGTTGCTTCTGTTGGATCCGGGGCACACGCCACGCGGCAAATGGCTGGCCGGCCCTACGGGCGAAGTCGCACGCCCTGCCGCTACGCTGCCCTGGCTCGCGACAGCACCCCCTCCCCCGGCCCCTAACTGGCAGTCTCGGCGCAATCCTCAAACCATCCTTAGATGACGGATTGGCCGTCCTGGTGCAACCGCCTGCGCCGCGGCCACGATCCCTTGGGCGTCGATGCCATAGTGGCGATAGAGGTCGGCGATCGTTCCGCTTTGCCCGAAATGCTCGACGCCCAGCGCACGGGTCCGTTGGCCGTGCACGCCGCCAAGCCAGGCCAGCGTCGCCGGATGGCCGTCGACCACCGTCACCAGCGCACAGTTTTCCGGCACAGCCGCGAGCAGCCGCTCGATGTGACTGCGGGCATGAACGAGGCCGTGCTCGCGAGCCCGTTGGGCGGCGGTCCATCCCGCCTGCAGCCGGTCGGCGGAGGTGACGGCCAGCAGCCCGATGTCGCGTCGGTCCTCCGCCATCAGCCCGACCGCTTCCACGGCCTCCGGAGCGACGGCGCCCATATAGGCGAGGATGATCTGCGCGTTCGGTCCCGGACTGCGCATCCAATAGGCGCCGTTGATCATGTCCGTGGCCAGTTGATCGTCGAGCTCGCGCCTGGGCTGTTCGATGGATCGGGTGGACAGGCGAAGATAGACCGCGCCCCCGACCGCATCGCGCAGCCAGTTCACCTCGTCGGCTTCGGCCGTTCCGTCGCGCTGGATATAGTCGAAACCGAACCGCAAGATGACGGCGAGTTCATCGACGAAGGCAGGCTCGAAGCTGGCCAGACCGTCCTGGGCCATACCAATAAGCGGCGTTGCGATCGACTGGTGCGCGCCGCCTTCGGGCGCCAGGGTCACTCCCGACGGTGTGGCCGCAATGATGAAGCGCGCATCCTGGTAGCAGGCGTAGTTCAGCGCATCGAGCCCGCGTTCGATGAACGGATCATAGAGTGTTCCGACGGGCAGCAGCCGCTCGCCGAAGATCGAGTGCGAAAGGCCTAGCGCCGAGAGCATGATGAACAGGTTCATCTCGGCTATGCCGAGTTCCAAATGCTGTCCTTTGGGGGAAAATGCCCAGTTGAACGTCGAGGGTATGCGCTCGCGCCTGAACACGTCGGACATTTCCTCGCGTGCGAACAGTCCCCGCCGATTAACCCAGGGACCGAGATTCGTCGATACCGTCACATCGGGCGACGTCGTTGTGATGCGCCGGGCGAAATCGTTGTCCAGCTTGCCGATCTCGTGCATGAGCAGGCCGAAGCCTTGCTGCGTCGACATCGATGGCTGCGCGGTGAAACTCAGCCGTTCCGGCACCGCGACAGCCGGCGCGCGATAACGCCGGCGACCTCGCGCTGCGAATGGTACGGTGGCGAGGAAGGCTCTGATTTCTCCTTCGCTTGGACCAAGCCCTTCGAACGGCTCCCATTCGCGCCCGGCGCGCACCCCCATTTGCCCGCGCAGAATATCGACCTGGCTCGGCGTCATCAGGCCAGCGTGATTGTCTTTGTGGCCGGCCAGCGGCAGCCCGAAGCCCTTGATTGTGTAGGCGATGAAGCAGACCGGCCGGTTATGCCGGCGTGCCGCTTCGAAGGCTTCCAGAACAGTTGGCAGATCGTGGCCGGCGAGGTTGGTCATCAGGCGCGCCAACGCGTCGTCGGAGCGCTTCTCGATGAGCCGTGAAAACGCGCCCTGGTCGCCCAGATCGTCGAGCAAGCGCTTGCGCCAGGCGGCGCCGCCCTGGAATGTCAGCGCGGAATAAAGCTGGTTGGGGCACCCGTCGATCCAGCCGCGCAGCCGCTCGCCGGCCGGTTCGGAGAACGCTTCTTCAAGCAACGAGCCGTATTTCAAGACCACGACGTCCCAGCCGAAATTGCGGAACATCGCCTCGAAGCGCTCCCACAAGCCCTCCCGCACGACCGCGTCCAGGCTCTGGCGGTTGTAGTCGACCACCCACCATGTGTTGCGCAGGCCGTGCTTCCAGCCTTCGAGAAGCGCTTCGAAGATGTTGCCCTCGTCCATCTCGGCATCGCCGATCAACGCGACCATGCGCCCCTCCGGGTGTTCCTTGGCGAGGTCCTTGGCGCGAAGGTAGTCCTGCACGAGCGCGGAAAACAGCGTCTGCGCCACCCCGAGCCCGACCGACCCGGTGGAGAAGTCAACGTCGTCCGTGTCCTTGGTGCGGGACGGATAGGATTGCGCACCGCTATAGCCGCGGAAAGCTTCGAGCTTTTCGCGGGTCTGGTTGCCGAGAAGATACTGGATCGCGTGGAAGACGGGGCTGGCGTGAGGTTTCACGGCCACGCGATCCTCGGGTCTGAGGACGGCGAAATAGAGAGCGGTCATGATTGTCGCAAGCGATGCTGATGAGGCCTGATGGCCGCCAATCTTCAGCCCGTCTTGGTTCGCATGCCGTTGATTGGCATTGTGAATCATCCAGGTCGACAGCCAGAGGATCTTCTTCTCGAGCTCAGCGAGACAGGCAAGCCGCTCGTCCATGTTCCTTAACACTCCCTTCGCGTTGTTGGGATCGGGGAAATCATAATGGTGTGCGTGAGAGGAATGTGGCTAATATTGATCTTGTAGAAGCGAAAGTGTGGTTTGGTCAGCGAAGAGCTGGTGCAAACGAGGAAAATGATGCCAAGATCCGAGATAGACGGAATCGATCGCAAATTGCTTGTAGCTCTGCAGCAGGACGCCCGGCTCACAACCGAACAGCTCGGCCGCAGGGTCGGGCTTTCGGCTTCGCCCTGCGCTCGACGTGTGCGGTTGCTGGAGGCCGCCGGCGTCATCAAGGGTTATGTCGCGGTGGTCGATCAGTCCAAAGCAGGTCTGCCGATCAGCGTGTTCGTCTCAATCAAGCTGGAACGTCAGCGCGAGGAGGAACTCGATCGCTTCGCCGAAGCGGTGGCGCGGTGGCCGGAGATTGTGGACTGCTATCTGATGACCGGACAGCGCGACTACCTGCTGCGTATCGTCGTCAAAGATTTGCCGGCTTACGAAACTTTCCTGAAGCAGAAGCTCACCCGCCTGGAAGGTGTCGCCTCCATCGAATCGAGCTTTGCGCTCGGGCAGGTCAAACACTCGACCGTCCTGCCGATGATCGAGACATGATCCTTCTGCGGACGCCTCTGGTTTCGCGCGAGCTCGGCTCGAGCCGCAGCAGGATGAATGGCTGCCGGATGTTGTAAGATCCCCTCCCCGGGGTGGCTTTGATGTATCTTTGCTTCCGGAGTTCAAATGTTTGAATGTCATGGGCCGTCAGGTTTGGGCGCAAGGACGGCCGCAGTTTTCTGCTGACGATTTCAGTGACCGTTTCAATCTGCCGAACCGATTGCATGAAGCTTCCTATGAACAATGGGTGGCAGCGTGCCGGATAGCCCGTGAGCTAGATAGTATCCGCGATGAGCCATGGCGGGTCGCGCCGCAATGATCGAACCGCCGCCGAGCTGCGCCTGCCGACCCGCCAGGTCTACAATTCGCTCTGCGCTATCGCATCAAAAAGGGCGCGCGGGAAAACGGCGCAGTGGATCCTCGACGGCGACTGGATGAATTGCGCGGGCTATGTCGGCACCACGAGGCTCGGCAACATTCTCGGTGCAATGGGAGTTAGCTTTGCAATTCGCCCGACAATCGTCAGCGCTTGCATGCGATCGTTGGGGCCTCTGGAACCCGGCAGAAGCATGTCTTGGGCGCGCGTATTGTCCTTCTGAGCGGCGATGGTCTGGGCACCGCAATCATGGCCGAACCGACAAGTCCAAGACCTTGGATCTGGCCTGGCAGGAGCGGCAAGCGGTTCATGCACGAAGGCGTATCCATAATCGGCTGCAGCATCTGGATGCCGAACGCGGTGCGGCCCGGCAGCTTAAGCGCGGCGCCGACATCGACGAGAGGGTCCGACAGCCGCCGCGGCCGCGATCGCTCACGCCGGCGATCCTTTCAGAAGCCAGGATTGGCGTTGTCGGACAGCAGGCGCTCGACCACGTCACCGGCCCCTCGCCCGACGTTGGGGGTTGATCACGAACGACCGCTCGGCGCGGCGGCCGCGCTCGAAAAATCCAGCGCGGCTGTGCGTGACGCCACCGGCCCTCGCCGCCAACAATCCACCGCAGCTCTGCATCAGGTCACCCACAGCCTCTTTATCATCCGCCAGGGCAAGATCTGCGAGCAGGACCGCGACACTCGCATTGGTCAGCAGACCGTCGGTTGCCCGCCAGCCGCTCCGACGCGAGCAACTTCCAGGCGGCCGACCGACGTCGTCGGTCGGCCGCTGAGTAGCGGGGTGTCGTGCAAGATTGCCACATCCTCGACACGGCAGCCGCCGCGCGGTCGCCGCGGCCGGCGTCAGTGCCGGATGAGGCCGCCAGGCATCGACCCTCCCTGCCGGCGCACGACCGCATCCAATGCGCCGATCGCTGCGGCGCGGCGATGGCAGGGACTTCTGGACCCCTTGAGCTGCGGATTTTGGGCCCTCGACCGGCGAGGCCATGTGCGAGCCGGCGCCGCCGGGGTGGCCGGCCTGGTCGCGAAGAGCGGGATACAATGCGGCGGGAGCGGTGGGCGTAGAGCCATGACTACGCGCGCAGCAGCGGCGCTTTGCATAAGGAGAACGGCGATAAAGCGCCGGAGGTGTCGAGCCGTAGTTATGTCCGGTAATCTTGCCTTATCGGACATGAGGCGCTAGGGTCTCGACATTATGAGGGTTCCTTCGATGCAGGACGCGCGCAAAACTGACGACACGGCGGACGACGATTTGCCGGACATCGTTGATCTGGTCGTGGAAATGGGCCACGTCGCCGGGTCGCCGGCGCGTGTCGACACCCTCGTCGAGGCCGCAACAGGTTTCGCGAAGCCTGCCCGCTCCGAGAATACCCAGGCGGCCTACGCCAAAGACTGGAGGCATTTCACCGGTTGGTGCCGCCGGGAGGGGTTCGATCCGTTGCCCCCTTCCAGCCAAGTCATTGGTCTTTATATCGGCGCCTGCGCTGCCGGCGATCCCAAGCACGGCGCCCCTGCCCTCTCGGTCGCAACCATTGAGCGGCGGCTTTCCGGTCTAGCGTGGAATTTTGCTCACCGCGGCCAGCCGATGGATCGAGTCGACGGGCATATCGCCACCGTGCTCGCGGGCGTCCGAAAAAAACACGCAAAGGCGCCGCGGCAGAAGGAGCCGTTGCTCGGCGACGACCTGCTGGCGATGATCGCCATGCTTGGCCAAGACCTCAGGGGCATGCGCGACCGGGCCATCCTGCTGCTCGGCTTTGCCGGCAGTTTGCGGCGATCGGAAATCGTGGGTCTCGATGTCGTCCGGAACGAAAACGGCGATGGCGCCGGCTGGGTTGAGATCTATCCGGACAAGGGCGCCCTGGTGACGCTGCGTGATAGAACCGGATGGCGCGAGGTCGAGGTCGGCCGCGGCTCCAGCGATCAATCCTGCCCTGTGGTGGCGCTGGAGACCTGGATCAAATTCGGCCGCATCGCCCGTGGCCCGCTGTTTCGTCGAATTTCCAAGGACAACAAGACCGTCTACGTCGAACGACTTTCCGACAAGCATGTCGCCCGTCTGGTCAAGAAGACCGCACTGGCAGCCGGGATCCGCGCCGATCTTGCGGAAGGCGAGCGTGAACAGCTGTTTGCCGGGCATTCACTGCGCGCCGGCCTGGCCTCTTCGGCCGAAATCGAAGTGCGCGTGCAGGAGCAGTGGGGCCATGCATCGGCGGGGATGACCCAGAAATATCAGCGACGGCGCGACCGGTTCCGCGTCAACCGCACCAAGGCGTCCGGGCTCTGAAGGCCCCCTCCCCTCCCCCGCTTTGAAGCGCAGAGTGTGGATCGCGGGGCGAAGTTTCCCCTGGGCGAAGCTTCAATTGAGTCTAGTGAACCAACATTTGGGCGAACCAACGCACATGTGGGCGCGAGGAATAGGCCGTTAGCCGCTTGTTAACCTTAACCGGGCCGCCAGGATGTGTTGTGGGCGTTTGACGGCGCGAATTGGGTTCTTAGGGGAAATGACATGACATTGAACCCGCGCTGGCCGGCTGTAGCCTGCTGCCTGGCCCGAGGCGCCCGCCCAGTGATGGTCATGAGAATTGGGCCGGGCCCACGCCCGGTCTTACCGCTTGTTTCATGACGCCACTGCGCCCCGCAGGCCAAGAGCGTCTGCCGGCTTTGTCAAGTTGTACACGTGCAACTGGGCCTATCAACCGCAAGCGGCTCCGGGCTTTCTTGTGCGGCAAGGATCTGCATGGCTCTCATGGTATCTCCGCCGCCGCTCCTTTGGCCAGAGAGCGTCAGGTGAATCGCGGATCATGTCGCGCGCCTACAGCGGGTGGGTGCGCCTGGCGCGCCGGCGATTATGGCGCGGGTGAGCAGCGAGTTGACGGCAGCGGATCGACACCACGACAGCTGTCGGCCCCTTCGGCAACCTGACTGCGTGTCCAGGCCTAACCGGCCCAGCCGTGCAGCGCGGACAGATGTCCGGGACCGTGCGGTAGGGCAAGTTGTACATGTGCAACCAGGTGGACACGCTCACACGAGTGCGTCGAGGCGGGGCATCATCCAGTGACCTGGAGACGCACGGCGGTGGCCGATGTGCGATCGATCTGCCCGGAAGGTGGACTTGTCCGCCCGACGAGATGCCTCCCGACATCAACGATGCTTTGGAGATGGGACGGGGGCATGTGTCACCGTGCTGGGTTCTCAAGGCTCTTCGCCAATTGACGCGGAGGTCGCCACGCTGTGGCGGCTCGGTCGGTTGTACATGTGCAACTCGGCAATAGGAGGCTATCTCAGGCCCGAGAGTTTATCAGCGCCAGTCAGGCTAACGTGCTCCAAACATCAATCTCACATCTTTCCCACCATAGTGGCCTACAAGGATGGCGCTGCCGCCTAGGCGCCCGCGACCGTCGCCCGGGCGGGGCAAGGCCGGCCATTGGTCAATGGCCGCGTGCGGCCCGCAATTTTGCTGCGCGGTTGCAAGCGCCTCGGCGTAGCGTGTTTTGCGGGCGAAAGGTTCAACCGCCATCCGGCGGATGGGATGCCGGCGGTTGTACATGTGCAACACGGGCCGGGAAGCGTTGTTGCATCTTCCGGTCTCGCAGTTGTACGTGTGCAACTCGCCAACGCCTGGCGCCACGCGTGCCGCAAAAAGCGGCTTGCAGATTCGCCCGAGTGCCGCAGCATGGCCGCCCTGCATTAGGGCTGCGGCCTGTCGTGCATGGACTTGCAATGGTTGCCAGCGATCCCTTCGGCTCTTCGGGCCCGTCCGGCTCTCTCTTCCCTGGAGGCCCCGCGGCGACAGGCAATTATTCTCTCGACAGTGCGGCTGGCGGTGGGTCGCGGGCCGGAACATACAAGATCAGCGAGCAGGCGAGGCTGACGCCGAGCTATGCGCGCCGGCTCCAAGAGGCGTTGTTCACCGTTCCAGGGCGAGGGGCCGCTTTTCGACCGAATTGCCCGCCTGGATCAGCGATAGCATTTAACTGTTCATTAACTTTAAAGGATTTGCCAACCCTATCCGAATCTGGCCTATTGGATCAGCGCTTTTTCTGAGCGCAAACGAAAATAAGCGCGGATATCCGGGGAGCGAGTAATTGGCTACGCCGAACCTGTCTGAAAGAAGGGACATCCCTTTGACGCTGCGCAATCTCATCATGTCCGATGCCGATGAACTTTCGCGGCAATTGCAGGCGCACCAGCTCCGCACATTCCCTCCGACCTCGCGCAAGACTATCCGGCTTTTCTCTCCGGCCGAGGCTGCGGACTTCATTGGAATCCACGAGGGTTATCTACGGCAAATCGTCGCCGAGGGCCATGGCCCAACGCCGCTTCCCAACGGTCGCCGGCTCTATTCGGTGGACGATATCGAGCAGCTGCGCCGCGTCCTCGACGAGGGAGGCAAGGGCTCACCCAAATATGTCCGCCATCGCCGCGCCGGCGAGAAACTTCAGATCATAAGCGTGATGAATTTCAAGGGGGGGTCCGGGAAGACCACCACGT
This sequence comes from Mesorhizobium alhagi CCNWXJ12-2, assembly GCF_000236565.1. GTDB lineage: Bacteria > Pseudomonadota > Alphaproteobacteria > Rhizobiales > Rhizobiaceae > Allomesorhizobium > Allomesorhizobium alhagi. Next base: position 4,784 of record NZ_AHAM01000277.1, on the reverse strand, counting down.
CTGCGCATCTGGCGCAATACCTGGCCTTGCGGGGATACCGCGTCCTGGCTCTAGACCTTGATCCGCAAGCCAGCCTTTCGGCGCTGTTTGGACATCAGCCTGAGATCGACGTCGGGGAGGGGGAAACGCTCTATGGAGCGATCCGCTACGATGAAAGCCGGCGCCATATCTCCGAAATCGTTCGCGCCACCTATACGCCGGGCCTCCATGTCGTGCCTGGAAATCTGGAACTCATGGAGTTCGAACACACCACGCCAAGGGCGCTTGCCGATCGCCGGCAAAGCGACACGATGTTCTTTTCGCGGATCGCTGAATGTCTGTCCGACATTGAAAGCGCTTACGACGTCGTGATCATCGACTGCCCGCCGCAATTGGGTTTTCTCACGCTATCTGCGCTATGCGCTGCGACAGCCGTGCTCATAACCGTTCACCCGCAGATGCTAGACGTCATGTCGATGAGTCAGTTCCTCCACATGACTTCGGACCTCCTTGCGGTTGTGGAAAACGCTGGTGGCAGCACCGAATATGACTGGATGCGCTATCTGGTGACGCGTTACGAGCCCAATGATGGCCCGCAAAGCCAGATGGCCGGGTTCATGCGCTCGATCTTCGGTCAGCGCGTGCTCGAAAATCCCATGCTGAAATCGACCGCTGTCTCGGATGCCGGTCTTACCAAGCAAACGCTCTATGAGGTGGAAAAGAGCGCGTTCACGCGGGGGACTTACGAGCGGGCGCTCGAGTCTCTTACCCTTGTAAATGGGGAAATCGAGGGCCTCATCCGCGGAACATGGGGACGAAAGTAGTTTGATGGCCCGCAAGAACATCTTTGAGGTTTCACCAGAGAGGGCAGGGACCGACCCGGAGCCGGCCCCCACGCCCCTGGCGCGGCCGCTGTTGGGCTTGGAAAGGCCGCTAAGGCCTGCGAGCCCCGTAGGCGCAATCTCCCAATCTCTGGAAAACATCAATTCTCGAGCGCACCGCGCCGAGGAAATCGAGCGGAAGCTCGCCGAGGGCCAGGCGGTCGTGGAGCTCGAGCCCGATCTGGTCGACGGTTCCTTCGTTCCCGACCGCCTGGAGGTCGACCCCGATGACGTATCCAGCCTCGTTGCCCAGATCCGCGAGCATGGCCAGCAGGTTCCCATCCTGGTGCGGCCCAATCCCGAGTTGGAAGGCCGCTACCAGGTCGCCTACGGCCACAGGCGGCTGGCGGCGGCCAAAGAGCTCGGTCTGAAGGTAAGAGCAGTCGTTCGCCAACTGACCGACGAGCAGCTTATTGTGTCGCAAGGGCAGGAAAACAACGCCCGCACCGATCTGTCCTTCATCGAGCGGTCGTTCTTTGCCACCCGCCTTGAGGATAAGGGGTTCTCCCGCGACACCATCATGGCATCCTTAGGCGTGGACAAGGCTGCCTTGTCGCGAATGATCGCCTTGATCAGGCGATTGCCGCCGGAGCTGATCGAAGCCGTGGGTCCATCGCCTGCCTTCGGGCGTCAGCGCTGGGCCGAACTGGCCGATCTCCTGGACGAGAAGGGCAAGCGGGCCAAGGCTCTCAAGCTCATCGGGGAGCAGGATTTCTCTGCCCAAAAGAGCGATGCAAGGTTTCAGGCGCTCTATGATCACCTGAAGATCAAGCGCCAGAAGCCGCAAACCGAGGCCTGGAAGGCTTCAGACGGCGCTCGCCCAGTCAGGATCGTCGAGACCGAAGACAAGGTCTCGATCGTCTTCGACAAGATCGTTGAACCGGAGTTTGGGCCGTATGTGCGTCTGCGCCTGCAGACGCTGTATGACGAGTTCAAGACCGGGAAATCCACCACCAAACCAGGAGACTAACCCAGCAAAAGAAAAAGGCCCCCGAACGTTGCCGCCGCGGAAGCCCTTCTCAAGTTTCGCACCCTGAGAATCCCATTTCCGCGAATCACTGTCAAGAGTCATTCAGCGTCATTTTCGGCGGGCGGACTTCTTTTGCCTAATTGAAGGCAAACGAACTATGGAAACGCATACCTCAACGACGCCCTTTGGGCGGCGATCGATGACGCTTGCCATGTTGGCGGCTCAAAAAGAAGCGCTCGAAATTCCTGAGGGCAGCGCGGTCGACAAGTGGCAGGTCTACCGCAATCTGTGCGAGGGCAAGAGCATCGTCGGGATCGGCGATCGCGCTCTGGCCGTCCTCAACGCTTTGCTGTCGTTCTATCCGGACAGTGAATTGAGCGGAGAGAACGGCTTGATCGTATTCCCGTCCAACGCTCAGCTGTCGCTCAGGGCCCATGGAATGGCTGACGCGACGCTCCGGCGGCATCTGGCCGCCTTGGTGGACTGTGGGCTCATCACCCGCAGGGACAGCCCCAACGGCAAGAGATACGCCCGCAAGGACAGGGGAGGGGACATCGAGGAGGCATTCGGCTTCTCCCTGGCGCCGCTGCTGGCCCGTGCCCACGAGTTTGCGCAGGCAGCCGAGCTGGTGCGCGCCGATAACCGGGCGCTGAGGCTCATGCGCGAGCGAATTACGCTGCACCGCAGGGACATCCACAAGCTGATCGAGGCGGCGGTCGAGGAAGACGTTCCCGGCGACTGGGGCGGCTTGTGGAGGCGTTTCCGTGCTGTCGTGGAGGCAATTCCCCGCCGGGCGACGGTCGCAGACCTGGCACCGATCGTGGCGGATCTGGCGGGCATCCATGAGGATGTGGACAAGCTGCTGGAAGTTCACATGAATTCCACGAATTCAAGCGGCAATGAATCCCAAAGCGAGCGGCAGCGATCGAATTCAAATACCGACTCTATCTTTGAATTTGAACCTGCTTTCGAAAAAAGCGGGGCGACGGTCGAGCCAAGGACGAGGGAGGCCGAGAGACCGAAAGGGTATCCGCTGGGGCTGGTGCTGAAAGCCTGCCCGGAAATAGTGGATTACGCCCTCGACGGGATCGGCAATTGGCGCGATTTCATGGCGACGGCGGCCCAGGTGCGCGGTTATCTGGGCGTGTCGCCCTCCGCCTACGAGGACGCCTGCCATGTCATGGGACAGGAAGTCGCGGCTATCGTGATCGCCTGCATCCTGCAGCGGGCGCAGCACATCAATTCGGCCGGCGGATACCTGCGGGCGCTGACCGAAAAGGCGAGGGGAGGGGAATTTTCGGTCGGGCCGATGCTGATGGCTGCGCTCAAGGCCAATGGCGCGACAGCCAGGATGACAGGATGAGGGCGGGGATGCTTTTCACGCCGCGATGCAATGCCGAAAAGCATGGCTTTCGTTTGCAGCACTTGACGTTCGTGAAACCAAAACGGAATTTGTGCCAGGAGCGCGCAAATGAGCGAAACGTCGGCTACCTGCATGGGCCAACCGAGACCAGTTGGGTGTTTTCTGCGTCGGGGCGCCCGTTTCACCGCAGTGCAGGGTAGGCGCGAGTGTAGCCGCATACAGCAGCTAGCAACATGAGCACGGCTGTAGCACAAATTTTGGATCCAGAGCGACGGCAACGAGAGCGCACGTCTTGATCCGATCAGGGCAGGGGAGGGGGCTTTTTCGCCCCTATAGCCCGCTTGCCTTGGTGAGGTTGACGCGGAAGCGGTCACGCCGGCGTTGATATTTGCGGGTCATCTCGGCGCTCGTGTGGCCGAGCTGCTTCTGTACGTAGCGTTCGTCGACCTCGGCCGAGGAGGCGAGGCCGGCGCGCAGCGAATGCCCGGCAAACAGCTTTTCCCGTTCGCCCTCCGAAAGATCGCCGCGTACGCCGGCCGCGAGGGCGGCGCGCTTGACGAGGCGGGCGACCTCCTGGTCATGGAGCCGTTCAGCGCCGACCGCCTTGCCCTGGCCGGTGACGCGTCGGAAGAGGGGGCCATGGGCGATCCGACCGAGCTTGAGCCAGGTCTGCAGCGCCACGACCGGGCAGGTGGCGTCCGATGAACCGCGGCCGATCTCGACCTCACGCCAGCCGGTCTTGCCACGCAGCGTCACCAGCACGCCCTTGTCGGGAAAAAATTCGATCCAGCCGCGGCCGTCTTGCGTCTGATCGCGGCCGACATCGAGTCCGACGATCTCGGAGCGTCTGAGGCCGCCGGCGAAGCCAAGCAGCAGCATGGCCCGGTCGCGCAGACCGCGCAGGCTGCCGCGGTCGAGCGTCTCCAGCATGGCAATGAGGTCCTCGGGCAGCACCGCTTCCTTCTGCCGGGGAGGGGAGGCGTGCTTGTTGCGGATGCCGGCCATGACCGTTGCGATATGGCGGTCCTTCCTGTCGAGCGGCTGGCCGCGCTGCGCATAGTTCCACGTCAGGGAGGACAGCCGGCGTTCGATCGTCGAGACGGAGTTCGGCTTCTTTTCACCCGTCCCTGTGCCCGAGGCGCAGGCGGTGATGTAGAGCCCGACGGTCTGTGGATCCGGCGGCAGGGGATCGAGATTTTGACGCCGGCACCAGGCGCAAAAGTGTTTCCAGTCGGCGGCGTAGGCGCGGCGTGTGTTGGCCGAACTGGCCGCTTCGACATAGTCGCGGGCGCGGTTGGCGAGCGTTTCGAGATGGGCCGGCAGGAGAGGGGCATTTTCGCCGGCGGGCGGCGGTTCCGGTTGCTGGCTCATCGCCATGACCACGTCGACAATGTCCGGCAAATCGTCATCGGTCGGCGTTGCAGCGGCGGCCGACGCCTGCGCGGGGGCAATCTCGACATCCGGCGCCGTGCTGTGAGACGCTCCGGAGGGTCGCGCGCGGTGATTCGTGGGCTTCTGCTCGATGAAATTGGCCATTTCGCCATAAAGCGCGAAAATGAATGATAAGGCAAGATTATCATTCGTGTGGTGG
>NZ_AHAM01000278.1 GCF_000236565.1 Mesorhizobium alhagi CCNWXJ12-2 | reverse complement strand
GAGGTGGCTATTCCATATTCACCTCCCGCGCCGTCACGGCGCACCATCAATTCCTGCATAATAGTCCATGGTTGTCCCTCGCTTGATGCTTGGGGCCGACACAATCGGACCCCGTTTCAACATCATCACTCTGAGGGACAGCCGCCTTCCTGGCTATGCGAGGAGCGCCGGCCCATTACGGCATCTAGAACACTCACGCCAACAAGGAGGGTGACGATGTTCGTCTCATGAAGGTTGAAGAACAGTTCGCCCGCGACCTCGGCAAGAGTATGACCCTCCGCCCGCACACCGAGGATGTGCTTCACCTGGCCGGCTGCGATGAGCAGCCCGGAAGCGGTGATGAAACCAGAGATGACCGGATGGCTGAGGAAATTCGCCATGAAGCCCATGCGAAGCAACCCCATTGCCATCAGCATCGCGCCTGAGATCAAGGCGAGCAGCGCGGCAGCCGTGAGATAGTCAGGCGTTCCCTGTGCGGCAATCGTACCGATCGAGGATGCCGTCATCAAAGAAACGACGGCCACTGGCCCGACCGCGAGCGTGCGGCTCGTCCCAAAGATCGCATAAGCGATCAGGGGCAAGATGGACGCGTAAAGGCCTACTTCCGCAGGCAACCCTGCCAGCATGGCGTAGGCCAGCGATTGCGGGATCAGCATGATGGTCACGATCGCCGCCGCCACGAGATCGCTGGTGAGCACGTCTCGGTGATATTGCCGCCCCCAATCAAGTATCGGGAGGTATCGGGCGAGGCGTGTCACGGATTGCCCTCGGTACCTGAGCTCAAACCGTGCGGGGTCTGGGGCTTGCCAGTGCAAGCAGACGGGCGGCCCACATACCGACGATCATTGCGGGCAGGAAAGCAAGTGTGCCTGTCGCCCCCAGCCCGAGCGCGGTGAGGGCCGGACCCGGGCAAAAGCCGCCAAGTCCCCAGCCGATGCCGAAGATCGCCGGACCGGCTACAACGCGCGCGTCGATGTCCTTCCGGCCCGGTAGATGGAACCTGCCACCGACAATCGGTGCATCGCGCTTCAGGACCAGACGATAACCGAAGAATGCGACAATGACCGCGCCGCCCATGACAAAGGCCAGCGAGGGGTCCCAACTTCCAGAGAGATCGAGGAAGTTCAGGACCTTTGCGGGGTCCGACATTCCCGAGACGACCAGGCCGATGCCGAAGAGCAGCCCGAGGACGAGATTTACCAGAAAGGACATGATGCTGAGCCTCAAATCACGTGACGGACGAGGAAGACGGTGACGAAAGCCATCGCCATGAAGACCGCGGTCGCGACCATCGAACGCCCCGAAAGTCGCGACAATCCGCAGACGCCGTGGCCCGAAGTGCAGCCATTGCCATAGACGGAGCCGAAACCCACCAAGAGGCCAGCCGCGATCATCAGGGGCACGTTTGACGAAACGGTCTGCGTGATCTCGGTGCCCGTGAAGGTCATCAGAAGCAGCGGCGCGGCTATCAGGCCAAGGACGAAGCCGAACCGCGATGGGAAAGCGTCGTCGCGATAGGGCGGCAGGAGTCCGCTGGCGATGCCGCTGATCCCAGCTATCCGGCCCTCCCATAGCATCAGAAGAACGGCCGAAAGACCGATCATTGCGCCGCCCAACAGAGAAGCGATTGGTGTGAACTCAGTCATAAGAGCCTCTAATCGGGTTGTGCGGCCGATGGCGTTTCGCAGAACATGCGGTGCATCATGGTGACGAACTCTTTCACGCGGTCATCCGCCAGGCAGTAGAAGACGGATTTCGATTCCTTGCGCCCGACGATGAATCCCGCTTCGCGGAGTTCGGCGATCTGCTGGGAAAGGCCGGGCTGACGTATCCCGAGCGTGTCCTCCAGCGCGCGTACCGAGAGTTCACCCTCCACAAGCGCGCAGACGATCATCAGGCGGTTGGGGTTCGCCAGCTTCTTCAAAAAGTCAGCCGCGGCGTCCGCCTGCTCGATCATGTCCTCGGTTTCGGGTGCCAGATCGGTTTTCATCCTCGTCAATCCCATGCCGCGCCCTCGAGCACATTGAGGGGAAATTTGAGATAGCGCCTGCCATTCGCCTCAGGCTCGGGCAGCCGTCCGCCATTCGTGTTCACCTGCAGCGCGTGCAGGATGAGTTTGGGCATCGGCAGCGTCCTGTCACGCGCCTCACGTACCTTCACGAACTCAGCCTCGCTCTTGCATTTTGCGATGTGCGTGTTGTTGGCCTTTTGCTCTCCGACCGTAGACTCCCAGAGCGGCTCGCGATCGTTCGGCTGATAGTCGTGTCCGGTGAAGACGCGCGTCTCGTCCGGGAGCGACAGGATCTCCTGGATGGATTGCCAGAGGCGATTGGCGTTGCCTCCAGGAAAGTCGGCACGTGCCGTACCGCTGTCCGGCATGAACAGGGTGTCGTGGACGAAGGCGGCATCGCCGATCACATAAGTGATGGAAGCCAGCGTGTGTCCGGGCGAGAACAACACCTTCGCGGGAATGGATCCTACGATAAAAGTGTCGCCCTGCGCAAAGAGCCTGTCCCACTGCGAGCCGTCGGCAGGGAAGTCAGGCCAGTTGTAAATGCCTTTCCAGAGCTCCTGGACTTCGGTCACCCTGCTGCCGATCGCTGTCGGGGCCCCGGTCTTTTCCTTTAGATATCGGGCGGCAGAGAGGTGATCGGCGTGGGGGTGTGTGTCCAGGATCCATTCGACCTCGAAGCCTTGTTCCCGAACGAAGTCTAGAATCGCGTCGGCATTCTTCGTCGCCGTTGCTCCGGACCGTTCATCGAAATCCAGGACAGGATCGATGATGGCGCACTTCCTGGTCTCAGGGTCGGCGACGACGTACTGTATGGAAAACGTACGCTTATCGAAAAAGCCCTTAACCTGCGGATTCCGCGTGGCCCAGTGGTCTTTTTCCGCTGACCTGAGTGGTCCGGAATTGCTCTCGAGCCACTTGATCGCGCCTGTCAGATCGACTCCGAGACGTTGGCCAAACGGAACGAGTTCTGCCGTCGTCATTCGACCGTCCAGCACCTCGCCGATCGACCATAGCGTCAGCGAACGGGTTCCAGTCTTGCAGTGCGCCAGTACACGTCCACCGGCTTCGGCGAGCGCCTTCTGGAAATCGCGCACCTCGCCTTCCTGAAATTGGCCGGGCACAATCGGGATGTGAATGTAGTCCATGCCAAGCTCTTCGGCGGCCTGCCGGTTTTCGGCCGCACTCGGCTGCCCAGGCTCTTCACCGTCCGGCCGATTGTTGATGACCGCGGAAATCCCTCGCCTTGCCGCATCGGCCAGATCGTCCTTGCGCGGTTGCGGCGCTATCCAGAGCTTGTCAGTGACCTTTTTCATTGCTGATCCTCCTGGCACGGGCACCATCGTTCCCGGTGACGCTTACATAAAGACAATTGCATGAATTTGCAAGTGATTGTCGAAGAGTTGGCGTTCTTCAGGCGTCGGCGCCCTAATGTCCGCCGATGCACCACCTGGTATTCGCCGCGCCCAATATCGCCTTCGGCTTCGTTATCGGCGGACAAATACAGCGCCCACAAACGGCCGCAATCCGAGGCACGGCTGGCGCGGCGGCCGCATTAAGTTCATGTCCCGCCACCACGGCATCCTGGTTCGAAGCAAAGGAAGACTGAGCGCCGCAAATCGAACAGGCGGACACGTGTCCTGCCTCTTCCGCACCTTCAACGTAGGCATTTGCCAAAGCTCGGCAATGCCGGGACGAAGACGGCTCCGGACGGCCGATCACGACCAAGTTGTGGCGCGGCATGCTTTGCTCTGCCGTGCCTCTGCGATAAGCTAGGGCTTTTCCACGCGCGCCACCTGAAACGTGTGCATGGTTCCGTCATGTGGGATCGAAACGTATTCGCCCGTCACGAAGCGTTCCTCGTCGAGACGGAAGCCAACCTCGTCGTCGCGGTCGCCTTGTGCATAGTCAAAGTACCACTGTCCGCCCGGCTTGCGCAGCAATCGGCCGATCCGGTCTTCTTCGCCGGAACGAAACCGGCGCACACGACAAGCTGTCTGATGCAACTTCCATTCGGCGGCATCGAGGCGTCCCTCGCTGTCCAGCGGAGCGAGGAGATCATAGCCTTCCTCAGCGTCTCCTACGGGATGGCCTTTCTCGCGGGCAAGCAACATCCGAACATGCCGGAATTTTGGGGTAAGGTCTTTCAGCTTGGTCATGGCGAACTCCTCTGAAGGCATCGTAGCGCAACAGGCGACTCCGGCCTTGATCCGCGTCAAATCGGAATTCGAGCGCTCGGTGCGTCAAAAGCTCAGCGGAAAACCATTGCGCTATACCCGACGCCCGTTGCGATCAGGGTTGTCACAGCCAGTGGCAGCCAGAACCGTACCGGGCCAGCGAAGATCGCCAGCGACAGTCGGCCGACTGCGTTCGCCGCCAGCGCCGCGAGAACGGCCTGTCCCGCCGCCTCGGCGGGAACCGACTGCTTGACCAGACGCAAGGCGCTCAGCACCGCGACATCGACATCGAAAGCGCCCGAGAAGATCGACGTTGCCAGCAATCCCCTCCCGCCGTAGTTCCCGGCCAATGCGGCGCTCATGGTCGCTACAATCGCGAACACCAGGGCGAAGAGGAGCAGCGGACCCAGTTCGAATGGATTGCGCGCAGACGCACCCTTCTTCCCGCCATGCTCGCCGTTGCGGTTCAAAAGAAAGGTTCCGAATGTCGCGAAAATCAGCGCAGCCGCAAGCGCTGCAACTCCAATCGTGACGAAAGCGCGCGGCTCGATGATCAGGACGATAACGCAAACACGCAGGATCGAAACCATTGCCGCCAGCGCAGCCGCGCCCGCCAATGGCATTGGATTGCCCACACCTTTGGCGTTGCGGGCAAGGGCGATGGTCACGGCGGTGGAAGAGACCACAGCGCCGGCGAGCGAACTGACGAGCAGCCCACGGGCTTCACCAAAGACGCGAACGGCGACATAGCCGGCAAAGGATATCGATGCTGTCAGCACCGTGAAAAGCCATACCTCCCAAGGGTTGAAACCGCCCCAAGGGTCAACGGTCCGGTTCGGCAGCAAGGGGAGTACGATCGCGGTCATCACCGCCAGGATCAGCGCCGAACGAAGCTCGATCCAGGTCAGGCGCCTCAATAGGCCGTGCAGGATCTCTCGGCTGGCGAGGACCGCCGCCAACGCTGCCCCTCCGGCAGCCGCGGCGCGGAAATCGCCCGCAACCGAAAGCGCGCCGAGCGCGAACACGGCAAGGCCGGCAACCACCCCCGTGACGCTGAAATCTTCGTCATGGGCCGCCTCGCGCGCCTTGTACCATGCCAAGACGGCGGCAAACGCGACGAAGCCTCCAACCAGCACCGATGCCGCGTCGATTGCGTCGGCAAGGGCCGCGACGACGCCACCAAGCAGGCCGGATATGCCAAAGGTACGGATTCCGGCCGTCCGGCTTCGGTCAGGAGCGTCTCGTTCTCGCCAGCCGCGCTCCAATCCGACGAGGAGGCCGATCGCCAGGGCAAGTCCGAGCCGCGCGATGAGCGGGTCCATGGATATGCGCCCGCTTTCAGGCGACCGACGGCAGGTGGTCGCGAACCCACCTGACGATCTGTCCCGACGTCATCGCGCCGGATGCGCGCGCGATCTCACGCCCGTTGTAAAAAAGGATCATGGTTGGAACGCCGCGAACGCCGAGCCTGGCTGAAACGGCCTGCTCGTTGTCCGAATTGAGTTTGATCAGGCGCACATGCGGTTCCAGTTCACGCGCGGCTGCCTCATAGGCTGGCGCCATCGTCCTGCAGGGACCGCACCACGGCGCCCATATATCGACGAGAACGGGAAGGCTGCTTCGCGCGACGTGGCGATCGAATATTTCCCCGTCGATGTCTTCCGGATGACCTGAGAACAGTTTGGTTTTGCATTTTCCGCATTTCGCATTCTCGGCGCGACGTGCTGCCGGGATGCGATTGACGCCGCCGCATTTGCTGCAAACGACCAGGTTTTCCTGTGTCATGATGATTTCCGCTCAACCTTCGGTATCTGGATCATCGCCTGTGGCGGTATGGTTCGTCCATCGCCGAGCGTGCGAAGCGAATTGAGGATCACCGCCACGTCGATGCCCTCCTGCAGCAATGCTCCAGCGACAGGCGTGATCTGTCCCAAGGCTGCTGCGACCATCGCCATGGCGGAGAGAGCCAGGCCGGCGACGATGCTTTGCATGGCGATCGCCCGCGTGCGGTGCGCGATACGCACCGCGTCAGCGACAGGCTGGAGCCTGTCGGTCAGCACGATGACATCCGCGGCCTCCGACGATGCGGTGGCGCCGCGCGCGCCCATGGCTATGCCAACAGTGGCGGCCGCGAGTGCGGGGGCATCGTTGATGCCGTCGCCGACCATCATTGTCGGCGCCCGGACTTTCTCGGCTTCAACCGCCGCGACTTTTTCGGCAGGGGTTGCGTCGGCGACGACGGCGTCCAGATCAAGCAGGGCGGAAATGCGCTTCGCCGCCGCCCCGTCATCGCCTGTCAGCATGACTATCCGCGCGATCCCGGCCGACCGCAGTTCGCGCAGCGCATCACGCGCATCCGCGCGCAGCGAGTCGCCAAAGGTGAATATGCCGGCGATCCGCCCGTCGAGCGCCACGAAAACCCGTAGCACTGGCTGGCTCTGATACCGCCTCTCGCCGCTTTGCGCCCAAATGGGCAGCGGTTCGTCGACGAGTGCCAGCGATCGGGATCCCGCCCTGACTGAAACATCGTCGACAGAGCCTACCATGCCCGATCCGCGATACTCCATGACATTGCACGGATGGGAAAGCCTAAGGCTTCTGCCGCGGGCGGCTCGAATGATAGAATCGCTCAGCACATGATGGGAGGCCTGTTCCAACGACGCCAACAGCCGCAACACTTCATTGCCGTCACGGCCGGGGGGCGTTTCGATCTCGATCAGCTCGGCGCCGCCGAGGGTCAAGGTGCCTGTCTTGTCGAAAACCGCCGTGCGCACCTGGGCTAGCGCCTCCACAGCCGGGCTGCCTTTCATCAAAATGCCGGCACGCGCGGCGCGCGAGACGCCGCCGATGAAGGCGACAGGCGCTGCCAGAATGAGAGGGCAGGGGGTGGCGACCACCAGCACGGCGAGCGCCCGCACGGGGTCACCCGAAAGATGCCAGGCGACGCCGGCAACCAGAAGCGTTGCCGGCAACAGGAACAGGGCGAAGCGATCGGCCATCCGAATGAACGGGGCTTTGGCAGTCTGGGCCGCCGCAACCATTCGCACGATCGCGGCATAGGTGCTCTGCTCGGCCACGGCCGAGGCGCGCATGCTGAAAGCCTCGCCGGCGTTGAGGGTGCCACTGCGAAGCATGTCGCCCGCGCGCCGCTTTTCCGGCAGCGGCTCTCCCGTCACCGCTGACTCATCGAGGGAAGCCAAAGGATCGAGCAGGACGCCGTCGACGGGCAGCAACTCGCCTGCGCGAACCAGAAGTTCGTCGCCGGCTGCCACTTCTGCGGCTGGAATCGTAACCATTTGTTCGCCAGACTTCCGATGCGCGACCCGTGGCGATCGATCGGTCAACGCCCTGAGATTCCGTTCGGCGCGGCCGCGTGCGAAGTCTTCGAGCACCGTGCCGCCGGCATACATGATCGCGACGACCACCGCGGCAAGGGACTGGCCGAGCAGAAGCGCCGCGGACATCGAAACGAGCGCGATGGCGTCGACGCCAAAGCGGCCGATCCAGAAATCGCGCAGGATCGAGACGGCAAGCATCGCCACAACGGGCAGGGTCGCCGCCGTCCAGAACGTTTCCGGCTGCATGGCGCCAAAGCCGGTTCGCCAAACGACAACGCCAGTGGCCAGACCGAGGATCGCCGTCGCCAGCAGGGCCCGCCGCAGGACCGACTCGTTCAGCACATGCATCTCAGACATTGCGGATGCCAACGGCGCTAGAGTCCCTGGACGATGTTCTGCATCATGCGGCGTACATCGGCCGCGATTTCCGCCAGTGCCGGGTTGTCGATTGACGCCATGGAGGCGGCGGGATCGACTGCCGCGACTTCCACCTTTCCAGGCGCACTGTAGGTGACAATCACGTTGCAGGGGAGCATGGTTCCGATCTTGTCCTCGGCTTGAAGCGCGCGCCACGCCAAATGCGGATTGCAGGCCCCTAGGATCGTGTACGGCTTGAAATCGGCGCCGAGCTTGTTCTTCATCGTCGCGCGAACGTCGATCGTTGTGAGGACGCCGAAGCCTTTTGCCGCAAGGGCGTCGGTCACGTGGACGATGGCGTCGTCGAACGGCATGGTGAGGGTCTTGCTGAAATAGTAGGACATTGCGGAACTCCGGACGTTGCACTCGCTTGGTGACAATCGGGCATCCACACGCCGCGATCCGTTGCGGCGCTGCCACCCTTCGAGCCAGCTAATCCTGCGTGCGCGCCGGCGCTTTGATCCAACGCAATGACGGTGCAAGATCGCTTGCCAACGGTGGCAAGGGAAGGGAGCGACGGCCTTGACGATCAGGAACCTTGAATATGCGGTACGACCGAAGTCCGTTGCCGTCTTCGGTGCATCCCACCGCGAGCACTCCGTTGGCCGCGTTGTTATGGACAACATCGTCGAAGGTGGATTCGAGGGCGAGGTCTGGCCGGTCAATCCGAAGTATCGGAAGGTGGCCGGCCGACGGTGCTATGCCAAAGCGGCCGATCTGCCGGGTATTCCGGACCTCGGGGTCATCGTGACGCCGCCCGGGACGGTTCCCGATATCATCCGCGACCTTGGTGAAAAGGGAACACGCGCGGCGGTCGTCATCACCGCCGGGCTGACGCGCGAAAACGGCCTGCGCCAGGCAATGCTCGATGCGGCAAAGCCGAACCTCTTTCGCATCATCGGCCCAAACACGCTCGGCCTGATGATCCCGCCCGTCAAGCTCAACGCCAGCTTTGGCCACATGGCGGCGAAACCCGGCAACATAGCGCTGTTGTCGCAGTCCGGCGCCATTGCCACCTCGCTGGTCGACTGGGCGGCGGAGAACAATGTCGGCTTTTCGCAGATCGTATCGCTGGGCGACATGGCGGATGTCGACGTGGGGGACTATCTCGACCTGCTCGCGGGCGATGCAGCAACACGGACCATCGTGATGTATCTCGAGACGATCCCAAATTCCCGCAAGTTCATGTCGGCGGCGCGCGCGGCGGCGCGTCTCAAGCCGGTGATCGCGATCAAATCGGGACGGCACGAGCAGGCGGCGAAGGCCGCCGCAACGCATACCGGAGCGCTTTCGGGCGCCGATCGCGTCATCGAGGCCGCGCTGCAGAGGGCCGGCGTTCTGCGCGTCAAGGGACTTGCCGAACTGTTCGATGCCGCCGAGACAACAGCTCACTTTGCACCGCTCGAACGTGCCCGTGTCGGTATCGTCACGAACGGCGGGGGTGCCGGCGTACTCGCGGTTGACCAACTCATCGACTGCAAGGGCGAACTGGCCGAACTTTCGCCGGCTACGATTGAACGGCTCAATGTGGTGCTGCCCCCGACCTGGTCGCACGCCAATCCGGTCGACATTATCGGCGATGCTCCCGCAGAGCGCTACAGGGCCGCGGTTGAAGCCGTCGCCGCCGATGCGGCAACAGACGCCGTTTTGGTGATGAACTGTCCAACGGGACTTGCCTCGCCGACTGAAGCTGCGGCTGCCGTGGCCGAACTCACGAAGGAAGGCAAGATCAATGGCAAACCGGTTCTGACCTGCTGGCTGGGCGAACATACCGCGCGCGAAGGCCGACGCATCCTTCAGAATGCCGGCGTTGCCAGCTTCGAAACGCCTGCCGATGCGGCGAGTGCGGTATCGTACCTGAGCGACTGGTCGCGGGCGCGGCGGGCGCTGATGCGGGTGCCGTCGAGCCGAAGCGAGGACGTCGCCAGCGACCGCCAGGCCGTTCTCGACATCTTCCTCCGGGTCGCAAAGGAAAACCGTCGGATGCTCACCGAGCCGGAGGCGAAGTCGGCGATTGCAGCCTACGGCATTCCAGTACCCGAGGTCGTCATTGCGAAATCGCCTGAGGAAGCCGGAAAGGCGGCCGGGCGGCTGCTCGGGAATTCGGAAAAGGTTGTCGTCAAGCTGCTGTCGAAGGCAATTTCGCACAAGTCCGATGTTGGCGGCGTCGTTCTCAATGTCGAGACCGCCGCTGCCGCCGAACAGGCCGCCACGTCCATCGAGGATCGGGTGCGAAAACACGCGCCGGAAGCCGCCATCGAAGGCTATGCCGTCCAGCCGATGGTGGTCCGAAAACATGCGCAGGAGCTCATTCTCGGCATGAGCCGCGATCCGATCTTCGGTCCGGCCATCCTGTTTGGAGCCGGCGGCGTTGCGGTCGAGACGGTCGACGATACGGCAATCGCCTTGCCGCCGCTCGATGATGTGCTTGCCGGCGACCTCATCGAACGCACGCGGATCGGCCGGCTGCTTGCCGGGTTCCGCGACCGCCAGCCGGCCGACCGCGCAGCGATGGTCGCAGCGCTGAATGCGCTGTCGCAGATGATCGTCGACTTTCCCTGCATCGTGTCCATGGACATCAATCCGCTGCTGGCGGACGCGGACGGAGTGATTGCGCTCGACGCCCGCATCGAGATTGAACCCGAACGCGTTGATGAGCCAGGACCCAATCCGGCACTCGCGATCCGGCCTTACCCGTCGGGCTGGAACACCGATCTTGTAGCCGACAGCGTTCGCTACCAAATCCGGCCGATCAAGCCCGCAGACGTCGCGCTTTATCCGGATTTCCTTGCCAAGGTTTCGCCTGACGACATCCATCTTCGCTTCCTCGCCCCGCGCAAAAACTTTCCTGACGAGATGCTCAAGCGGATGACCCAGCTCGACTACGACCGCGAGATGGCCTTCGTGGCGTTGGAAGAAACCGGCGCGCTCGCGGGCGTTGGTCGGCTGTCCTGCGATCCTGACCGTGCCGTCGCCGAATATGGCCTGCTCGTGCGGACGGATCTCCAGGGTCACGGTCTCGGCTGGGCGTTGCTCAGGCAAATTGTCGACTACGCCAAGATGGAGGGGATCGGCCGGGTCGAGGGTATGGTCCTGACCGAGAATTCGAAAATGCTGGCGATGTGCCGCGAATTCGGCTTCTCGATAGCGCACCATCCCAACGAGCCCGGTCTTTCGTTCGCAACGCTCGACCTTGGCTGAAGCAATTCGTTGCACGCCAGCGTTTGTCAGGATGCCGCGCGGCGTGTGCCGCCCGTCGCGGACTCCGGCAACGGTGAGATCCGAACGATCTCAGCAACAATCTCAGCGGGATTTCGTGCGGCGTCGATCCTGCGCCAGGCGAGTTGTGGGGCGGCTCGCTGCAATTGCCGCGAGAGAACGTCTACAGTTGCGTCCGACGGTCCAGCTTTGCGCTCGCTGACCCTTTGCCAAAGGATGACCGGATCGGCATCCAGCCAGAAGCCCGCGAAGGGGAGCCGCCGGTCGCGCGCCGTCTCCTCGATCCGCGCGCGGTCGGTCGGTCTGTCGAAGACGGCATCGGCTACGACAGAACCGCCTTCTGATAGAAGGCGGCCAGCGCTCCATGCCATCTCACTATAGACCTTGTGCGATATTTCCGGCCGATAGGCTTTGTCAGGAAGCCGTGTTTCGGCGGGCACGCCATGCATGGCCTTGCGAATTCGGTCGCTTTCGACAATGCGCGCGCCGGGCGGCGGACCAATGTGCGCGGCCAGAGCCTCGGCGACGGTCGTCTTGCCCGAACCGCTCAAGCCGCCGATCGCAATCAGCCGCGGTGGCTTTTCCTGGAGAAGCGCGCGGGCAAGTTCGAAATAGGATCTGGCCTCGGCGACGAGCTTTTCGGAACCGGTACTGCCTTCTTCGATCTGCGTTGCGGTCACATGCGCGCGCACCGCCGCCCGCACCGCCATGAAAAAGGGCAGGAGGACGAAACCGTCCTCGTCGTCGGCTTCATCAAGGTAGCGGTTCATCACGAGATTGGCGAGTTCCGGAAAGCCGCGATGCCAAAGATCCATGAGCAGGAAGGCAAGATCGTAGAGCACGTCGACGGTCGCGATCTTGTCGTTGAACTCGATGCAGTCGAAGAGCCGCAGCTCGCCGTCAAGCAGGCAGATGTTGCGCAGATGCAGATCGCCGTGGCATCGGCGGACCCTGCCTGCAGCCTCTCTCTGATCAAGCAGTCCGCAATGAAGGGCGAGGGCGATGCGCAAAGCCCCGCTGAAATCGTCGACCTCGGCCTCGCTGAAAACATGGCTGGTGGCAAAGCCGGCTTCGTTTATGTCGAGCACATCCGCCAGATTCGCCGAACCGCTGCAGGAGTGGAGCACGGGTGCGACGCGATGGAATTGTACAATCATGCGTGCGACCGCCGTCATGAGCGAAGGTGTGAGGTCGCCGGCGATGGCCATTCTGTCCAGCAGCTTTGACTGGTCGAAGCGAACCATTTCGATCACCGCATCGACCAGTTCGCCGGTTCCGTCGAAAATGAGCTTGCCGCCAGGCTCTCGCGTGATGCGCCGCACGCCGAGATAGAGGCCGGGCGCCGTCTTCGAATTGAGCTCCACTTCCTTCTGGCAGGCTGCAAGCCGGAGTATCGGCGTCGAGAAATCGACGTAGGGCAGCTTCACCGCGCGCTTCATCTTGTAGGCCCGCCCACCCACCAGGAAAATGCGCGAAATGTGTGTCTCGATAGCCTCGACCGGTCCGGTCTCACCGTAGAAGTTCGGATTCATCAACAGCGAAACTGCGGCTTCCTGGTCTTGGGCGATCATCGCCTGGCTCCCTGTCTGATTCGCCGAGCGTTGGGACGACACGACCGGCGTTGGCGGGAGTTGCCCGCCGTCGCCTATCGCTGCAGTTGTTCGACGTAGCCGGCCAGATTGTGAATGCGTTCGGTGGTGACGACCTCGCCGCCGTTCGGACCGAAGATTTTTGCATCTTCCTCAAGGAACTGGCGGCCCCACACAGGCATCTCGCGGCCTCCATGGCCGGGCACGATGTAGCGGCCGTCAATGATCGCGAAGACGCGCCAATAGGGAAACGCGCCGCCGTTCCGTTCAGTAAGAATGGTCAGATCGGCCGGCCGCTCCAGCAACACATCGCCCAGGGGCCCGTCGCCCTTGCCCTCGACGCCATGGCAGACCGCGCAGGAGTCAAGGTATTCTGCCTGCCCATAGCTCATTTCTTGCGCCGCGGCCGTCCTGCCGCAAGCCACGCTTGCCAGGACCAGCGCGTTCAGGAATTTCATGTGCGCTTTCCCCACGGATTGCACTTATTCGCGAGCCTATTCCGCCGGCTCAGGCGCACCTTGATCCGGATCAATTGCCGCGCGGCGCGTGAACTTTGATTCAGCGCAATGACCGCGCATGGTCCGTGCCGTTAGGGTTGTGGCGACGATTGGATCAACGCGCGGAAGGAGTGGCCGTCATGGCTTTCAAGACAGTACTTACCGTCACCGGACTTGATGATGGTGACAGCGATCTCAAGGTTGCAGCCGGTCTGTGCGCAGAGATCGAGGCCCATCTTTCAGTCCTCGTCCTCGCGCTCGCGGCGCCGCCACCCATTGGGGAGTATGCGGCGATGGTTTCCGACGGATGGCTGGAGGAACGGCAGACCGACCTGGACCGATCGAAGGAAAGGGTGGCTGCCGTTTCCGCTTTCCTCGCCCGTAGCGATGTCTCGAGTGACGTCACCAGCGAATATCCGGAGATCGCATGGGCCGACGAAACGGTCGGCCGGCGCGCGCGGTACGCCGATCTCACGGTTGTTGGCCCGCGGTTGCTTGCCGGCGAGACGCTCAAGGACAAGGTTGTCGAAGGTGTTCTGTTCTCTTCCGGAAAGCCTTTGCTGCTTGTTCCCGAAGGCGGCTCGCAACCGACACTGAAGCCAAAGCGGGTGTTGGTGGCGTGGGATTCGCGTATCGAGGCTTCTCGCGCTCTTCGCGAGTCGCTCGAGATCCTGGACGCTGCGGAAGATGTCCGGCTTGTTCTGGTCGATCCGATGGAAGGCGAAGACAAACACGGCGCGGAGCCGGGCGCCGACGCGGCAGCATATCTTGCCCGTCACGGCGTCAAGGTTGCTGTGGATCGGCTCCCAAGCGCCGGCCATGCGGTCGCCGAAGTGCTTCGGCGCCATGCAGTCGATATCTCGGCGGAGCTGCTGGTGATGGGCGCCTATGGTCATTCGCGCCTGCGCGAGCGCATTTTCGGTGGGGTGACGAAGTCAATGCTTGAAAACCAGTCGTTACCGATCCTGATGGCGCGGTGACAGGGTTGCATCTTGAACGTGCGGGGCCGGCTTTGCTGCCGGCCTTTTGCTGTTGGGGCTAACGTGCGATCTCGATTGAGGCCCGCTGCCGCAAGTGCGACAGGAACCCAGCAAAGGGCAAGGCCGGCAAAGCGCGGCGTGCTAATCCTTTGCTTCCCGCCCGGACATTTGCTCTACCAAAATTCGGAAGAACACATGTGGCGAGTGATCCGACTCCGGAGGTATGATCGGTTTGAGCCCGCCCGGCTCCCACCAGTCGCAATGCTTGCTCAACAACGACCATGCATGATCCCGCTCGCGCTTGTGGCCGATCCGATCAGGCAATTCCTCATAACGGCCGTCGACAACCACGCTTTTCCATTCACGTGCTTCGCCTTTCTCGGTTATCTGAAGCGACACCAAGGGATTGCCTCGCATCCACTCAATCTTCTTTCCGGGCATGGAAAACGCATAAAGATGAGTATCGGCGTAAGCATAGTAGATCGGAATGACGTAGGGTTGCCCGTTCCTTGAGCAGGCCAAGCTGGCAACGCGATTTGCCGCAAGCAGTTTCCTGCATTCGAGCGCCGGCAGCGTCTGGACAATCATTGTTCGATCTCCCGCAGTTTCTGAAACCGGTAGGTTTTCAGCCAGGTTACGTGGCGCAGTTTCGACCCTCCACCAACCTTGTGCTTCTCGGGCGCCACCTGGCGTTGACTCGTGTCAAATTCGGGATAGCAACCGCTGTCGAGTCACTCCCGGCGTTCGACCAGGCTCCCATTGCGGATCGTGTCTGGCGGATGAACCGCTACGACGTCCGCCGGCTTTGCCCCCACCGCCACCTCGGCCGCCACTTCATCCATATGGACATTTCAACGTCCACCTGCCGCGTGCGCTCGCCCAAGACCGCAAAGACGTTCCACTCGGCGCCGTTCCGAAACAGCGCGCTTATGGGGACTTGCAGACTGTTGGCGCATTCCCAGACGGTCAGCTCGGCAAAAACGCGGTAGCCATGACCGCGTCGGCTGTCCGCTTCCGCCAAATCCAATACCGCATTGACGCGTTGCTCTTCGAACCCTAGCGCGGATACCTTGGTGAACGCAGCCGGATCGATGCGTCGCACCGTCGCGCTCAGGTCCGATCACCCCGCTGATCACCGCCTTCGTGCCGGGCGCTATGCCCACCGCATCAGTGGATAGCAAGTCGACCGCAACCTCCAGATCACTCGTATCGCCGATTTCCGCGATCTTCGTGCCGGGCGCCGCCGCCTGCTCACTTTTGGCCACGACCGAAAGCACGGTTCCGTCGATGGGAGCGAGAAGGTTGACACAACAGCTTTCGCCGGTCGGGTCCAAGGGATTGGGTCGCAGCAGCCACGCCTCCGCGCTGGCCAGCCCCGCTCGGCGGAATCCAATTGTGGCCTTCGCGGCCTCCAGTTCTGCGTTCAGCATTTCCACCTGATTGGTGGCCTTCGACAGGGCGCTTTCGGAAATGATTCCCGGACCGAAGAGCTTCAGTGCCCGCGTGCGATCTCCCTACGCCAGCCGCAACGCGGTTTGTGCCCGCGGCAGTTCGCTTTCGGCAATTCCCACTCCAGAGCGAGCAGCACCGCGCCGCAAGAAGTTCGGCTTGCGTCCGAAGCCCATGTGATCGCGCCGGTAGCTGGTGAGTTGCCTCTCGGAAAAAGCAGTGAGTTCCTCGTTGCGGAAACGAATCGTTCCCGACGTCGCGTGGTCCAGGCCGCCCACAATGTTGAGGAGCGTGCACTTGCCGCTTCCCGAAGGCCCCAAAAGGACGACCATCTCGCCCTCGAAGAGATCTAGGGAGACACCGTGCAAGGCGAAGACATCAACTTCGCCGGAGCGATAAACTTTGGTTGTGTCACGTGCAGAAAAGATCGCCGCTTTCATTTTTGGCAGGCCTCAACAAGCCCGCCAAGCCTTAAGGTGCATCAGGATATCGCCTTGATCCTCATCAAACCGGAGACAGCACGCGAATGGATAGTGGCGCCGGCGCAGCGATACCGTCAAGGTCTCGTGGGCTTGGTGGTTCTGTTTCGCCGCACCGGGAGTCCGGCGCCGCGTCGTTGCGAAGCTTGTTGCAGCGCGTTGGCTACCTCCAAATCGATGAGTTGAGGAAAGCTCAGGTAATGGTAGCCAAGGGCATGGAAGCGAGCCGGTTGACTGGGGCACACCACACGATCGGCCTCCTGAGCGAGTTCTGCCACCGTATCCGGGGGTGCAACAGGAATAGCCACGATGATCTCGCGAGGCGACCGGCGCTTAAGAGCGCGGATCGCGACCTTCATCGTGGTTCCCGTCGCGGCTCCGTCATCCACGATGATTGCGGTCTTCCCGGTAATCGACAAGGGCTTCCGCTTTCCGCGGTAGACAAGCCGGCGCCGTTCCAACTCCGGACGCTCCTTTCTGATCAATGCGCCAAGTTCGACATCGTCGAGTGAGTAGGCTTCGATGATCTCGCGGTTGAGTACGACGTCCGGCGGGTCGCCGTCGACGATGGCGGCAACGGCCAGTTCCGGATTTCCCGGCGCCCCTACCTTCCGGACGATGATCAAATCCAGGGGAGTGTTTAGGGTCTTGGCCACTTCTGCGGCAACAGGCACGCCGCCCCGCGGCAAGGCGAGCACCACGGGCTGGTGCAAATGGAGCTTCGCCAACTCGATGGCGAGCCTCTGTCCGGCTTCCTGTCGATCGCGGAACATCGGTCAATGCACCGGCCAGAGCTGGCGCAACGACTTCTTCATCGAATTCCTCACCTGAACGATCTCGCCCTGGG
Organism: Mesorhizobium alhagi CCNWXJ12-2; assembly: GCF_000236565.1. Taxonomy (GTDB): domain Bacteria; phylum Pseudomonadota; class Alphaproteobacteria; order Rhizobiales; family Rhizobiaceae; genus Allomesorhizobium; species Allomesorhizobium alhagi. The sequence continues at coordinate 35,554 of NZ_AHAM01000278.1, read as the reverse complement.
ATATATGACGATCGAGGAGCCGGAAAACGGCGGCAATCGCGGCATCCGTATTGTAGAGCATGTCGTCGGCGAAATCGCCTTCGACACGCGTGACGAAATCCTGTTTCTTACGCTCCCATACCGGGGCATCGCCAGGCTTCCAGCCTTCGAAATAAGCCCCACGTATCAGCATCGGCAACTGTGCCGACAGATCGGTCATTTCTTCCGGCGACAGCCAGTCGCGAAGCGCGTGAAGAACAGATCGCAGCAACCGATAGGCTCGGCGCTCGTCCCAATCCAGGTCATCGGCCAACTCGTTCACCCATTGCTGGGCCTGCTGGGCTGCCTGCGTGAAGCCGGACACGGTCGTGTGATTCATGACGTTTGCTCCTGCTCCCGAATGAACTCGGTCGGCATCTTGCGAGTCGGGCAGCAATGCGCATTGAGCCGGATCAATTCGTTGCCCTCAACACCCCTAGGCGATAAGTAACTGACGCTCTGGTCGTCTTTCCGCTTCGCCACGGCCAGATAGCCATATCAACTGCCGCTCGTTCAATATCTCGAAGTGGCAGGCGTCGGCGATGCGGAGCACTCCTTGTCTGGCCATTTCCTGAATCGATCGGCTGATGGATTCGGCCGTGGTCCCTAGATAGGCGGCCATGTCGCGCCGATTAATTGGAACTTCGATCTCATACGAAGTCGGGCGGTTTGGTGCGGGCGCTGACAGTCCAGGCGAGCGGCCTCGGACAATCAGCAGAAAAGTTGCAACGCGCTCCATGACAGTCTGGCAGCCCAGAAGCATCATCCAATCTTGCGCCGCATCGAGTTCATCGAGGATAGAGAGCAACATTCTGTGTTCTAGAGCGGGAAAGCGGCCGAGCAGGGCTTCGAACGCCCTACGGCTGTAGCAACATAAGGTGACTGGTGTGGCCGCCTCGATTGACACCTGGGATCTGTGCGAGAACACGCGTCCGAACATGTCCGACGGCACGAGTAGTCCAACGATCTGCTGTCGACCATCCGGGATCGTCTTCTGCATGCGCAAGACACCGCTGACGACATTTCCAACGAAGGGGATCTCTTCTTCCTCGCCGAAAACGGTTTCGCCGGCGGCATACCGCCTGACACGGGCAAGTCGTTCCAGTTCCTGCTTGATCGCGGAGTCAATTCCGCGACAAACCGAGCAACCGAGTGAGGCGCAACGATCAGTCACGATCGCGCGTGAGGTTGAACGAGCCAACATGCATCCCTCTTGCCAACAGATGCAGGCAGCTGCCTTCACGTCGGCGGCGGCATCAAGCCGTTCCGCCGATTGTTCGACCGCCCCTGCGTGCGCCCACCCCAAGGCAATATGGCATACGCAAATGGCCGCGAACCTTGTTTCAGATCAAATTAAACTGACTTTCGGAGGTTTGGTGAGCAGGTGTACCTTTTCCTGATCAGTTGCCTTGTCTCAGCGTGCTCAAGCCTTCCCGGTAATTCGCCCGGAAGGAACTCGCCTCGGCAAGGCGACCCCGTTTTTGCAGGGTATAAAGCCTCCCCAAGTCTATTGCGAAGTAACGTGCGATCATTGCATCGGAAAGTCCAAGATCGGCAAGCGTGGCGATGCTCAAGGCAGGAGCAGGTCCGAGGCGGGAGTCGATTTCAAGGTCGTCGCTCATTATCTCTCCGATCGTAAGCAACCATCAGCGCGCCCGATTGGCGCGCCGATGAGATATTGATGGTGCATTTCACGCCGCTTTAACCGCGATCTTCTTTTCTGCTTTCTGCGCATCCGAAGTCTTAGGCAACTTTACAGTCAGCACGCCCCTGGCAAAGGTTGCGTCGATCTTGTCGACTTCAACGCCTTCAGGGAGTTGGAACGAGCGCTGGAAGGAACCATAGCGGCGCTCGGAGAGGAAGTAGTCCTTCTCCTTCTCTTCTTTTTCTTCCGACTTTTCGCCCTTGATCGTAAGCATGTGATTGGACAGCTTGATCTCGACGTTCTTCTCGTCGATGCCGGGCAACTCGGCCGTAATTTCGTATTCCGTGGCTTTCTCGACGAGATCCATCGCCGGCGCGACAGCCCATGCGGCACCGCCCAGCTTCGGCATTTCTAAATCGAACATTGAGCGCGGCGACAGCAGGCGCCAGCCGAATGGGTGGAAATCGTCGAACAGGCGGTCGATCTCGCGGCGCAGATTCTCGAACGGGATCGGCCAGTTGCCGGACTGGGAGGGGATGGAGGACTTTTCGGATTTAATAGGCAGTTTGGTGGCAGCTTCGCGCATTGTTGTGCTCCTCGAAATGAGTTCACCTACAGGCACCGCTGCCTCTACTCTTCCAGCTTTCGATCCCTAGAGGCGCCAGAGCTGGAGGACAGCGGACCCGCTTGCCAAGTATCATCGCCGGACTGTCGGTGACTTCGCGAATTCACGTCTTGCGACGGTTCGTCGTGCCCCAGCTCGGCTCGGCCTGACAAGGATGACATCTAAGCCCTTGCGGCAAACGCCCACATTGATCCGCATCAACGGGCAGTCGGGGATTGGCGAAACTGGAATGATGATCATTGCTGAGCGCCGGACTATCAACGGGGCTGCCCGGCCTGACGCAGGTGTTTGTAGCTGCGGGCCCTGTGACCCGGCTCGGATAGGACGCCGGCATTGTGTCCGCCTGGCGTCAGCACGAAATCAACCTCCGTGTCGAGAAGGTGCGTCAGCCTGAAAACGGATCGCCAAGGCGCCACGTGGTCGGTCACTGTGCCAACCGCGAACACCGGAACCCGAATGTCCTCGACATGGACCGGCTGGCCATCGGCCTTCCATCGACCCTGAGCGAAGTCGTTGTTGAGATAGAGCCGGCGCAGATATTCGGAACGCAGCGCTAGCCGTGTCGCATCCGCGTTCCAGGCCATGAGGTCGGACATCGGCGCGCGCTCGCCCATAAGATATTTCCGCACGATTCGCGACCAGACAATATCCTGGGAGCGCAGCATGCGGAAGGCTCCAGCCATTCGCCGCTGATCGAGAAAACCCTCGCTCCACATCAAATCTTCGAGCATCGATACCTGGCCCTCGTCGACGAACAGGCCAAGCTCGCCCGGTTCCTTGAAATCAAGCTGCGCGGCGTACAGCGAAGGCGATTTCAGCCGCTCGCCGCCGCTACGTGCCATGGCGGACGCCGCGATTGAATGCAGCGTTCCGCCAAGGCAGAACCCTGCCACAGCAGGAAGGACTGCTCATACGCGCTGAACGGAAAGATCTGCCAGCCGGAATGGCGGAAGCGCCGGTCCGGCGGCAGCGGCGAAATGCATGTGCGGGCCAGTCCCTTTTCCGCTGCGCATCCGGCCAGGAAATTCGCCAGACGGTTAAGTTTCTCAACTGCCTTGATAAGTATTCCTGCTGCTTGCCCGGCGACGCATCGAGATGCAGCGCCCAGTCCTGCCATGCCTGCACGACGCTGGCCGGCGAGATGCCGAAGGTCATCGACGCGAGGGCCGCATGCACAAGCCGGTCGGCGTCGCGGAAGACGTCGACCGTTTCCGCCCGCATCGGCCGCCTGTCGGGCATCTCCACGATTGGCTTCAAGGCGACGTTGGTGGAACAGCCCCGAAGCCGGCGAGTGTAAAGCGCGAGGAATTTGACGGGCCTCACCTTGTAGTGCGCCAGCCCTGCGAGCAGCCATTTACACTCTCGCCGAAGCGCCGGCAGTCCCGATCTGCTGGTCGCTGCTACTCGGCCTAGGCGACGGTTCTCGCCGCTATGGCCTCGATAGTGGCCTCGGCCTCCTTGCGGAGGCGCTTGGCAGTTTCTGAGGCGAGCTTTGCTCCGATCGTGGCGATCTTCCCGGCCTCGGCAGCATAATCGGAAGTCGCATTCTGCATGAAGTTGCCGAGCACATCGAAGGCGTCGTTGAACTCGTCGCTGGCAAGGAGATCGTCGGCCAATTTCACGTCCTGCTCGTAGCGGTGCGTCAGAAAGGAAAGTGTCTCGATCTGGTAGCGCATCATCCCCTTGAACGCGTTCGCCTGAAAACGCGTGGCGGCGAAGAAGGGATTGTGACCCGTTGCCATCATGGGCAACGACAGCATGGCGACTGGTGACTGCTTGGTTAGGTTCAGCATAGCGTCTACTCCGTGGGAATGCCGGCGCACGCGCAAGGGACACGTGCGGGGAATCTGCGGACAAACTAGGCCGCGATACGAGATGCCCCCTTGATCCGGATCAACGCTGCGCGTTTGCCGAGCGCATTATTAAAATCTCAAGTCGACGGAACAGCCGGTCTATCCCTCCCCATCCTAACGGCCGGCCCTTTCCGATCCAGACCACTGGCTTTCATCTGCCGCCGAGATTTCGGGATCGTGGTGGCCGGATTGGACGCAGTGGCTGCAGACGCATTCCAGCGGGGAAACCACACCGCTGCTCCCGGGAGGCGGAGCCGCCGGCTATCGACCGATTTGCCCATCTCCAGGAACGTACGTCCTCAGAACGTAGCGCGGAACGATCACAAGCTTGATACCGATCAAAGCCCGTCTGTTCGAGGATGGGCAAATTGACTGCCTGTAAGCTCGAACCCGTCAGGCATTTCCAGATGAACGCGATCACTTCGACGACTGCTGAGGCTTCGGGGCTGTCCGAAACCGAAGCCGCCGGACGGCTTCGGCAATACGGCCCAAACGCATTGCCGAAAGCGAGACCGCCATCGCTTGGCCTCGTCTTCCTGCGCCAGTTCCTCAGCCCGCTGATCTATATTCTGCTTGCAGCCGCCGTAGTTTCTGCCGCTGTGAGCGATTTGAAGGACGCCGTCTTCATCGGGATTGTGCTGCTGATCAACGGCATCATAGGAACCGTACAGGAATACTCCGCCAGCCAGGCCGCCGCCGCCTTGCGCAGCCTCGAACAACCACATGCGACCGTCATTCGCGGAGGGGCAAGGAAGGAAATCGACGCCCGCGAAATTGTTCCCGGCGACTTCGTCCTGCTGGAAGCCGGCAGCCGCGTCCCCGCCGACCTTCGCCTGGTTGAAACCGAGGACCTTCGCTGTGATGAATCGCTGCTGACGGGAGAATCCGCAGCCGTCAGCAAGTCCATCGGCTCAGGAGACGGCCGCGAGGCTCTGCGTGCTGGCCATGCGTTTGCCGGAACTATGGTGACGCGGGGCAGGGGCAGGGGCATTGCTGCGGCGACCGGAGCCGAAACCGAGATCGGCAGGATCGCCGATCTGCTCGCTGCCCGGTCCATCTCGCTGCCGCCTCTGATGATCCGGATGGAGCGCTTCTCGCGCACGATCGCATACTCCGTCGGCGCCGCAATCGCAGCGCTGATTGCGGTGGGGATGCTGCGCGAGATGGGCTTCCATGACCTTTTCCTGATGGCCGTTGGGCTCGCGGTCAGCGCCATCCCTGAAGGGCTTCCGGTCGCCATCTCGGTCGCGCTTGCCATTGGGATGCGGCGCATGGCGAAGGCGAACGTGATCGTGCGCAACATGCCGGCGATCGAGGCGCTCGGTTCTTGCACCATGATCGCGACTGACAAAACCGGCACGCTAACCATGAACGAGTTGACGGTGATCGAGATGCGGCTGCCCGATGGGACGTCGGTCACCTTCGAGGCCGGATACGATCTCGACGCCTGCGCCGTCCGGTCGCCTAATGTCGAGGACCAGGAGGCGAGGATCCGGGCCGCCGGTCTCCTGCGCGCCGCTGCTTTGCCGAACGAAGCGACCCTCGTACGGGACGGTGACGCCTGGACGGGTTTGGGCGACACCGTCGACATCGCCTTACTGGTGGCCGCGCGGAAAGCAGGAATCGTCCATGAGGACGTTTCGGCAAAACATCCGCTCGTGGCCCGTATTCCCTATGAACCCGACCTCAGATATGCCGCGTCATTCCATCATTGCGGCGATCGCGTGCGTATTTTTGTGAAAGGTGCGCCCGAAACCTTGATTGCCATGGCCAGCCGGATGGATAGCGCAGGCGGGACCGTGCCTGTCGATCGGGCGCGGCTCGTTGCACAGAAGGAGGAACTCGCTGCACGGGGACTGCGCGTGCTCGCCTTCGCCGAGGGCGAGATCGAGATCGACGCCGCCAGCGCCTACGGAAGCCAGCATCTCGTCAATCTTGTATTCCTCGGTCTCGCGGGCATGCAGGATCCACTACGCCCGGAAGTTCCCGAAGCAATCCGCGCCTGTCAGAGCGCAGGCGTCGAGGTGGCGATGGTCACCGGTGATGATCCGAAGACGGCGACGGCCATCGCAGGGCAGGCCGGCCTCCACGTTACGCCAGAACAAGTGGTCACCGGCGAACTGGTGCGCGGTGCCGAGCAGCAAGGTGAGGCGGCGCTCGATGTGTTAACGCGGGACGCCCGCATTTACGCCCGCGTCGAGCCGGCGCAGAAGCTGGCGATCGTGCTGTCGATGGCGCGCAACGGCCATTTCGTTGCCGTCACCGGGGACGGCGTCAATGACGCTCCGGCGCTGAAGCACGCCCATGTCGGGGTCGCCATGGGAAGGAAAGGGACCGATGTCGCCAAGGAAAGCGCTGACATCATCGTTACCGACGACAATTTCGCGTCGATCGTCTCCGGCATTCGGGAAGGTCGCGTCGCCTACGCCAATATCCGCAAGGTCATCTTCATGCTCGTCTCGACGGGCGCGGCGGAAGTCGTCCTCTTTCTTCTGGCGATCCCGCTTGGCTTGCCAATGCCATTGTTGCCGGTCCAGCTTCTTTGGCTGAATCTTGTCACCAACGGCATCCAGGATGTCGCACTGGCCGCCGAGAAAGCGGAAGGCGATGAACTCTCCTATCCGCCACGACGTCCCAGGGAGCCGATTTTCGACCGGATAATGCTCCGGCGCATCCTTCTTTCCACCGTCGTCATGGGCGTGGGCGGTTTCATCGTCTTCTGGTGGCTACTCCTGCAAGGCCATGCCGAACACGATGCCCGCAACCTCCTGCTTCTGCTGTTTGTGCTGTTCGAAAATTTTCAGACCTTCAACAGCCGATCCGAGCATCGATCGGTTTTCCGGCAAAGCCTGTTCGCCAATCCGCTCCTCGTCGTCGGCGTGATCGGTGCGCAGGCGCTGCATATCGGAGCGATGCACGTTCCAATTATGAGCGAAACACTCGGGCTTTCGCCGGTTTCGTTACGTGAATGGGCTGTGATGCTGGCGTTCGCTTTTGCGCTGCTCGTTGTGATGGAGTTCGACAAATGGGTGGATAGACGGTATCGCTTGCGAGCTCCGAGCAAATTTGATGGATGTCAAAGCCGGCTGACGTCAGTCGGGTAGATTTCGCAAATGGCTCATAAACCCGCTCATCCCCACTGCGCGAACCTGATGCACATCGCCTTGTGTTGCGCGGTGATTGCTGTCTTGAATTTCCCCGGGACGGCGAACGCGGACAATTCGCAGGGCAAGGCGTTGGTGGAAGCCAATTGCGGGCGTTGCCATGCGACTGGAAGTGTCGATAAGAGCAGCCATCCCGACGCGCCCGCCTTTCGTACTCTGTCGCAGCGGTATCCGCTCGACGCTCTGGAGGAGGCATTCGCTGAGGGCATATCGACCGGGCATCCGGACATGCCCGAATTCGTAGCGACGCCAGGTCAAATCGCGGCAATCATCGACTATATCGGGAGTCTGCAGCAACCATGACTGACAGAGCGAACAATGCATCGGGTGGGATGCGATGCATCCTGGTTGGTATCGAAGCAGCGCCGGAGTTCGTGGAAACGCCCGCCTTGGAGTATGCGATAAGCCTCGCCGCCGATTGCGGAGCCAGCTTGTCCCTTTATGTGTTTGCGCCGCCCCCATCGGCTCCATGGCCGATGACCACTGGATCGGCCTCGGCTTGGTTGGAGAACGAGACGGAGCGTCTGGAGCAACAGACCGCCGCCACCACACGCGCCGCCAGTAAACTCGTCTCACAGGCCGGGGTTGATCTAGTTGCTGAACACGCCAACGCGCTTTTCGAGCCTCGCGACGCACGGTTTGTTCAACTGGCGCGGGTTCACGATGTGGTGATATTCGATGCAGCGGCCGCGGCAGACTCTTCGGGCCGAAGAGTGATCGAGGACATGCTGTTTGACAGCGGGCGCCCAGTGGTCTTGATCCCACGATTTGCCGGGAACGTCTCGCCGCGTCGCATCGCGATCGCCTGGGATGGCAGTGCGCGGGCCGCCCGCGCCGTCAAGGACGCGCTGCCCTTTCTGATTGCCGCCGACCTGGTTGTTGCGGTGACCATTACCGGCGAGAAGGACCTGTCGCGCATGGCGCCGGGGGCCGATCTTGCCAGCTATCTTGCAAGGCACGGCATTAGGAATTGCAAGCTCGCCACCCTTGCTGGCGCAGGTGGAGACGTGGCAGCGCGCCTGCGTCTGTTTGTTGCCGAGGAAGACGTTGAAATGATTGTAATGGGTGCCTTCGTGCATTCGCGCTTTCGCGAGGCGGTGCTCGGCGGCGTCACCCGATCGATGCTCGACGATACCCCTGTCCCGCTTTTCCTGTCGCATTAGCGGGCCTAAGCGCTCCCCGATCCGAACGCGAGTCGATTGGGGAGGTTGTTGAGGCACATCAAGGAACGAAGGGCGTACTTGCCGTATAAGCAGTCTCCCGTTTCGTTCGCTGCGGATTTGAGAAATCAACGGACTGTCACGGCGGGGAGATCGAGAATGAAACGCCAGGCCCTTCTTCCGCTCGTCACCTATCCCGATCCAATTTCGGACGCGGCGGCTGCGAACGCCGCCGCGATGGCGGCGCGGCTCGATGCTGATCTGTACGCGCTGGCGGTGAATGTCGATATTCCTCCCGTTCCAAATGCCCTATTACGACTTCTGCTGAACACGCCGGAACTGATCCGGCACGCGGAGGCGATGAGTAGAGAGCGCGGGACAGAAATGCTCGCAGCAGTGACCGGGCAGGCCGGGCAGATTGGCGTCGAGATTACGACCAATACGCTTGCAGCTGCGCCCGCGCTCCTCGGCGACGCGGCCGCGACGCAAGCGCGATACTTCGATTTTGCGCTCGTCGGATGGGCAGCGAACAATCAAACATCTCGCAGGACGGCGGAAGCCGTTATTTTCGGCTCCGGTCGCCCCACGATCCTGGTTCCTGAACGCTCGGAACCCGACCCGATCGATCATGTCGCAGTTGCATGGGACGGTAGTCGCGTTGCCGCCCGTGCTGTCGCAGACGCTGGGCCGTTGCTCCAACGGGCCGCGAGGATTTCTGTTCTCACCGTCGTCGATGAGAAGCCGCTTCATGAAAAGGACGCGGGCGAACGCCTTGCGGGAAGTCTGCGCAAGCGTAAATTGTCGGCGGAAGCCGTGGCGATCCGGGCGGAGGATTGCCCGATCAGTGCGACGCTGCAGGAACACGCGATCCGAAGCGGAGCTACGCTCCTGGTCATGGGCGGCTATGGCCATTCTCGCGTACGCGATTTCGTCCTTGGCGGCGCGACGGAAGGCATCCTGGATGATCTGCGGCTGCCGGTAATGCTATCGCATTGACGATCGGCATTGGTTTGAACGGGACGGCGCCGCGCTCAGTGGATGTGGCGCTAAGGGCAAGACCGTAAAAGGCTGGTTGCGGTTCCATTTCTATGGACGGCTGTTGGAGGAAGCGCGGCCTTTTTGCTCGGCATATCTCAGGATTGGCTGCTGCTTGTCGCCGGGTTCATCGTTCGGGCGAGCAAAGACACTCCATGGACTAGTTTCGGGCCGGCAACTTGATCTGGCTCAAAGAAGGCTCGTTTACCTGCTCTATCATAACGCCAATCGGGGCTCGCAGCGGCGCCGAGACGAGCCGATATTGACCCGACGCGTAAGCCGTTCGTTTGCGAGAGCTGTTGGACCGATCTCTGGATCTTCTTCAGATGCCAAACTGCCGTCAGGCGCCACCCCAGTACCTCTAACTGAGCATATGAGAGGCAGATGAAAGCAGAATATGTCATGACCGCGGATGTGGTTTCCGTTTCGCCTAACCACAGCGTGAGGCATGCGGCGCAACTCATGTTGGATCATCGGATCAGCGGCCTGCCCGTGCTTGACGACAATGGCCGCGTGGTGGGCATCGTGACCGAGGGCGACCTGATGCGCCGGTCGGAACTCGGTGTCCAGGCGCTCGCGCCCATTGGTCGGCAATTCACCACGAGCGAGGACAGCGCGCGCGCTTACGTGAAAAGCCACAGCTGGAAAGTGGCGGACGTAATGACTGCGGATCCCGTTGTTGTGGACGAGGGAACTTCGCTAACCCAGATAGCGGACCTCATGACAGAGCGCGGCATCAAGTGCGTGCCGGTGATGAGAGGAACGCATCTAATTGGAATCGTCAGCCGTGCCGATCTCCTGCGTGTTTTGGTTAAGGCCAAAACTGACGACACGGCGTCCGGCGACAATGCCATCCGACGCAGCATTCTTACACGCTTGCGAGACGACGCCGGCGTGGAGGGAAACAGCCTAATTCTCACCGTCAGCGACGGTCTGGTCCATTTTTCGGGAGTAGTCTCCTCGCAGAGCGAACGGGATGCTGCCCGCGTGGTTGCCGAGGGCGTCAGAGGCGTCAAAGGTGTATTCGACCACCTATCGGTCGGCTAACTCTCCACAGGCCGTCAACCTATGGGATACATCCGTCGGAAACCAGCCGTAGTGACATTGTGAGCACCTCCGCCAGCCGCGATCATCTGGCCGCGCAGGCCTCCCCGCTACCGGCCTTGCGCTAGCGTCCTATCCAGGTCAGAGAGGCCATGCGGATGAATCTTCTTTGCCTGCAGCGTCATAGGTCGACGACATTGACCACACAGGTGGGCCACATGTCATCTACAGGAGAGGACTTGCCAGTCGAGCCAAGTTCTCGCAGATCCTGCGAACAATCGTGCGGTTTTCCCAAGCGTCGACTGTCAGGGCCGTGCTAGCGCCGAAATAGCAGTTTTGCACGCTTTGCAGGCGCTTCACGACACCTCGGTCAAAAGCGACGAAAGTCACTTCGGCATTGAGGACAAAAGATCGGATATCGACGTTGCTGGAGCCCAGAAGCGCGATCTCATCGTCAAATGTCATGTGCTTGGCGTGCAAAAAACGTCCTTTGTACAGGAGCACTTTGATACCGGCCAAGAGAAGTTCGGAATAATATGATTGCTGCGCAAAACGCACCAGATACTGATCAGTCAGGTGCGAAACGACCAAGTGCACCTCGACGCCGCGCAGCACCGCCGTCTTGAGGGCTTGCACGAGTGCCTCGTCCGGGACGAAATAAGGTGTCGTGATGACGACACGCTCGCGCGCGCCGTGAACCAGCGCGACGATCAAGTGTCCGATTCCGGCATCCGGGTAGTCGGGACCGCTGGGAAGAACCTGTGCCATGACCCCAGCGTCGGGTGGATGGTGAGGGAATAGGGCTGGCGCGTCCAGTTCCTCATCGGCTTCCAAGAACCAGTCGGCGATAAAGACTGCTTGGAGTTCGGTCGTGACTGGACCGGAGACGCGGGCGACCAGCTCTTCATTCACGATACCCGTGCGAAAATCTGCATTGGCGATGTTTTGGGATCCCACGTAGCCGATACGGCTGTCGATGACGGCAATCTTGCGATGATTGCGCAGATCTGCGCGTGCCGACCTGCGTCGGAAAATTCCGACCCGTAAGGCGAGCCGAACCTCCACGCCGGCAGAGGCGAGCCGCTTCGCCACGCGTTGCGCCCATGGCCGGGAGCCAATGGCATCGATCAGAACCCGGCAGTTGACTCCTCGTCGCGCGGCCCGGTCCAGCGCGTCCATAACGCGCCGGCCGGTCTCGTCATCGGCAAAGATGTAGAACAGAAGATGCACCGTTTGCTGTGCCTCCTCAATGTCACCAATCATTCGGTCGATCACGTCATCGTATTCGGAGAGAAGTTCGACGTCGTTTCCGGCGAGTGTGGGGAATTGCCCAAGTTTTTCGATCAAAAGCGCCGGCCCTACCAAGTTTCTCGGGAGGTCGGGACGGCGGCAGAAGCGCGAATGGGCAATCTCTTTGGATGCAGCCGCGAGAATTTTCGGCAGCCTGAGGAAACGTTCGCGGCGCCACCGGGGGTAAGTAGGTCTTCCAAGAAGAAGGTAGATTAGAAGCGCAGGGATTGGCAGGAAAAATACCAGTAGGAGCCAGCTCCGTGCGGCCTCAGGAGAACGCCGCAAGGGCACGATGACAATCATCACTAGGCGGATCGCCCATTCGAAGGCCAAATAGACTATCGCCCAAGCTTCGACCCCAGTGAACACCATCGGCGTTGTCCGGTTTGGTTTCTGTGTTCCATCTCAGGCGCATTCCACCCGGTAGCTGGTAAATGGGCTTGGATTCCTATGTACATCAAGGAATTTTCGGCGATCGCCGGCCGGCGGCCGTCTTCTGCATGCATCAGGCCAAAATCAAAGCTGCCACGCCCATGGCTTCAAAGCCCTTCAATCCGACGCATCCCGGAAAGTCCCAATGGTATCTTTAGCTTTGGCCTGAACGAAGGCCCTGTGGTCCTGAGGATCGAGAATGAAAGCAGCAGCCTGTTGTGGCAATTGATGCGCTCGTGCTCGTGCATGCGCAAAGGCTTGCAACGCGCAGGATTAAAAGGCGGCTGACGGCCGCAGTTCCCGCGTGCATCCCGCCACAGTTTTGACGGCAGACGTCGGTTGCAAGTCGAAGAAGACTAGTGATACAAAAACAGGGGCTTGGACGAATTTGCCAGGACGGCGCGCGTACAGGAGCCGAAGATCTCGCGGATTCCTCTGTGCCCGTACGCACCCATCGCGATCATGCCCGCGCCCAAAGCTTTCGCCGTCCCAAGAATCGCTTCTGCCGGTGTACCGGCTTGAAGATCTCCCAATCCAATTCCATGAACCTGTTTGGCGCCGTGCCGTCGCAGGAGAGCGCAGGCGCGGGCAGCGGTCGCGACCGCGGCATCCTCGGAACTGTTGTCGACGGTGAGGACATGGACCTCCCGTTCCGCAGCGAGCCCGAGCAACGCGAACATATGTAGGGTCCGTGATGCCGCGGGACTCCCATCGAAGGCAATCAGCACTGGCGCGGCCAGAACGTCACCCGGTTTGCCGTCGGGAGGGACGAGAAGCACCGGCCGGGGTTCGCCTCGAATGACCCGATCAATGCACAACGGCATTTCATAAAGCTCTCCGTCCTCGTCGAACAGGCTGTTACGACCGACCACCACCAAATCATGAGCGGTTGCTTCGAACTCGATCTGAATTCGTGGATCGCCATCCACCCTCTTCGTTTCAAAGGCGGCGAAGTCTGCGTCCTTTGCACGCTCACTGAAGGTCCTGAGAACGGCGTTGACGCGATCGGACGCATCCTTGAGCAATGTCAGGTCGAGCGCCTTTTTGTATGCCATGCCGCCGATCGGAACCGGCTCAGGACGCTGGATCCATGCCGAATTGACGATGCCAAGGACTTCGACGTTAGCGCGGTGGCGTTTGCCAAGTTCAAGCGCCAACAGTCCAGCTTCGACGCTAGAAGCCGATCCGTCGAGGGCTACGACGATGCTGCGCAGCATTGATGATCTCCGTGGCAGTTAACGAGCACTTCCATACCATCGGGCTCACCTGAACGATTTGATCAACGTCAATCGACTAGGCTCACGTCGAACTGGGTGGCGTTCGCCTCAACCTCGGCCAATCACCTTGCGGCCCTGATCCTCCCCGCCCGGCTGCGAGCGTCTCTACATCGCGGCAGACGCAATGCCGCTGGGCGGCGCGGCATCGAGCGACTGCGCCGGCGAGCAGGCGAGGCCGGCGTCGTCACGCTCGTGCTTTGCCCACGGCTTGGCGACTTCAACGAAGACCTGCGGCGGCTAGGGCGTCTCGCGGGGATGGCTGCGGGATCAACTCGCCCCCGAAGACGCGCGGCTGCATCTGCCCTCCGGCTGACCCCCGGCACCGGATCGCGGGGCAGGGCGCCGCCGCCGGAACCGGCGATTCGTGGTTGGCCGCGGCGGGTGGAGGGACCGCGCTCGCGGCCTGCCTGAGAGGCGACCCGCCACACCCCGGCGCCGGCCGCAACGGCTGCGCCGTCCTCCGCTGCGCTTCGGCCGCTCGGCTTTGCTCGCGGTGCCCGCCGGAGCCGGCGCGCGGCACGGGTGCGCCGTCAGGCCGCGAAAGGCGCGGTCTTCAACCCGACGGAGACAAGCCATGAACCTCGATCTTCCATTCGACGACAGCTACGAGCCCCACCACGCCTCGTCCCCAACCGAGCGCGTCGTCATCGAGATGCAGCTGTACGGCCACCGCTTTCACCAGGACGACCCGGACCCGCGGCCGCTGCCGGACGAGACGGCGCTCAGCGACGCACTTGCAGCTGCATTCGAGACCTTCGCCGGCATGTTGGGCAACACGCGTCTCGAGCCCGACCTCGATGATCTGCTCTGGTCGTTCGTCAATCTCTTCCATCGCGCAGGCGACCGCATCACCCGCGACCTCGACCGCAATGAGGACGCCCAGCGCGACAGCCAGCGTGAGCAGGACGGGACCGAAGTTAAGTCCGTCGAGCTGGAGCGGCTCACGCAAGAAGGCCTCACTCTTGTCGACCGCCGCAACGCGTTCGAGTTCATGCGCGATATGGCGGCCGACCTGTTCAAGGCGCACACCGGCTCCGCATGGCGGCCGCGTACCGGCTCGAAGGTCAACCACGCGAACGTGACGGCGGCGGTTATCGACAGTCGCGACTTTCTCGCCGCCCGCCGCCGCGCCGAGACAGAGGTTCTGCTGCCGGCCGGCACGAAGATTGCTTTCGCGGGCGGCATGGACTTTAACGACCACGAGCTGATCTGGGCCGCGCTCGACAGGGCGCGCGAGAAGCATCCCGACATGGTTCTTCTCCACGGTGGCAGCCCGCGTGGCGCCGAGCGCATCGCAGCCTGCTGGGCCGAAGCCCGCGGCGCCACGCAGATCGCCTTCAAGCCGGACTGGAACCGGCACGCCAAGGCGGCGCCGTTCCGGCGCAACGACCAGCTGCTGTCGGTCATGCCGGCAGGCATCATTGCCTTCCCCGGCTCCGGCATCACGGAAAACCTGTGCGACAAGGCCCGCCGCTTTGGCATCCCGATCTGGCGGTTCACGGAGAGCGGCGCATAAGCGCCGCTTTTTTGCGGAGCATCGGTTCGCCGATGCTCGCGATCGCACGGGACTGACGCAACGAGCTGTGGTCGCACAACAGCAAGCCCGTCGAGCTTTCGAGACGCACCGCGTATTGAGCAAGCGCGGGCCGAACTGGGCCGTCGTCGATGAGCCCGATTGCGACAGAATCGACGGCTCATCCTATCCCTATCAGGACGCGCTCGCCGTTTCTGCAAGCCAGTCATGATGAAAAATCGCCCGAAAGGGTCGCGGAGACATTTTCCGCTTGGAGGGCCCGGCGCCGGACGCACAGATCGACCCCGCGGTCATGCGGGGCGGCGGATACGGCTATCAGAATGCGTCAATCTCTGTCGATAGGCGCCAATCGGAAATGGTCTCCGTCCAGAGCAAGAGCCAAATTGCCGAAGCCCAGATTCCCATCGCTTGCCGGCCCGGCGGCCTCCTTTTCCCATCCGCTGCGAGACCCGGTTCCAGCCGAGTTGTCTCCATCAATGGGGCGGTTGTAGATGCGGCAGGCGAGCGCATGCCCACGCTTGTGGAGTCTGGTCGTGACGCTGGCGATCGAGGCGCTGACGGCCGACGTGGCGCAAGCCGCCGCGTTCGGACACAGCTTCGGTGAGCTTGCTTCGGTGAGCTTGCCAGGTGGCCTTGGCGTCCGCTCCTGGATCGGCCGCACCCGGACCATTCCCTTTTCATGTCGCCTTTGTAGAAGCCCGCCCGCCTAGCGGCCAACCCCGCAAGGGGGTTCCCCTCGCTGCGCTCGGTGACCGCGGTGGGCGGCCCTCTCCTGCGGCGCCATCGGGAATGGTCCCGATGCAACCGATAGGAGAAATACCATGGCCACCACGATCGCAACCCTCACGCAGAAGCAGGATGGCACTCTGGAGGGCGTGTTTGCGACGCTGCGCGTCAGCGCCTCGATCGCCATCGTCCCGAACGACCAGAAGTCGAGCGACAACGCGCCCGACTACCGCATCGTCAATCGCCGCAACGGCTTCGAGATGGGCGCCGCCTGGAACCGGGTCTCGCAGCGGACCGGAGAAGAGTACATCTCGACAAAGCTCGAAGCGCCAGAGATCGGTGTGATCTTTGGCAACGTGGCTCCCGCCCCGGGGGGCGATCCCGCGAAGAAAGTGATCCTCTGGAACGACCCTGCCTGACCGCCGCACTCGCCGGCCCCGCAATGTCGCGGGGCCGGCCTCAGCCGCCAATGACAAAGGAGTCCTACAGTGGAACTCGTCACCGACGACATCCGCGCCACTCTGCTGGAGAATGGCTCACGGTACCGACAGGATGCCGATTTCGACTCCATGCCGGTCGTCAAGTTCTTCACGCCCGATGCATCTGCTTCATGGCTGATCGTCTCGGCCGACCCCGAAGACCCATTCGTGCTCTTCGGCTTATGTCGAATCCAACATAAACCGAATCGGATTAAGCCGCTCCGCGTCATAGCGCTGAGATTATGTCGTCCAATGCTCTGGCTCCTTTTTGGGATCCGATATCCCATTTGCATTTGATGTCGGGGTCAGTCGCGCAGGTCTGCATAGCCGCGTCGCATCTTGCGTTCAGCAAGCCTTGTGGCCGCTGAGATCGCCTCTGCATCGCCTCTAAAATACTCCGTCTTCTCACGGCCGCGCGTGCCGATGCGTCCCCACTGGCGCACAACGGCCATCTCGCCAAAGAGGGTCGGCTGCAACATCACCACGTAGAACCGCGCCATATTGCGCGCGGGATCGATGCGACGGAAAAATCGCGGTCCGGGAGGTTCGCTCATTCCTGGACTTTTCACCGGCGCGCGCTCTGCCGTCCAACGCATGTTTTGAATCAATAAGCGCCAATCGATTCACGGCAGTTATGGAAGGGGGCAGATCTCGGTCGAGGTTCGCCGTCACCATCGGCGGGCCCCCGGATATGGCCTAAGAGCGGCCACTACACAGCCGCGAGGGCCATGTCGTCCTGCATGGAAAACAGTGAATCAACGCCGGTGGCGATCTAAACCCGTCTACCGTTCTTTTTGCCTGTCGCCGTGTGTGCTGTCGCGCACAAGCCCCTCGACAAGGTTGAGCAGATTGGAAGCGGTGGCAGGAGGCATGTTCAAAATGCGCATGATCAGCTTCAGCTTGTCGTCTGCCTCATGGCGACTGCCGCCGAAAAAATGCGGAGCCGCGACATGAAGCATCTCGATCGGCGAGCAATCAAGTATTTCGCAAAGGTGGATCAGCCGCGTCGCCTGCAGCTTGGAAAAGGCTCGCTCATATCGCGCGAAAATGGTCTCATGGAGCCCCACCATCATGCCCATCTGCGCCCGGTTCAGCCTGTTGGCGTCGCGCCGCTCGCGGATGAACCGGCTGAACGCCTGCTCCATCTCGTTGAAGGTTTTGACCCCTTCAAATCCGGGCTTTCGGTAGATGGGCTTTTCGGACTCATCATCACTCGTCTCGACGAGCCCATGTTCGTCGATGTAGGTTTGTACATCCTTGATTGCCATGGCGACGGCTTCGGCCTGCTCCTGTTGCCCGCGAGAAACCACGTCTGCATGACGTGGATAATCGCCCCACTTTGCCCTGATGTCGCAAAATCAGGACCAATCTGATCCATCCTTAGCAGGTCGGATGCCTCGAAATCAATTTGCTCCGCGGTTGATGGAGGAAAGCTCTTTCCTGCTTCGATCACAAACCGAGTTCGTCAAGATATTTCACGATCGCCCGCTCCATGATCGCCTGCATCGACGTCTCCGCGTTGAACGAGGCAAACTTCAAGCGCCGTTTGGTCTGCCGGTCGAGGCTGACATTGACGAAGTGGCTCTCTCCCTTCTTGCGTTCCCGCTTCACCTGGCGCAACGCCTTTCTGGCTTCCAGCTGTCGCAAATTTTCATCCGGCTGATCCGGCGGTGAAGGCCTGCCGAAATGTTCGTCGGCAGCTTCAGCGTTCGTCATGGGCGCCATCCGGTCTGCAGCCCGCTTTCTCGGCGCCGTTGCGAACTCGTCCAGCGAAAGGTTCTCCTGACGGTTCATGACGTTCTCCCGAAACCATCTGCACCGCTCAACAGAGCGTCGATCTCGCCAACGAGATTTTGGGTCTCGCGACGAGCCTTGGCGACCGCCTCGGTCGTGTCCTGCATCTGAAGCGTACCGATGCCGTTCTGGATATCCTTGTAAACGTTCCTCTCCATGATCTCGGTCCGGAACAGATACGTGCCGACCTTGTCCTCGATGATCGGACGAATTTTCCGATAGAGCTCCGTATAGCGGACGGTGAGAGAAATACGTGTTTTCAGTACGCCATGCCGACAGCTGCGGCCACGCGCTTCGTTGACCCGCAAAATCGCCTCGAAGCAATCGATCGCGCCCAGCACCTCACGTTTCGACGGCTGGATGGGTGAAATCACCAGATCGGACCATCCGATGACCGGATCGACAAGCGCGGTGTCTTCCCCGGGCGTGTCGATGAGGATGTAGTCGAAGCCTTCCCCGTTGCGGCCGAGGAAGCCGTTCAGCGCCTTAGCGGTCTTGTGTCCGACCACGTCGATGCCCTCGGCCTGAGCATCCTTCTCGCGGCAATCGCTCCACCATCTGGTCAGATTGCTGCGGGCGTCCATGTCGATCATGGCGACAGTCTTGCCCCGCAAGGCATATTCGCCAGCGATGTTCATGAGCGCCGTCGACTTGCCGGCGCCTCCCTTGCCGTTGATGGCTGCGATCACGATCGGCATCTGCTCCCTCCATGAAAATGTGTTTCTACTCACGCACGAATCCATCTTTGTAGGATCGTGGATTCACATGTCTCTACGACTGCATGATTGTAAAAAAACATAACCGATATGACTATGTAAAAAAGAAAAGATGGAGAGAATTCGCTAAAACGGAGGTCAAAATGAGTTGGCAGGATACGGAAAAATGTGATACATTTTCCTGACGATCGAGGGACAGGCCCTCGATCCGCGGCCTGCGGCCGTAAACACCGACGCTGATGGCGATGAAGGCGACGAACACATCCGCCGCGGTCAAAAGCACCCGGAAGGAGAAGGTGGCGCACATCCGGTTGTCGCAGGACGAGTTTTGTGCCGTCGAGGCGGCGGCTGAGCGCGCCGGTCTGTCCGTTTCGGCCTTTATCAGGTCGCTCTCGCTCGAGGGTGCGGGTCTGCGCCCATTCCTGACCGAAGCCGATCGGGCCATCATTGGGCTGCTCGCTCGGGACATGCGAGCCATCGGCAGCAACCTCAATCAAGTCGCTCGCGCTATTAACGCCGGACGATCAGTAGGGGCTTCGGACGTGGCAAACGTGGTCGCCGATGCGCGGGCTGTCGCCAACACGGTCGTGGTCGAACTAGCAGATATGACGCAGCGCGCGGCGACCGCGCGACGCGGTCGGTCCGGTTGATGGAATTCTTCCTCGGCGCATTCGAGCGGGAGTGGGAGCGACGGCGCGCAGCCCTCCTTCATGACATCCAGATGGGGCGGCCGAGGGAGGTCGAGTGGGATTTGCCGCGAAGGGGAGGGGTGGCGCGTCTTCCTGATGATGACTGGGGAGGCGCCAGGCGGCAGCGTAGCCGCGGCGGGTCTTCGGCCCCTGGCAGCAACGCGGGCGTGCGCGGCCTGTCCATGCTCTCCCGGTTCGCGGCGCTGGCGCGCGGAAGCCAGCCCGCAGTCGTAAAGCTCGCCTCCTATGGCGGTGGCGCACGTGCGGTCGCGATGATGAGCTATGCCTCCCGGAATGGCAAACTGGCCGTCGAGAACGAGAGGGGTGAGCGTCTCGCCGGAAAGACCGCCCTCGCGGAACAGCGCGCCGAATGGGAGCACCTGTTCGACAACCGCGCCGCCAGTCGGGACTTCGGCATGTTCCGCGTCACCATAGAGCGGGCGGCGGCGGCGGCGGGCCGGGGCCACGACAAACTCGTGCGCGAAATCCTGCGCTCGGGTTTCGGAGATCGCCACTTTGTCTATGCCTTCAAGGAGAAGGGCGGCGGGTTGGAAGTGCGCGGGGTACTCGTGCTCCGCGACCGGGATGGCGAGCGGCTGACCGGGGACGTGAAGGCTTCATCGATCGTTCAGCAGCGCTTTGACGAAAGCGACATTGGCAACGCTGTCGACGCACACTTCCGCTTTCACGGCTACGGTAACGGCGTGGAATTCGGGACAGCGAGAGTTCGCGAGTTGGTCCGGCCCCACGAGGGCGAGGTACGAGACGACGCAGGCCGATCGATCGAGAGCTTCGAACGGGCGAGCGACCTCGTGCAGAAGGAATGGCGCAAGGATCTGCACAGCCGCAAGGGCAGGGACGTCATGCACCTGATCGTCTCGGCGCGCCCCGGTACCGACGAGACGGCATTCCACAATGCGGTTCGAGATTTCCTTGGCGAGCAGTTCATCGGTCACCGGTACATCTTCGCCATGCATGATGCCTACGACGACCCGAAGGAAATGGGGCAGGGCGGCAAGCGTCCTCATATCCATGCGCACGCCATCGTTACCATGCGATCGGAGACCGGCGAGCGGATCGAGACGAGTCCGCAGATTTTCCGGGAGTGGCGTTCGCTAATGGCGGAGAAGGCGAGGGAACATGGCATCGCAATGGAGCTGACCGACCGCCGAGATCTTGCGAGCCCTCCCGCATACACACGCAACCAGGTCCGGCCGGTCAGTTATGCTGGCAGGACCGAGCATGAGGGCACGAGTGAATTTGCACAGGTGCGCTACGAAGCTAAGCGATCCAATCGACCTCAGGCGGCGCGCTCCGACAGAAGTACCGAATACGCAGCTGAAGCCGCGCAGGCTTGGCGCGAACTCGCACGGGAGGATGGCGGAACCTCGGTTGCTGACTTCGCCGGCGGCCAGATCGAGCGAATCCACACGGCTTTGCGAGAACGTCAAATCGACGTTGAAAACGCCAACAAAGGCGTTGCAGATACGAATCTCAGTACCAATATGGTAATGCTGCGAGAACTCATAGGAGGCGAAGAGGCACCCATGCGTGAGATGACACGCCTCGAATTCGAGGCCTACGAAAAGCGCGTCGAAGCTGTCCTGGCTGATGTTGAGACTACTGTCAGACCATCGGAACGGAGGGAATTCGAGGAGGTTGCCGCGGCGGCGCGAGACGTGGTCGACATCCGGCGGGAATACCTCGAGTTCACGGAGCAGCAGGTAAATGCCGATGTTCGTGAACCAGTGCGCACTGCAAGCGAAAACCCAGACCAGCGGAATCGCGTGGTCAAGAAGCACGGCCGAGAAGCGGTTGAGAACCGCGATGACGTCATGGTGGAAATCGAAGCCGCTCGACGGTCAATTGACCGAGCCGTTGAAGACGGACGTGATACAGAAAACGCCCTCGACCGTGAGGTCGACCCAGCTGCGCGGCTTGCCCTCGCAGGCAACACCTGGCTGAGGGAGGTGGCTACAAGCGACCGAGACCTACAGACGACCATCGAGAGAAACGAACGGGTCAATCGGCAAAGCCGCACGCGCGAGGACAGGCCGACAGACCGAGAGGTTACCGAACCAGCTGACGCGACAGCATCGACAACTAGCAATTCGCTCACCCAGAGATCGTCCGATAGGGCGCCAGCTGCGATCGGAGCCGAGGCAGAACAGATTCGCGACATTACACGCCACGAGGAAACCAGTCGCAATATCGAAGGAGAACAAGAGACCCAAGACGACCGCCGCGTTCTTGGAGATGAAAGTCTCACGTCAAGAGATCGGGAACGCTCCGGTAGGCGGGCAGAGCGAGCCAATTCAGAAGCTACGCGCTCCGACCCGCCACAGCAACATGTCCCGCGCCTGCGCGAACTGAAACGCGAGATGGAAGAGAGGAATGATCGAGAACACGACGATCATGAAAGGTAGCCCCCAGTTGAAGAGAACTGGCCGTACAGATATGGCCCTCCTCCAGACAAACTGCCCAACAATGATAGTGGGTGGCCAGGATCATGGCTTCTATTGGCCTTTGCGACTATTGCGCCGCTGATCTATTTTGGGCGCGTGCTGCGGTCGATCGAAGCGTCGGCGATTGACGTCTACGAGACAATCGAGGCTTGGATCCTGCCAATCAGAATTTGCTTCGTCGGCTGAGTGCCAAGTCCATCGTAACCGCCGCGAGTTACCCACCTTGACGGATTAACTTGTGGAGCAGGGGCTGGTGGTGTTGACGGTTGCCGCGGGGAATGCTGCCGTTGTGTGAAGACCAATGGCAGTCGGCGACGAATGATCGGAATTGAAGAACAGTTGCGCGAGAAGCTGCGCAAGGTAGAAGCGCTCTATTTCGGCGCTGGGACGGCTGGCGAGAGGGAGGCGGCCGGGGCTGCCAGCGAGCGGCTGAAGGCCCGGCTTTCGGAGATCGGCCGTCAGGATCCTGCGGTGGAGATGCAATTCTCGATGCCTGACCCGTGGGCGGTTCGACTGTTTGTGGCTTTGTGCCGGCGCTATGGCATCCGGCCCTACCGTTATCCGCGGCAGCGGCGCACGACGATCATGGTGCGTGCGCCGCGACGGTTCATCGACACGGTGGTGTGGCGGCAGTTTTCCGAACTGCACTCTGATCTATGGAGCCACTTCGAGGCGACGACAGAGCGACTGATCCGCGAGGCGGTGCATACGGATACAAGCGACGCCGAGACGATGGCGATGCCGGTCGGCAGCCGCTGAAGCTGAGGCGGTGCGGATGTGGATCGAGCGTTTCGGGCTGAATATCAGCTGCTTTGACTGGCGTCTCGAGAAAGCCAAATGATTTCAATATGTTAGAAAGTTCCATAAGATATGTTATGCGACTTTGACATGTAGCAGCCATTTAGTAATGCGACACATGGGCCAGTTAGAGATGCGACACTCCTCGCCTCTCTGGGACTGGCGAACACGAGCCAGGAAAGGAAGGCTGACGTTTTCACAGCTGGTCATCGGCCAGGTTTTGCGGAGCCGTCATGCCTTGTTTGGTCACCTTGTCGCAGAAAGAGTTGCATCGGCTTGAAGCCGTCCAGAAGATCCGTGAGCGTCGGCTGAGCGTCGTCCAGGCGGCCGAACTGCTTCATCTCAGCCGCAGCCAAGTCCACCGGCTGCTGCAGGCCTATGTTCGTGATGGCCGAGCAACTGACGCCGCAGCGAGGCGTTCCGCAACGCGGCGCTCGACCTGGTGCGCGAGCACTAACGGGACTTTGCCGTAGAAAGTGAAGTCCGCAGTCGAGGCTCTTTTGACCGGTAGTCAGGAAACCGGAGATTAAGAAATGTCGACCCCAGATAGCCGGCGGCCCCAATCCTCGCCCCACGCCATAGCAGCACTGTCAACGGTGCGCTGGCGAGCGGCTTCAAGACCGTCGAGGAGCCTGCCTGACGGGATACGACCACGCGGTTAAGATTGCGGATCGTCCATCGCTAGTTCCGGCTCCTCTTGGTCGTCAGGTACGGTCTCGTCAAATATAGTCGACCAATCGCGGCTCCCCGCTTCCTTCGTTTGCGACGCTTGCGCCTTTTCGACGAGTCGTTTCAGTTTCCGTGCGGCTGGAACGAACCGTGCCGCTATAGCTGGTCCAGACGGCCAATCTAGAGCTGAAAAGTCGGAGCAATCCTTTCCGTTTGGCGGTCGAGTGGGCTTCGCCAATTGCGAAGCAGCGCCCGAACGGCTTGAGATTCGCGCCTCAATCACTTTTGCACTAGGATCGCCTTGTGCAACATGGGCTGCAGCTCGTACAGCCGCATCTTCACGGACCACGTGCCCAGGCGTTGAATAAAGATTGCGGTGCAAATCGCCTGCGGCAGGGATCGGTTCATTTTCGGCACCTACTCTGGCGTAGGCTTCTGTCGTCGCGAGCACCGGCGCATGCGGAAGAAATTCGATGACCGGGACGTCGGGCACATGCGCTCTGGAGAACGCCTCCAATTGAGCAAACGGTGCGGTCGCAAAGAACCGCAGCTTGTCAGCCAGTATTGGCCCCTGCCCTTCCACCATGATGATCATTTTATCCGCGGGCATTTGCCGGATCTCTTGCGGCATCATCAGATCACGCTCGCGCAACTGCTCCACCTTGGTGCGGCGATGAAGGCCTATCAGCTCGATCGTGCGGGACTCAGTCCTATAACGAACGGTTCGCTTGCCGAGTCCCTTCGAAACTGTTTCGGCAGTGACCTGATCGTTGGCGCCCAGGACGAGTTGATATCCGCAGTTGCCCATCAGGGAATGGCGTGCGGTCTCGCCATAGATATCATCGAGATTCTTGAGGTCCTGGATAATAAAGGCCATTTTGATGTTGTAGCCGGCGACATAGGGCAGCTTGCCCGTGATCTCGCTCATCTTCTTCAACTGGCGGAACTCATCTAGCAGGAAGTATACCGGCACCGATCGCGGTCGGTGTTCCAGCATCAGCATATCGAGCGTTTGCTGGACGAACAGCGCCAACAGCGGTTTCAGGAGCGTGATGTCCGTGATGTTCGGGGCGAGGTAGACCGAGATCGGCCGATGCTTCATCGCGCGCAGATCCATGTCGGTGACGCTGGTCGCCGCCACCACGCGCTCGTTGCGAAACGGCCGTAAGGCCTTCTGGATGTCCAACAGCGCGGAGGCCGCAGCTCGTTCCGACAGTGCGATGTGGGCGTTGAAGCTCTCCAACGTGAAGCGCGAAAGGTAAGGCTCTTTCTCCTTGATGGAGGTCATCAGAGCCTGGAGGTTGGCGCCTGAGTTGAAAAAGGAGGTAACCTCACCGAGGTTGCGTCTTCCTTGGTAAAGGACGCTCTCACTGATGTAGCTTATCGCGCCGGCCATCACCTGCTGAGCGGTCGCCTGCCAGATCGAGTTGTCCGATTCAGAGTTTTCGGGAACGAGAATGCTCGCGATGTTTTGGATATCGGTGGTGCGGTCACCACGGTCCGGCCGGATGAAGTCGAGTGGATTGTAGCGATGTGTACGATCCGAACCAGGCGCGAACAGAAAGACCTGGTTGCCTCTTGACCTCCTGTAGCCAGCCGTACTGCGGAAGATCTCTCCCTTCAGGTCGGTGATTACCATAGAACCTTCGTGGGTCAGCGCGTTCGGCACCACGTAACAAGCCCCCTTCCCCGACCGAGTTGGCCCGATAACGAGATGATGGCGCTCGTCATTGACGCGCAGCATCTGACGCCCGAACCTTCCGAGAATGTGTCCCTTCCGGCGGAACCAATTGCCGCGGCGCAACGACATTGCATTCTGAAACCGCGCGTCCCCGAGCGGATTGCTGTTAGGACGAACACCGGCATAAGCGATGATCCCGGCAACACCGACCGCCGGCACGATCGCGCCGAGCGCTATCGTTTGCAAAATCGGGTTGTGGGCGTAGAGCATCAACTGCTGGAATGGCACGAAGGGATTGGTCGTGATCATCGTCTGAATGATCCGGCCGTCTTTGTAGAAGAACTGCAGCGCCAGACCGTAGCCGAACATCCAGACGATGCAGGCAATCGCCAGGCAGAATGCCAGATAACACAGGCGCAACGAGCCAGTCATGGATCCGCCACACCATCGCGGGCAAAGAAGATCTCCGAGACGCCGCGCCGGCCGCCGTCGCGGCGAAGCTGAATCACGATCGGGATGACTTGGCTGATATAGGAGATCAGGTCCGCCTTGGGATACGCCGAGGACAGGCCGGACTGCATGACCATCATAGCGAGCTGCTCGTAGGCACCGAGCGGCGTGTCGGCATGCACGGTCGACATTGATCCGGGGTGGCCGGTGTTGATTGCGCGCAGGAAGGCAAATGCCTCCGATCCCCTCACCTCGCCGACGAAAAGCCGGTCCGGCCGCATTCGAAGCGCCGCCTCGAGCAGAGACTGAATCGTGACGCTGGCTGTTCCCTGATCGCCTCGTGAGGCGACCAGATGGACAGCGTTCGGCTGCGGTGGGAAAAGCTCGCGCGTGTCTTCCAGGGTGATGATGCGCTCGTGGCCGTCGACGGATTTGAGGCAGGCATTGAGGAATGTCGTTTTGCCGCTTGAGGTGCCGCCGCTGATCAGGATGGACACACGACCCCGGATGGCAGTGTGGATGAATCCGTAGATGTCACCGCTGCGAAGATGGCCAATGAGAAGACGATCCGTTTCGCTCAGGCCTTTGACGGCAACCGCGACATGGTCGAGGGCGCCGTTGTCGCGATAGTCGTCGAGCGTGAAATCGCTCACGACCTGTTTGCGGATCGAGATCGCTCCGCCATCAGGCGCCGCAGGCGGAAGAATGATTTGGATACGCTCGCCAGAAGGCAGGGCAGCGCTTAGGATTGGTTTTGCCGGGCTGACAAACTGGCTGGTAGCGGCCGCCACACGCTCGCCAATGTTGATGATTTCCGAGGTGGTGAGTCCGGGAACGGAGGAGAACTCCATATGGTCAGCGCCGAGCCGCTCCACATAGACCTCACCGGGTCGGTTGACCGATAACTCGACAACTTTGCTGTCATCGAGGAGCGGGTTCAGAGGCGCGAGCGCACGATAGAGAAAGTAATGCCGGTCATTTCGGACGCGTTCAGTTGAGACCAAGTTCACGACGGATCTCCTTCAGCGCTTCGGTGACCGGGTCTTCGTACAACTCCGAGAAATCGAGGTCCTGGCGCACGAACACGAAAATGCGCTGGCCCTGGCTTACGCTTATCGTCTGAGGAATCCTGAGGCTGTCGCCGAGCGCCTGGTTGGCCATGTCCGAGAAGGTTTGTGCAATAGTCGAGCGAGCGATTTCCTCGCGTTCGGCCGCGTCACTGTCGCCAGTGGCCGCTTGACTGCCATAGCCGGTGAGGTAGCTCGCGCCACCACCGACGATCGACAGTAGAATCGCCGCGCCGAAGCGCTCGCGAAACTTGTTGTCTACCCGGCCTGTAAGACCTGACCGGCCGAGACTGTCGGCGCCGATCGAATCGAGACGCACACTGACGCCGTCGTCACGCAGCATGCGGCTCCAGACGACGAAGATGCGCTTTTGCCCGCGCACGATATCCGACTGGTACTCACCGATCAGGCGCGTGCCGGTCGGGATCAAAATGCGACGACCGTCGAAGGAGTAGACGTCATCCGAGACAGTGGCGCGGATCTGGCCAGGCAGGTCACTGACGATTGCGGTTTCCAGGATGCCTGGAATGAGTGTTCCTTCCGGGATCAGGGCGTCGATGCGTTCGATCCTTCTTGCCTTGGCAGAACGGTCGCCGAGGCTCGCGGCCGCCGCCAGAAACTCGCTGCTGCGGTCCTCGCCTGCGACGGACGGACCTTCTCCGTCGCCGCCCAATATACCTCTCGAATCGCCCTCAGCCGTGATGTTGTCATAGACGACCATGTTGGAGCGGTAGCGCTCGGGGAACCCCTCCTTCTGCGGTTCAGCGACATCGGGGGGCTGCGCTGCCGTTGCGGGTGCAGGTGGCGGCGGAACGTCGAATCCCGTCGTATCGACGGGCTCTTCGTGCGCGGGAGGCGGGGGCGGAGGAGGAGGCAGTTGGACGACCTCGGGCGCTGGCTCCGCCGGAACCGGCTCTCTCTCGCGAACAAAGGATGGCGGGCGGAACGTGGTGGTGGTGAACTCCTCGTCGCCATGCAGCATGTCTCGCACTGGCTGCTGCCGGCCTGCGACGACAAAATAGCCGGCAACAAGCCCGAACAGGATGAGAAGGCTGCCGCCGATGAGCTGGTTGCGGCGGACCGAATGATCGGCAATAACAGCATCGTCACCCTGTCCCAGGGCTTCGAGTTCGAGCGCGCGCTTCATCAGTTGCCGCTCCTGCGCCGTCGCTTTGCCTGATCATCCTCGACGGGCCCGAAAATGCCGGGATCAGGCGCGCCGAAATCAGGCTTTCGCAGATTGAAGATGCAGATCCATTGATCGCCGTCGCGCAGCGTGAACTGGGCCGAAGTGCCGTCTATCACGATGTACTCCCCTTCCCTGCGGAAATTCATCAGCGTTTCCGAAAAGTCGGAGTTGACGGCGAAGATCGCGGGCACTTGAGCGTCGAACTTGAAGAACGTCTTGCTGCCGTCGTCGAACACCATCAGCGGCTTCAGCCGCGCATCGCCCGAGAAGGAGTAGTCGATGTTGACGTTCGCCTTGTCGATACCGGAGATGTTCGGCCACGCGGCGCGCTGCTCGGCTTCCTTGCGAAGCGCGGCATTCAGGTTCTTCTCGAGGTAATGGAAGCGGATTCCGAATACCTTGCGGCCGGCATCGGGTGGAAAATCACGGAGTTCGAGATAGTAGATGCGCTTGGTCGTGACGACATTCATGTTGGTCGTCACATCTTTGGCAATCGGCTTGACGAAGAGGATGTTTCCCTTTTCTGCGGGGACTACCTGCCAGCTCTCTGTGTCGCCAAGGGATATCGTCTCAAATCTCTCTTCCTCGTCGAAGACAATCATCGTTGAGATGCCGTAAGTGGCGAACACCTGGACGACATTATTTTCCTGATAGGTGACGCTGGTCACGCGTGGGTCGAGTGATCCACCCTTCGGGGTCTGAGCGCCCGTGGCTGGGCAGGACAGGCTGCTGATCATCAGGAAGGCTGCTGCGGCCGGGCGTACGTCCATCACCCCTCCCCCGGCGTAACCGTTTCCTGGTCGCGGCGATATGCGTAGACCTGAAACCCAAGGGGGTTCTCGAACCGCCATTCGTTGCGAATGGGTGTGTCGGTGTAGCGGAAGCGGACGATCGAGATCCAATGGCGGATGATAGATTCCGTGTCGCTCTTCTCGGTGGTCGAGAAGCGCACGATTGCCGTGCTGGCGTTCGGGAAGGTTACCGACTTGATATCGACGAGCACACGCTTCAGGCGACCATAAATCTTGGCCGGGTTCTGCGGGTTCGCGGCGCTGAACAGCGCTTGCAACTCCCGGGCTGCCTCGTCCGTGGACAACAGCGCGGCGATCCCGAAATATTCCTCGATCGCATAGGGATCGTAGCCTTCGCGATTGCGGATGTAGCGGACGACATTCGCCTGAGTTACCGCCTGCTGCTCGGTTAGATTGGCTGGCCGTGTCAAACCGGATTTCACTTCGACAAAACCTGTCGTACTGTCGACTGTGACGACGTACGGTTCGAAGCTTTTTAGCGGTAGCATCAGCACCATCGCGATCAGACTGAGCATCGCGATCCCGGCGAAGACTACGGCGAAAAACCAGGCGACGCGGGCCGAGCGCGCCGCCCGCTTGATGATCTCCTGCTCCCAGACGTCGCCATGCTGGAAATAGGTGTGTAGTGTTTTTTCGGAATTTTCGACCATTCGTCGTTTCGATACCTGGTTGAAACGGTGTCATTCTCGTGGGCGCTCTGGGTCTATCTTGGCGTCCCGTTCGCGGCGATCGTGCGCTGCATGGCGCTGCCGGCTGAGGATTGCGGAGCGCGAAGTCTCGCCTGCACGCGATGCACGGCGGCCTGGGTCTGTTCGGCCGATCGCCCAACCGCCCCGCGGCTCTGGAAAATTCCTCGGCCGGCGATCTGCCGCGAGCGAGCGCCTACGGGTGTGGCCAGCCCTCCTACAATTCCTTGGGCGAACGATTGAACCTGGATCAGGACGAAGCTGCCCGCGAGACAAAGCATGATGAAAGCAGCAAAGTCGCTCAGCTTCAGCTCCCGATTTCCCGAAACCTGATCGATCTTCGTCAGCTCAGGCTCCATCGCCGCGATGAGGAACGCGGCAATCACGTAAACGAAGAGCGGGATGATTGCGTAGAGCAGCGACTGGTTCAGCCATCCGAGCGCATAGGTGCGCGTTACGTTGAAAAACATGCAGGCGACGAAGATCGGCGCTGTGCCAAGAAGAACCCAAAGAACGACCTTGGCGAGGACGAGAATGCCAAGCGCAATCGCCACGAACAGGCCTGCGAAAACCATGATGATCATGCCGATCAGCGCCGGCAGCACGGACAAGTAACCGGCCTGTTCGGAGAAGGCGGCCGCAGCAAGGTTGGCTGTTTTCCATATTTGGGAGAGGCCGTTGGTCGGTTCGGTCACGCCCGTCGCCGAGGCGGCCAGGATGGCCCGTCCTGCCGCCTCCGGAACCTTGGTCAGCCAGTCATAGAAAAGCGCGTTGAAGTTCGCCCAGGTGCTCACCAGCACCAGAATCACAAACAGGCGTGCGATACGGCCGATGATCTCGGCGACGCTGATGCGGGACGTGCCGAGAAACAATTGCACGCCGTAGAACAGCACCGCCAGGGTGAAGAGGAGACGAAGCAGGGGCTCGATGTCGTTGCTGAGCGCCTCGAAGGCGCGTTGCGAAAAGTTCTCGCCGGACGCGTCGATCCGCTGGAGCAGTTCGCCAATGAAATCTTCCACCGCTCTGCCCTACTCCGCGAATTCATCGATTGCCGCAAGGGCGGCTCGTGGATCGTTGTTGATCGCCGCCATCGGCCCACAGCCCTGACGGGCTTCGGAAGCGTAGCTCGACAGGTTGGCCGGTCGATTGCACGGTGCGGTCTTCTCTTTTGGCGTCCCGCATCCGGCTGCAAGCGCCGATAGAACGAGAACCAATCCGACAACAGTTGCACGCGCATCCCTCATTCGTAGGTCAATGCCTTGCGTGTGTTTGAGATGTCGGTGAGGCGCCGCTGGTTCTCCGCATGCAGCGACTGGACGCCACCATTCAGAACCCCGATCATCTCGTTGAGCGTTAGCCCAGTCTGAACCTGAAGCTGCGTGTTCTGGTCGATAGAGCCCTTGATGTCCTCGGCCTGCCCGATCCCCTGCCCTGCATTCTCGAGCGCTGTGCGTCTCGTCTCCACAGCCTGGTGCGAACCGGTGATCAATGCCGAAACGCCGAGCACGGTTTTCATGAGTTCTTGGTAGGATTTGTCGCTAGCCAGCGAACTGTTGTCCTTGCCCGAAAGCGATTTGACGAGCTGCAAGCCGTTGATGAATAGCGTCGCCGCCTGGGCTATGTCCGATCCCATCGGTCCGAAGTCGGCAACGCCATTCTGCGGAAGGCTATCGAAGGTTGGCACCGACGAGACGCTGAAGCCGTTGCCGATCGCAAGATCCTTGAGCGATCCGGCATCGCTGCCGCGGTCACCCGTGACCGCTTTCAGCGTTTCCTCGACTGTGGTCAGAATACCCTTGTTGGTGTCGAGGATTTTTGACGTTGTGTCGGCAGTCTCTTTTGCGACGGCATAGTTCGTCTTGTCGATGACGGGTATGTCGGCTGCCGCAGGCAAGACGGCGGCTCCGCTCGTCATCAGGACAACAAATAAGCGCTTCATGATCGCCTCCTTCATTGTGGCGTGAGCTGCAGCCCGGCCTCCAGGTCGAGCTTTTGGGCGCAGGCTTTGGCGTTTGCATCCCAAGCGAGGCCCTGCCGCTCATCGCAGACGCCCGCGACCGGCGTAGTATCTTCAGTATCAGGGCCTTCGTAACGCCCGGAGCGGCTCGCGCCGGACATGTCGCCGAGCGTCATGGCGTTGCGCGAATTCGTCAGGTCGGCGAATGCGGTCCCCAGCAGGATCAACTGGTTCAGCATTTCCATATTGGCGTTGCGGGCGCCGGAATTGTGGTCCCAGCTGTCATGTATTGTGCCCGTCGCCATCCCTGCCAACTGCTGCAGCCAAGAAGCGACATCGCCCGATCCCCGTTCGATGGCGGCCGTTAAACCCATGGCCTTCAGCGTGCTGTCTCGCGCACCCTCAAACGTCGCACTCCCACCACCGTAGTTGTGGGGAATTCCGGACTGGTCGGACCCACCAAATGCCGGCAGCCATTTCCGGGTGATCTGGGCGACATATCCCTGCGTCTCGCGAAACGGTGGAATGCCGCCGTATTTCTGAACGTTGCCAGGGCCGGAATTGTAGGCTGCAAGCGCCAGCGAGACATCGCCGTTGAAGCGCTGCAGCTGCTGCTTGTAGTAGAGGGCGCCGCCGCGCAGGTTTTCCTCGATATTGTGCGGATTGACGCCAAGACCATCAGCGGTACCTGGCATCAGCTGGGCGAGCCCCATGGCGCCGGCGCTCGACTTTGCGCATGGATTGAAACGGCTCTCCTGATAGACCAGTGCGAGGAATTGGTTCTCGTCGATCCCTTCTTCACGGGCGATGCGCCTAACCAGACCGGCGATCGACGCGTTGGCGTTCGCGGCAGCCACCGGATGATCCCTTCGCCCGGGACGATAGACAGAGCAGGTGACACCCTGGTTGCTGGTGTATCGATCGCGATCGGTTTCCTCGATGCCGGTCGTCATTTTATAACGCTCCTTGCGCGGATCAAGGACTGTTCCGTCAATCGTCGGAATGTCGGCCATCGCCGGCGAGGCGAGGAGGACAAGTAGGAGGGGAAGCCGTCTGCTCATGCCGTGCGCTCCCAGCCACAGAATTCCGGAAGCCACGCGCTCGGTTGATCACCCAAACGCGCGCGCAGCGCGGCGCAGGCCTCGACGGTGTCCTTCCTCCCAGACAGCACTTTTACGATGTCCGGGATTGCCGAGAGGTCGAGCTTGGCAATGACGGAATCGTTGCCGTGCTTGATCAGGAAGCTCCGCCGCTCCGGCGGGGTGTTGCGAATGAAACTGAACTCCTTCGCCGTCAATCCGAACCGGCCGACGTAGCTCTCCTCGTCGGCGCGCGGATTGGGGAAATGCAGGTTGGTCGAGGACTGCTCGATCAGCGCATGGGACTGTGGCGCTCGCGCAATGTCAGCTGCTGATTGGGTGCCGAAGCCGACGATCCCGTTTAGCTTGCGGATCGTCTTCATCTTGTCGACGATGTAGGCGGAGAAGGTCGGGTCCTGGAGCAGCTTCCAACCTTCGTCCATGAAGATGAGGACCGGATCGCCAGTGAGCAGCTCGTCGAGCCGGTGATAGAGGTACATGAGGGCGGGCGTGCGCACTTCCGGATTGTCCAAGATATGCGTCATGTCGAAGCTGAAGATTCGACGGCCCGAAAACGACAGGACATCGCGGTCGGCATTGAAGAGCCAGGCCTTCTCGCCCTCGAACCATGGTCTCAGCCTCGCCTGCAGGTCGTTGGCGTCCG
Organism: Mesorhizobium alhagi CCNWXJ12-2; assembly: GCF_000236565.1. GTDB lineage: Bacteria > Pseudomonadota > Alphaproteobacteria > Rhizobiales > Rhizobiaceae > Allomesorhizobium > Allomesorhizobium alhagi. The sequence continues at coordinate 2,556 of NZ_AHAM01000278.1, read as the reverse complement.
CGCGCGAGCGGCCCATCAGCAGGGCGGACAGATTGGCCAGCGTCCGTCGCTCGACCGGCTCCTGGCAGATGCGGCCGATCGCTCGCTCGAGCGTATCCTCCTCTTCCTGGCTGAACCCGCGGCCGTCCGCCGGCTGAAGCATTGCCCGCAGAAGACGAAGCAGGAAATCACGGTTGGCCGAATTGTTCTCGAGCTGGAGCGGATTGAAACCGGTCATGATGCCTGGTTCGAGAACTTCATACGCGCCGCCCACCGCGCGCACGAAAATCTCGGCGCCGCGGTCCTTGTCAAAGAACACGGCCTTCGGCTCCGGAGTTATGCGGAACGCCTGGGCGAGCAGGAAGGTCAACGCCACCGTCTTTCCCGAGCCAGTCGGGCCGGTGACCAGGAAGTGGCCAATGTCTCGCTGATGAAAGTTGAAATGGTAAGGGGTTTGGGAGGTGGTCTCGAGGATCGAGATAGGCAGTCCCCAATGAACACCGGCCGCCCTCCCTGTCGCGAAATTATGCATCGAGGAGAAGCCGGAAAAGTTGGCGCTCGACAGCATCGCGGAGCGTGCGATGTAGCTGTGGTTGCCCGGAAGCTGCGCCCAGAATGAAGCCTCCATGTTGAGGTCTTCCCGCAGCCAGTTGATGTTCATATCGGTGAGGCAGGAGCCGAGTTCAGCGACTGCCTTGTCGAGGCCGCCGAGATCGCGCGACAGACAGAGCAGGCTGAAATGGTGATAGCCGAAGACCGCCTCCTGGTTGACAAGACTGTTCAGCGCAAAATCGATGTCTGTCTCGACCGTGCTGCCAGCCTCGTCCGAAGCGCGGATCTGCCGCTGCAGCCGTGAGATCCGTTCCTGAGCGATTGGCTTGTCGGCAATTGTGAAGGACTGGGTCAGGATGAACTCGTGGTTCATCTGGAGCAGCCCGTCGAGCATGCCCGGCCCCGAAAACGGCGGATACTCCTTGATCGAGAGCACCGCCCCGAAGCGATTGTCGGCCTCGGTCGGCCCTTGTGCCTGCAAGGTCCGTTTGGAAAAATGCAGTCGCGAGGTTCCGACATAGCTTCGGATTCCCATCCGCGGCAGGCGCATCGGCCGCGACAGACCGCAGGTCAGGATTGTGTTGATGAATTCGCAGGGTTCCGAGTATGGCTCCTCAGCGCGATGGACGATGCCGAGCGGACGCGCGCCGTATTTCTGCAGCTCGCGGACGACATTCCCGACGACCTCCTCGAGCTCATTGATGCGCTCGTGAGCACGCTGCTCGAGAACGCCGCGGCCCGACGACCGGTCGAGCACGCGCGAGAAGGTTTCGGCCGCGCCCAACGCACCGCGCATGCCGGAGCGCACGATGGTGAGGTAGAGCTCGTTGGTGAACATGCGCTTGGCACGCAATTCGGCCATATAGCGTTTGTTGAGCAGGTCACAGAAAGGATCGGAGAACGAGCCGCCGAGCGACGGGTGCACCTCTTTGCGGATGACGGTCGACCACAGGGAGTAGCGACTTGAGCCGAGCGCGCGGATCATCGTGTTCTGCACGCTGGCGCGCATATTCAGCTCGGCCTGATCCTCGGTCTGGAAGAACAGGCCGTCGAGTTTAATCACCGATAGGATCGCGCCGCTTTCCAGCCCGATCACGGTATCCGCGACATGGCGCATATAGGGGATGTGCGTGGAAATCGCCCGCTCACGGCGACGTTCCTGCCCAAACCCAAGTTCTTCTGCGACGATATTCAGCATCGGTCATGGCCCATAAGAGTTGGTGCGCCAGAACAGCCGGTTCGGGGTCCGCGGAGTGCGGCGGCACGCGACCTGAGTGAGATCAAGAGTGCGGATATCCCGGCTGCAGAAGGCAAACAGAACGAGATAGATGAAGGGTCCCGCGAGCGCCGACCAGAAGCTGGTGGTTACCAGGAACGCGACCAAGGTGACGCCGAGGATGATATAAAACGCGTTGAGCGGGATACCCCACATCATCGGCGGCCGCGTCAGGCCGATCACCAAAGGCGTGAGTTGCGGCCTGTCGTCGGATACGTCGTTCATCGCTTCAATTCCCGACCGCCGAGATCATCTGGTCGACGATCGCTGGCGCTCCGAAGACCAGCCCAATACCAAGCACGACGGCGCCAGCGGTGAACCAGGACAGACGTCCCGCAAACGCGAGAAAACCGAGGCCAATGACGGCTATGATCGCGAGCAGGCGACCGAACGGGCCAGTGATAAAGTCGACGATCATTTGCACTGCCGTCTCGAGCGGAGCGAACGGACCGGAGCCTGACCCTTGTGCGAACGCGGGATCTACCGTCAGAACCATCGCCAGGACGGCCGCGGCCGTGAGAATGTCGAAACGAGGCGTTTGATTGTGGAGAGGGTGGCGAGGAACGTCGATCATATCAGGACTCCAGCTAGAAATGCATGACGCCGCCAACCCACCGCCGGCGTTCCGTCGTGGTGATGACCCCGACTGGCGGATCAAAAACCTCGGGTGCGGACGCCGCGTCGGATGAGGAGGCGCTGCCTTGCGTATTCTTCTTGGGTAACCCGATGCGGCGATTGATAACCTCGGC
>NZ_AHAM01000279.1 GCF_000236565.1 Mesorhizobium alhagi CCNWXJ12-2 | reverse complement strand
GCGCGGCGGCAATACCGACAGCCGTAAAGATACCGGCGGCGGGTGTTCTTGCGCCCGCATCGAAATTGACAATCGATCGCGCGAAACCTCCAGTCACGGGATAGCCGGACGAAATGGCGGACGCGATATTTGCGGCGCCTAGTCCAAGCAGTTCCTGGTCCGGCACGATGCGCTGGCGGCGCTTCGCGGCGAGCGTCTGCGCGACCGAGACGGATTCCACGAATCCAATGAGGCTGATGAGCAAGGCGGGACCGGCAAGATCGAGGATCAGTACCGGATCGAGCGCCGGAACGGCCAGCATCGGCAACCCCTGCGGGATCGCGCCGACGAGAGCTATGTCGTAGGATTCCAGATTGAACACGGCGACCGCGACAATGGTCCCCGCGACGGAGAGGATGGGGCCTGCCTTCGTCAACACGTCCGCGCTGCGCGCCCCAATGCCGACCGCCACCAGCAGTCCCGCTAGTTTGAGCCGCGCAAAATAGAGGAATGCTTCTGTAATGGGCCCTTACTCGTCAAGTCCCTTTCGAGTGATCATCACGCCGCTGGGATCATGCTTCTGTCCGTGGTCAGCACGAAGACTGCCACATCATGCCATCAGATCCTTAAGCCGGCAGGTCAATCTAGGACGCGTGATTTGCCGAAGCTTTCACAGCACTCCTCCCGACCTTGCCAAGCCCTCGTCCCAGCGACGGGACCTCGAAGAAGCAGCGCCTATGGCGGCCTGCCTCGCTGCCTTGTTCCTCCTTTACGCGGCGACGGTGTCCTTGCCCCAACGGAACTGACTGACATCAGCCCACATGCGGTGAAGAACGGTGGCGAGCTTGCGGGCCAGTGCCACCTTTGCCCGTTTCATGCCGCGCCGCTTCGCCACGTCCATCGCCCAGCGCTTCAAGGCGGAGAACCGCGTGGCGCGCGTCAGCATGATGTGCGCCGCTTCATAGAGTGCGGTTCGCACCATGGAATCGCCGACCTTGGTGATGCCGCCGTCGATGTCGGTCTCCCCGGATTGATACTTCTTGGGCGTCAGTCCGAAGTACGCACCGACGGTTCGGGATTTTGCAAACCGACCCGGATTGTCGACCGCCGAACGATAGGTGAGCGCCACCAGGGCTCCTACACCCGGTGCGCTCATCAGCCGGTGACAGACAGGATCGGCGCGGGCAATCTTCAGCATCGCGCGGTGCAGCCGGGTAAATTCGTTCCACAATGCAGCCCGTGCCTGCAGCATCGCGCCAATCACCATCGCAAGCATGTCGTGGCCTTCGATGAGTTGGCGAATGCGCGCCTCGAAACGCCCCCGGCTCACCTCGCCAACCTTGAGCCCGTAACCGCGCAGAATTCCGCGGATGCTGAGCTCAACGTCGAGCAGCTTGGCCTGCAACAGCTTTCGGCCCACCAGCAGTGCCCGCACCTCCTGGGCATCTGCAGACTTGGCGTGCACAGGACGATACCAGCCCATGCGCAGCAGCTGCGCGATCCCGCGGGCATCTTTGCGATCCGTCTTCACAGGCATCGCCGACAGCGCCGCCTTCACATGCCGTGTCTCCAGCAACACCACCTCAAAGCCGGCGTCGCCCAGACCCTCGCGCAACCACTGCGACAGTGGACCCGCCTCAAGGCCGACGCGGATGACCGGCAATCCCAGATCGGCAAAATGCTGCAACAGTGCCTCTGGCTCGCTCGCCACCTTCGTCTCGCACACGATCTTGCCCGATGAATCGACCACGCAAACGCTGCTCTGTTCCAGC
>NZ_AHAM01000280.1 GCF_000236565.1 Mesorhizobium alhagi CCNWXJ12-2 | reverse complement strand
CCCCCCTCCTCCATCGGCAGCCACTGCCAAAGCGGTGGTTTTCCCGCGACGATGATGTTGATCCTGTTCCAGGTCCTCAAGACATGATCGGTCACGCAAAGCAGGGAGTTGGCGTCCGGCGGAAGATAGACCCGCACGACATCGGCTTTCTTGTTCAGCGCCACGTCGATGAAGCCTGGATCCTGGTGACTGAAACCGTTATGCTCCTGGTGCCAGACATGGCTGGTCAACAGATAGTTCAACGAGGAGATCGGCCGGCGCCAAGGGATGTCGCGACTGGCGTCCAGCCATTTCGCATGTTGGTTGAACATTGAATCCACGATGTGGATGAATGCCTCGTAACATGAAAAAAAACCGTGCCTTCCAGTCAGAAGATAGCCTTCGAGCCAGCCCTGACAGGTGTGCTCCGAGAGAATCTCAAGCACGCGCCCATCGCGGCCAAGGTGGACATCCTCCGGCAGAACCGATTCCATCCACGCGCGTTCGGTTACCTTGAAGACATCCTGAAGACGGTTGGAGGCGGTCTCATCGGGCCCAACAATGCGGAAGTTGCGCTCCGCGCCATTTGCCTCGAATACCGCTCGCAGGAAATCACCCATTGCCCGCGTCGCTTCCGCTTTGACGGCTCCCGGCTGCGCGACAGGCACTGCGTGCGATCTAAGGTCCGGGAGCTCGAGATTTTTGCGAAGAACACCGCCATTGGTATGCGGATTGGCGCTCATGCGGAGCACGCCGCTGGGAGCGCTCGCGCGAATTTGTGGCGCCGGGGCGCCAGCAGCGTCGAACAACTCCTCAGGCCGGTAGCTCCGCAACCAGTCCTCCAGCAGTTTCAAATGCTCGGGATTGTCGGCTAAGCCGGACAGCGGCACTTGATGGGATCGCCAAAACCCTTCCGTCTTTAGCCCATCAATCTGTTTGGGACCCGTCCAGCCTTTCGGGCTTCGCAGGATGATCATTGGCCACGCCGGACGCGGGCTATGGTCGTTGGCGTCGTTGCGCGCCGTGCTTTGGATCGATCGGATGCGGTCGATCGCCTCGTCCAATGCCGCGGCCATTCGCTCATGCATGGCTGCCGGCTGATCGCCTTCGACAAACAATGGCTCGTAGCCATAACCGATGAAGAGCGCGCGCAATTCTTCGTCGGGAATACGCGCCAGTATCGTCGGATTGGCGATCTTGTAGCCATTGAGGTGCAGGATCGGCAAAACCGCGCCGTCCCGATCAGGGTTAAGAAACTTGTTGGAATGCCAGGACGCCGCAAGCGGTCCAGTTTCCGCCTCGCCATCGCCTATCACGCAAGCGACAATGAGATCTGGATTATCGAATGCCGCTCCGAACGCATGGGAAAGGGCGTAACCAAGCTCGCCGCCCTCGTGGATCGAGCCCGGCACATCTGGTGCGGCATGGCTTGGAATTCCGCCCGGAAACGAGAACTGTCGGAACAGCTTGCGCATTCCTCCTTCGTCAAGGCCAACATCTGGATACAGCTCGCTATAGGTGCCTTCGAGATAGGTGTTCGCAACCATTGCGGGGCCGCCGTGCCCCGGCCCGCAGACATAGATGATGTTAGCTTCCCGAAGCCGGATGATCCGATTCAGATGCGCGTAAATGAAACTGAGGCCGGGCGATGTTCCCCAATGTCCAAGCAGTCGCGGTTTCACATGCTCGATCCGCAGCGGTTCACGCAGCAACGGATTGTCGAGAAGATAGATCTGACCAACCGTGAGGTAATTTGCCGCCCGCCAATAGGCGTCGATCTGATGCAGTTCCTGTTCAGAAAGGTGATTGACCTCTGTCGCTGCGTGCTGGGTCATTGCTGCTCTCCTTGTCGGATCAGGTTTTGCGCAGGAAGTCGATCATCGCCTTGCGGCTGCCCACCGATCAACCACCCCGAGAATGGAGACGCTCTCGATGTCCGTCGCAGCAATTGATTTGCGGAGGTGCACATCGGTCTGATCGCTATTCCTTGCTTGCCTCTAGCGCTCTTTTGAGGCGTCGAATGATTGCTGCGCGGCCGCGCTCGTCCGCTTGCTGGTTGACTGCCTCGCTGACATCAAGCAGGAGTTTTGAAAGCTCGTTGTGCCAGTCGAGGCGAGCAACCTTTTCGGGCGCCAGGCGACGCGGCTCGTTGATGTCGACCTTGCTTAAGCTGGACTTCGAGAGCTCAAAAGCATCATCGATTTGCGGGGCGATTATCGCCTCTGGTGAAAAGACGGCCGAAAGGCGGGTTTTCAGCGCGCGTAGGCCAGACTCCTCTCCATGAGTCAGAAATATTGCCGTCCTGATCGGAAGCCGGTCCTTGACCCAAGCGACAAGTTCAGTGGCGTCCGCGTGACCCGAATAGAGATCCAGCTGACGGATCCGGGCCTTGACCTCGATTTCCTCGCCCTGGATGCGTATGCGCCGGGCGCCATCGATCAGAATACGCCCAAGAGAGCCCTGGGCTTGGAATCCAGTCATCATCACCGTGGCGTTCTTGCGCCAGAGATTGGCCTTGAGATGGTGCCGGATCCGACCTGCATCGCACATGCCACTTGCAGCGATAACGATGAAGAAGCCTGTCAGCCGGTTGATCGCCTTGCTCTGGTCCACTGTCTCGGTAAAGCGCACGTCGGGGGAGGTGAATGCGGCCTTCAACATTTCGCCCTCCTCGATCTCGCTGGCGTGTCGTTCGAAGATGGCGCTGGCTCGCGTGGCCAGCGGCGAATCCACGAAAATAGGGGCGCTCAGCGTCTTGTCATCCTTCATGAGGCGGAAGAGATCGACGAGGAGCTCTTGGGTCCTCTCAACGGCAAATGAAGGAATGATGAGCGGACCTTTCGCTTCAGCGGCGTTTCGAACTTCCTGCAGGAGCTGCAGGCGCCGGCCTTCCGGCGTGATATCACCCCGATCACGATCGCCATAGGTTGCTTCACAAATCAGATAGTCCAAATCGGACGGAGCCTCGGGATCGGACTGCAACAGCTTATGATCCGGTCCGATATCGCCGGAGAAAAGCAGACGCAGCGGCTCGCCCGGTTGCAGGATTTCCAGTTCGAGAGAAGCAGAACCCAGAAGATGCCCCGCATTCCAGAATCGTGCACTGACGTCTCCAGCAACCTTGAACCACTTGTCGTATTCCGCCCCGCGAAACAGCGTCATGCAGGCGTCTGCGTCTTGGCCTGTATAGATCGGTGACACCAGCGGGCGCCCGCGCCTGGCATTTCGGCGGTTCAGCTGTTCGACCTCCATCTCCTGGATGTGAGCGGAATCCGGCAGCATCACCGAACACAAATCGACAGTCGCCCGGGTTGCATGGATCGCACCGGAAAAGCCGTGCCTGACCAGTTTTGGCAAGAGACCGCTGTGATCGATATGGGCATGCGTCAGGATCACCGCATCGATCGTCGCCGGCGTGAACGGAAATGGCTCGTAGTTCAACGAGCGTTCGGATTTGGAACCCTGGAAAAGGCCGCAGTCGATGAGAAGGCGGGACTGCTCGGTTTCGAGTTCATAACAGGAACCGGTCACGGCGTGAGCCGCGCCGCGGAAGCGCAAGCGCGGCTTCGTCACGATGCACCTGCTGTGCCGGTGAGGTGCGTCGATCGCCACGGAAATTCTCTTTGCTGACGTTCGGGAGCGTATTGTCGAACGCAGACGATGGTATCGCCCTCGATATTGTGCATGTTCATTCCTTCCAACCCGAACAGTAATTGGTTCATCGAGGCGGACTTTGATCATGATCAAGGCCGCACTTGTTCGCTCAGCCGAGCACCCTGATTGGCCAATGAGCTTCTGGAGGGGTCTCCACGCTGGCGCGCCTGGTCTGGGTCAGCAAGAGAATTGTCCCGCCCCTTACCAGCGTGCCGGCCTTGGCGTTCCTGGCTATCGCGACATCCCCCTGGCGGGTTTTGGGCGTCTGAAACTACGCAGCGGTTGGTGACGGCGCCGATTGCGCTCGCACCATTTCGATCAGATCCCTGCCTTGGAGGGGCTTCGTCAACACAGTGGGTCCCCGATCGAGCCCTGCCGGAGAGAATCCGTCCACCAGCAGTATAACCGGCTTGAGCAACCGGTCGAGCGTATGCTGCGCAAAAGGGTCGATGCGCAGGGCGCCATCGTCGACAACTGCACAAAATGCCGACCAGGCGTCCGGTGTCGCCATCGCCTCCGACAGGGAGGCATACGAGGCGACCGCGAATCCCTCGACCTCAAGCGCGAATTCCAGCGAGCGCCTGAATTCGCGATCAGGGACAATGATGAGGACAGTGCTGGCGGCGGCCAAGAAGCGATTCCCGAACAATGCCGGGAGCCAAATGCCCACCGGGACACGCTTAGCAGGCAGCATTTCGCAGAGGCGCGCCTTGAGCTAAGTCAAAACGGGCGGTCTGGCTCAAGCCGGGCCGAAGCCAGCCGCAATAGCCATGCGCACAAGTTGCGGCAGGCTGCGCGCCTGCATCTTGGCCATGACGTTGGCGCGGTGGACCTCCACGGTACGCGGGCTGATGTCGAGGTCGTAGGCAATGGACTTGTTCGGCAGGCCGGCGACGACGCCGGAAAGAACCTGCCTTTCGCGTTCGCTCAGTTGTTCAAGCCTCGCCTGTATGGCGCCCACGTCGTCGATATCGGACGGCTTTTCGGAAAGCTGCTCAGCCGCCCGCCGGATCGCCTCGATCAACACCTCGTCTTCAAACGGCTTTTCAATGAAATCGATGGCTCCCGCTTTCATCGCCTCGACGGCCATCGGCACGTCGCCGTGGCCCGTTATCACGATCGAGGGAAGCGTGGTCCCCGCCAGGCGGAGGGCCTGCAGCAATTCCACGCCGGTCATGTCCGGCATGCGCAGGTCGGTGACGAGCACCCCATCGCGAATGCCGGAAGCCGCAGCAAGGAAATTGCTGGCTGACTCGTGCATGCGGACTGCGAAGCCAGACATCGTCAGGAGGAAGGCGAGGGACTTCCTGACCGGCTCCTCGTCGTCGACGATGTGGACGATGTAGTCAACCTTCTGCACTTTCCGCCTCCTCGATGGTCGGGAGTGTAAACCGGAAGGTCGCGCCGCCCGCTTCGTTGCGGCTTACCGACATATCGCCGCCATGAGCCTCGATGATCCGCTTGGAGATGGACAGGCCGACCCCCATTCCACCCGGCTTGGTCGTTACGAATGGCCTGAACAATTGTCCAGCGATCTCGTCGGAAATGCCCGAACCCGTGTCCTCCACCACGACAGCGATTTCTCCGGGGCCGACCCGCTCGGTCCGGACGATCAGTTCGCGGCGCGCGCTGTCGCGCATGGCTTCCATGGCATTGCGCATCAAGTTGGTCAGCACTTGCTGTATCTGTATGCGATCCACCAACACAAGCTGCGCCCCCGGCGCAAACTCGAATACCGTGCGCACGCCGCGCTCGCGAGACCCGACGAGGGCCAATGCGCCCGCTTCCTCGATTACGCTATGAATGCTTTCGGGAGCTTTCTCGGTATTGCCCTTCGTCACGAATTCACGAAGATGACGGATGATCTGCCCGGCGCGCAGCGATTGCCGCGCCATTTCCTCCAGCGCTTCCCTCATCCTCACCGCCACGGCGTCGTCCATGTCGCGGAGCAGGCGCGTACAGCCTTGAGCGTAATTGGCGATGGCCGAAAGCGGCTGGTTGAGTTCGTGGGCGAGCGTCGATGCCATCTCGCCGAGTTCGTTCAGCCGGGCGAGCCTTGCCAGTTCGCCCTGAATTTCCTGAAGACGCGCAGCCGATTCCTCGCGTTCGGTAAGATCACGGATGAAGCCGGTGAAATACGTCCTGCCCTCGGACTTCATCTCGCCGACCGCCAGTTTCATGGGGAAGGTCGACCCGTCCTTACGACGTCCGACAACGACACGGTCGACGCCAATGATGCGCTTTTCTCCGGTCGTCAGATATCTGTGCATGTAGCCGTCATGCTCGTGCCGGTACGGTTCGGGCATCAGGATGCGCACGTTCTGGCCGACGACCTCGCGTTCGGCATAGCCGAACTGCCGCACGGCCGCGGCATTGAACGAAACAATGGTCCCGTCACTTTCGATCACCACGGTCGCGTCAAGCACCGTGTCGAGAATGGATCGGAGATGCGCCTCGCGAGCGGCGAGCGCACCATCGGTCCGTGCGATCGCCTGCCGCGCCAGGTGGAGCAACTCGCCCAGCCAGGCAATGGCCAGCCCGCCCACGGCGAAGAGAAAGAACTCCGTCGCGTTACCGGAGGGCTCTGCCTGCAGCCTGTCCAGCCAGAACGCGCCGGCCAGGGAAAGCACCACGGCCGAAACGCCTGGCCAGATTCCGCCGGCGATCGACGCTACAAGTATGGCCGGCATGAACAGCGCAAACAGCGCCCTGTCGTCGAGCAGGCCCTGCAAGAGGAAGCGAAGCGAAAAAGCCGTTGCCACCGCGATGGCCGCGAGCAGAAAGCCGCGCTTCCCCTCAAAGCGGCCAGACAGAGCCGCCCGCATCAGGCGGCCCTTTATCCCAGCTATATTCTGCGCAGGCATGACTGGATTCAGCTCCAGAAACTGGATCGATGAAGTTGCTTCACGCCCGTCACCGCCGATCGCGATGCTCGGCGAGCACGACGAGGGCGTGGGGATCCTTGACCGTCACCTTCTGGCGGCCGCTGACGATGAGCCCGCGCTCTTCCCATGCGCTCAACAGCCGGCTGACCGTGTGCAGCGTGGTCCCTGTCATCTCGGCAATGTCCTGGCGCGAAATCGGGAAGTCAATCTCTATCCCCTGATCCGTTTTCTGGCCGGTCTGGTTGACCAGACGCAGCAGTGCATGAGCAACCCGCTGCTCAACCTGCTCGGTCGACAGCTCGACCACCCGGGTGTGCGTCTCCTGAAGGCGGCTGCCTACCGTCTTGTAGGTGTTGGCGCCGAAGCTTGGAAAGCGCAAGGACAGTTCCGACCAAAGCGCATTCGGCCAGACCAGCGCAACGCAGTCGACGGCTGCGATGGCACTTGCCGGGTAGGTCGTGCGGCCCAGGGCGGCGGCAACGCCGAAAATCTCGCCTTCGCTTATATATCTCACAATGACCTGATGCCCTTCCGGCGTCGTGCGAACGACCCGAATGTGCCCGTCGAGCAGCACGAAGAACGAATGCGCCTCGGCTTCCTGCTCGAACACGGCGGATTGCTTGGGATAACGGACGGAGCGCGCGCCGCGCAGCATCTCGTCCAGTTCGGCGGCGGTCAGCCCCTTGAACAGGGGCAGACGCGCAATGAGTGATCGGTCGAGTGCCAGGCCCTTGTTCCTCTCGTGTGTTGGCCGCGTTGGCAACGGCCTGCCTTCGCTTTTCTACAGCCAGTTTGCGCCAGCGCAAATTCCTGCGCCAGCCTTCCCGCTAATGAGCGCCAACGGTTGATGCCGCCACCATTCGAGAAGAAGGAAATTTCGATGAAAACCTCCATCTATGCCGCCACCTTGCTGTCCCTTTTCGCCTTCGCCGGCGGGGCAGCTGCCGAGGAACACGTTATCCAGATGCTCAACAAGGGCGAAAAGGGCGCAATGGTCTTCCAGCCCGACCTCGTCCAGGCAGCGCCCGGCGACACGATCAAGTTCGTGCCGACCGACAAGTCCCACAACGCCGAGACCATCAAGGGGATGATCCCGGACGGCGCGGAGGCCTTCAAAAGCAAGATGAACGAGGAGTTCTCGGTCACGCTCGACAAGGAAGGCGTCTACGGCATCAAGTGCACGCCGCATTACGGCATGGGCATGGTCGCGCTGGTCGTGGTCGGCCAGCCGGTCAACGCCGACGAAGCCAAGGCGGTCAAGCAGACCGGCAAGGCCAAGGCGCATTTCGCCGAACTGTTCGGGCAGACGCTGGCTTCCAACTAGCAGGCGATTTCTTCCCGCGTGGGCGGGGCGACGAACGGGACCGGTCGGCCTGGAGTGATCCGCGCCCGGTCCTTTTCATGTCCAACGAGGCATCAGATGGGTCGGTCTATGCGGGATTGTCCATCCTGTTCCGGCCCCCGGTCTATTCTGGACAGTCGGGACCTTCAGGGCGTTCGCTCCCATCGACTGGCATCTCCACGAGATGCTGTTTGGCTACCTCGGCGCGATCGTCACCGGACCTCTCCTGGACCGCCATCCCGAACTGGACCGGACGGCTGCCTGTGCTGGGTCTGCCGCTCTTGCGCGGGTTCTCATCTGGATAGCGGGCTTTGCCCGTTTCTCCTCCTTGATCGGATGGCCTGTCGCAGCGATCATCGAAGCGGCTGGCGCGATGGGCCGGCGACCGCGCGCTGGCGGAACGGTTGGTCACGATCGTTCATCTGGCCTAAGGTTCATTGCCGTTCCTCCTGGTTCGCCTGTCCATCCTTCTTCCCCCAGAACGTGACCCGGCGGGCATGCACGCGTATTTGGCGGCGGCGCAATCGGTGCAATGACGCTTTCGGGCACGGTGCGCGCGACGCTTGGCCACAAGCGACGGGCGTCAAGGCGCCGCTTGGGCGGCCGCGTTCCTTGGCTTTGCAGTCGTCCATGGGGTGGATCGGTCGAAGTCGCGAAGGGCTTGACCAAGGCGCTCCAGGCAATGCGCGGCCTAGCCGAGCGTTGCAGGCCGGCGCGTGGTCAGATCAACGTCCGCAGGCGGGAGAGCAATCTGGCGACGGCGCCGTCGCGCTCGCGGACCAGGCGAAAGCCCAGATTGTCCGGCGGCAGGCCGACGGCGCAGCCGCCGCTCTTTCCGTCGCGGATGAAGTTCGACATATAGGTGCGGTGGAAGCCCTCGACGACGTGGACGCCGCAATTGTCGACCGTGCTTTCGACGGCGTCGCCGGCAGGCGCGATGGTGACGCGCACATAGTAGGTTGACGTCCATTCCCAGACATTGCCGGCCATATCGGCGACGCCCTTGGCGTTCGTTCCGAACGATCCGCGAACCCGCGGCTGCGGATCGGGCTGGCGCGCCATGTCCACTTCCTGCTTGTAGCTCGATAGCCAGCCTTTCGCCGGATTCTGGGGATCCTCTTCAAGGGGCTCCACGTCGCCTGTGAACCGCTCGCCGGCGGCGAAGGCCCATTCCTCGTCGGTGGGAAGCCGCCAGCTCTCGCCCGTCGCCTTCGAGTGCCAGGCCGCGTAGGCAGTGGCGTCCAGATAGCTAACCCCGGTGACCGGGACATCGCCGCTACCAAAGGCATCGGCAGGCTTGCATGCTCCGTCCGCCACGCAGCGGGCATACTCGTCCCGGCTGACCTGGTAGGTCATGATCGCGATCGGCTCATCGATCCTGGCAGCGATCCGTGGAGCGACAGTTGGACGGCCATCCCGCAGATACTCCCCAGGCTGAGGGTGAATGAAGGAGCCGGGCGCAACGACAGTGCTCCGAATCGGTGCTAATTTGGGCAACCCGCGTTCGGAGACCGGGACCAGAACCTCCAGCCCCAGAGCTGCGGCCGAGACGGCCATCGCACCTGCGAAGCTACACAGCAGTTTCGACGTCAGGAACCGCATGATTCGTCTTTCCTGTAAAGCGCGACCTGCCGGAGTTTCGACAGATCGCGCTCGTCTTTAGGCAAATGAACGTCAGTTGATGACAATCGGCCGCGGCGCGTCGACCTGCTTCATCAGGTCATCGTTCCATTCGCCCTCGACCGTGAAGTGGGCGGTGGCGCCCAGTTCGGCCGCCTCGATGAGATTGTGATTCACGTAGGCGTAGACGCCGGGTTGCAGGAAGGTGTAGAGGGCCGCTCCCGCCGAGCCGCCGCGGATGAACCACGTCTCCAGGTCCTTCGCCGGCGGGTTGGCGAACTTGCCTTCCTCCCAGACATAGTCACCATGTCCGCCGATCAGGTGCGGGCGTGTATCGCGATTTGCCTGGGAATGGACGATGAGGACCGTCTCGCCGACCTTCGACTTCAGCGCGTTCTCGCCGGTGAGGGATCCTACCCGGCCGTTGAACACGACATGGGTCGGAACGAGGCCGCGCATCACCTGGAGCGTGTCGGCATAGCTTTCGCCGAGCGACTCGAAGGTTTTGTAATTCCCGGCCTCGTCACGCGGAATGTAGAACTCGTTCTCGCCGACATAATAGATCCTGTCGTAGCGGAGCGGCTCGCCTTTCTCGTCCTTCAGGCCCTCGCGCGGGAGCACCATGACTGTCCCGCTCATGCCCGAGACCACGTGCCAGGGGATCATTCCCTCAGGCGCGCAGTGATAGACGAAGGTTCCGGTGCGGGTCGCCCTGAAGCGGAGCGTGACCTGCTCCCCGGGATTGACATGCGTCAGCGCGCCTCCGCCGAGCGCGCCGGTCGCCGCGTGAAAGTCGATGTTATGCGGCATCTCGTTCGCCTCGGGATTGACCAACGTCAGTTCGACATAGTCGCCTTGGTGGACGACCATCATCGGACCTGGGATCGAGCCGTTGAAGGTCATTCCCCGCAGCGTGGTGCCTTCGTCGTCGATGACGATCGGCTTTTCCTCAATCGTCATCGTGAACTCGACGACCTTGGCTCCGCCCGTGGCGACCTGGTCGTGCTCGTGGACAAAGGGCGGAGCAACGAGCGACACCTTCTGGCGTGGCAAGGCGCTGATGTCAGCGGCCGGCTGCGCCAATGCCGGGAATGCGGGTATCGCGGCCGCCGCGGCAGCCGCCATGGCTGCTCCGATGAGGGCTTCGCGTCGCGTGAACATTTCGATCTCCTTTTTGATCTGCCGTTTTCGACAGCAAAAGCATTAGGAGCAGCGCATCATCGGCTCTTTGCGCTGGCGCAAACCGCTCTCATCCAAAGATAAGGTGCGGCGATTTGGCATGTCTTTCACATACGGCTGTTTATAGGATCTTCCGCCGATCCTTGATGAGCAAGTAACAGCGCACCGTTACTCGGCGATCTGCAGCGCCAGGTGATAGGCGAGGGCGCGGCGTTCCAGCTCGTCGATCACCGATGACTGGGGAAGCTCCTCCCCCTCGAGTTCAGGTGGGACCTTCCAGCCTGGATCGACGCCTTCCATGTTGGGCAGTTCATGCGCGATGCCCTTGTGACAGTCGATGCAGGTCGCCTGGCCAGACAAGAGATATCGTGTATGGATCTCGGCGGCGCGCGTCGTCTGCTTGGACAGGTCCATGGCGACCGACGAATGGCAATTCCTGCACTCCAGGCTGTCATTGGCCTTCAGCCGCGCCCATTCGTGCTGGGCGAGCTCAAGCCGCATGTCGAGAAACTTGCGCCGCGTGTTGATGGTGCCGAAGATCTTGCCCCAGACCTCCTTCGATGCCTGCATCTTGCGCGCGATCTTGTCCGTCCATTCGTGCGGAACATGGCAGTCCGGACACGAGGCGCGCACGCCGGACCGGTTGCTGAAATGCACGGTCCGCGTCAGTTCCTCATAGACGTTCGTTTCCATCTCGTGACAGGAGATGCAGAATCGTTCAGTGTTGGTGGCCTCCAGCGCGGTGTTGAACCAGCCCCAGAAAAATACCCCGCCCACAAACCCACCGAGCGTCAGAAACGCCAGACTGAGCGTTGCGGCCGGCCTGGTAAGGATGTTCCAGACCCACGCGGCCACACTCTTGATCCGTTGCATGGCTCATTCGTCCCCGGCGTGATCGACGCCCATCTCGCTCATGTCCCTGAAGGTGTTCTCCACCAGTGGCTGCGTGTCCGCCTGGGGCACGTGGCACGCCGTGCAGAAATAACGGCGCGGCGAGACATCGGCCAGCATCTGGCCCTCGCGGGTGATGTAATGGGTCACGCTGATCATCGGCGCGCCGGAGCCTTCGGTGAATTCGCGCCTGTGGCAGGAAAGGCAACGGTTGGTGTTGACCGAAAGCTGGTAACCTTCAATCGAATGCGGGATGACCGGCGGCTGGTCGGGATAGGCGCGCATCTTGCGGATATCGTCGACGATCCATTTCGGCATCGGGTCGGCTGGCGCCGATTCCATGGGCGGGTTGGGGCCCGTCAGCTCCGAAGCCATCAGGGCGATCGCGGCCGTGCCGGTGAAGAACAGGGCGACGGCGATCCCAGCCGCCAGCTTGCGCCGTTTCATCAGGCGGCGGAAACGATCTTGACAGCGCATTTCTTGAAATCCGTCTGCTTGGATATGGGATCGGTGGCGTCGAGCGTGACCTTGTTGATCAACTGACTGGCGTCAAACCAGGGCACGAAGATCACGCCCTTCGGCATCCGGTTGCGGCCGCGCGTTTCCAGCCGCGAGCGGATTTCCCCGCGGCGGGAGACGATCCTGATCTCGGCCCCCTGGTTCAGACCGCGCTGGCGCGCATCGTCGGCGTTCATGAAGCAGCGCGCGCCCGGAAACGCCTTGTAGAGTTCGGGCACGCGCATTGTCATCGAACCCGAATGCCAGTGCTCGAGCACGCGGCCCGTCACCAGCCAAAGGTCGTATTCGTCGTCCGGCGATTCCGCCGGCGGCTCATACGGCACGGCCAGGATAACAGCCCTGCCGTCGGGCCGGCCGTAGAACTTCACGCCTTCACCCGCCTTGACATATGGATCGTAGCCTTCGCGGTATCGCCATCTCGTTTCCTGGCCGTCGACGACCGGCCAGCGCAGGCCTCTTTCCTGATGATATCGGTCGTAGGGCGCAAGATCGTGGCCGTGTCCTCTGCCGAAGGCGGCATATTCCTCGAACAGACCCTTCTGGATGTAGAAGCCGAACTCCTTCGCTTCGTTGTTGTCGTAATCCGGATCGATCTCGCTGGCCGGGAACCTGTCGACATTGCCGTTTTTGAAAAGCACGTCGAACAGCGTCTTGCCACGATAGCCGGGGCTGCCCTCGAGTATCTCAGGCGGCCACACCTCGTCGGTGGTGAAACGCTTCGAGAACTCGACAAGCTGCCACAGATCCGAACGCGCCTCGCCCTTGGCCTGCACCAGTTGGTGCCAGACATGGGTTCTCCGTTCCGCATTGCCGTAGGCGCCCTCCTTCTCCACCCACATGGCGGCCGGCAGGATCAGGTCGGCGCTCATCGTGGTTATGGTCGGATAGGCGTCGGACACCACGATGAAATTTTCGGGATTGCGGTAGCCGGGATAGGTTTCGCCGCTGTTGTTGGGTGCGGCTTGCACGTTGTTGTTGACCTGCACCCAGTAGAAATTGAGCTTGCCGTCCTTCAGCATCCGGTCCTGCTCGACGGCGTGATAGCCCGGCTCGTCCGGCAACAGCCCGTGCGGCAATTTCCAGATTTCCTCGGCATGCGCGCGGTGCTCGGGGTTGGTCACAACCATGTCGGCCGGCAAGCGGTGCGCGAACGTGCCGACCTCACGGGCCGTGCCGCAGGCCGACGGTTGCCCGGTCAGGGAGAACGGGCTGTTGCCCGGTTCGGAGATTTTCCCGGTGAGCAGATGGATGTTGTAGACCATCTGGTTGGCCCAGACGCCGCGCACATGCTGGTTGAAGCCCATCGTCCACAGCGACATGACCTTCGTCTTGGGGTCGGCGTAGAGTTCAGCCAATTCCTGCAGGAAGTCCGGTTCTACCCCGGTCAGTTCGGCAACCGCGTCCAGCGAGTATTCCGCGACGAAACTCTTGAACTGGTCGAAGCTGATGGGGTCCATCTTGCCGGGGTCGGCCGCTCCCGCAGCTTCCGTCTGCAGTGGATGCTCGGGCCTCAGGCCGTAACCGATATCGGTCCCCCCGCGCATGAACGTCGTGTGGTCGCGGACGAACGCCTCGTGGACCCGCCCGGTCTCGATAATGTGGTTGGCGATGTAGTTGAGGATGGCCAAGTCGGTGCCCGGCTTGAAGATGATGGGGATGTCAGCCAGATCCATGCTGCGATGGGTGAAGGTCGAGAGCACCGAGACCTTCACATGCGGGTGCCCGAGCCTGCGGTCGGCGATCCGGGTCCACAGGATCGGATGCATCTCGGCCATGTTGGAACCCCAAAGCACAAAGGCGTCGGCGGCTTCGAAATCGTCGTAGCAGCCCATCGGCTCGTCCATGCCGAAAGTCCGCATGAAGGCATAGGCGGCCGACGCCATGCAATGGCGCGCGTTCGGATCGAGATTGTTCGACCGGAAGCCGGCGCGCATCAATTTGGTCGCGGCATAGCCCTCGAAGATTGTCCACTGGCCGGAGCCGAACATGCCGACGGCCGTCGGGCCCTTCTCCTTCAGCACCTGCTTGCACTTTTCGGCCATCACGTCGAAGGCCTCGTCCCAGGACACCGGCTCGAATTCGCCGTCCTTGTCGAAAGCGCCATTGCGCTTGCGCATCAGCGGCGTTGTCAGTCGATCGGCGCCGTACATGATCTTCGACAGGAAATATCCCTTGACGCAGTTGAGGCCGCGGTTGACCTCGGCCTGCATGTCGCCGTGGGTGGCGACGACCTGGCCTTCCTTGACGCCGACCATCACCCCGCATCCCGTTCCGCAGAAGCGGCATGGCGCCTTCGACCACTTGATTTCGAGCGCGCCCACCCCGCCCGGAACGGGCTGTGCGGACGCGGGCAGGGCAAAGCCTGCCGCTGCGGCGGCGACGCTTGCGGCATGGGCCTTCAGGATGTCGCGCCGGGTGAGCTCGGTGGTCATTGCTCTGTGGCCTCCTCTGTCTCGATATGCTCATAGACCATGTTCGCCGCCACGACGCCGTCGAGCAGCGCGATGCGGGTGAGGTGGTCGCCCATCGCGCCCGTGCCCGAGCCCTCGACAACGATGACGATCTTGCCGCCCTGATGCCCATGCACCTCGACAGCAGGCATGGCCGCCAGGCGCGCCAGGACACTGTCAGCCATTGGCGGCAGGACCGACACGACGATGCTGGATATGTGGTGGCAGCGTGGGGCCTCAGGCATGGACGTCCCCGCGCTGCGCCACGCCGATCGCGGCGGCCGGACAGACGCCGATGCAGGCGCCGCATCCGGTACAGGCCGCCTCATTCAGCTCCGGAACGAACGGACCGCCAATGCGAGGCCGGAAGCTGATGGCCTGCTCTGGACACGCGTCACCGCAGGACTGGCAGGCGGTGCCTGATTTCGCGAAGCAGCCCAGGGATATGGAGACAGCGTGGGGAAAACGTCGCACGGATTGCTGATGGAACACAGGTTCCGGGCACGCTTTTGCGCACGTGCCGCAGAAGGTGCATTCGCCCGCGGCAAAGTCGATGGCCGGAACGGAGCGCACCAGCGAAATGATGCCCGTCGGGCAGGACTCGACACAGGCGCCGCAACCCGTGCATGCTTCAAGGGCGCTTCTCGAAACGCCGGGCGGGCGGATGCCGGCGACATCCGGCGTGGCGCGACCGGTTAGAAAGCTGCGGCGGCTGAGGGTGTGGGCGTCCTCCATTGCGCTGGCCTCAATGCATGCCGTTGGCGGGCGGGCCCGGCGGCCCGAATATGATCTGCCACATCCAGACAAGAAATCCATAGCCGCCAACAACGCCGACGGCGACGATGGGCCATATGCCGAATGCCAGGACGAGAAAAGTCAGCAATTCGGACCGCCGCCGGCGCCGCAGATCAGCTCCGCCTCTCGCTTCCAGGGGCTCGTTGGTCATGGAGGCCTCTCCACCCACGTTGGACGAATCCACCCGCGTTCGCCCTCCGACAACGATAGGTCGCAAGGGCTGCATGTCCAGTTGTTTTTGGTGCGCTAGCGCCGCTCGAGCCCACTGCGATGTTGCCAATCCGTCGGACCAATAGATCCGCCGCAGCCGGGCCGGGCGCCCTTGGGTCGCCCGGGATTCGCCCCGATCGGCCGCGAACGCACTTCTGGTCGCGCCGCACCGCCTTCTGGAAACCTCCGCCGGACACGAAAGCGGCGCGGAGCTGACCCGCGCCGCTCTGCAATCGGGTGTGCTCAGAAAAAGCCGAGTTTCTTCGGGCTGTAGCTGACAAGCATGTTCTTGGTCTGCTGATAGTGGTCGAGCATCATCTTGTGGGTCTCGCGGCCGATGCCCGACTGCTTGTAGCCGCCAAAGGCCGCATGCGCCGGATAGGCATGGTAGCAGTTGGTCCAGACGCGGCCGGCCTGAATGGCGCGGCCGAAGCGATAGGCACGATTGCCATCGCGGGTCCAAATGCCTGCACCGAGGCCATAGAGCGTGTCGTTGGCGATCGACAGCGCCTCGGCATCATCCTTGAAGGTCGTGACCGAGACCACCGGTCCAAAGATTTCCTCCTGGAAGATACGCATCTTGTTATGGCCTTTGAATACCGTCGGCTTGACGTAGTAGCCGCCGGCGAGGTCGCCCGGCAATTCATTGCGCGAGCCGCCCGCCAACACCTCGGCGCCTTCCTTGCGGCCGATATCGATGTAGGAGAGAATCTTCTCCAACTGCTCGGACGAGGCCTGTGCGCCGATCATCGTGGCCGGATCGAGCGGATCGCCCTGCACGATCGCCTCCACGCGCTGCAGCGCGCGCTCCATGAAGCGGTCGTAGATGGATTCGTGAATCAGCGCGCGGCTCGGACAGGTGCACACCTCTCCCTGGTTCAGGGCGAACATCACGAAACCTTCGATGGCCTTGTCGAAGAAATCGTCGTCATCGGCCACCACGTCCTTGAAGAAGATGTTGGGCGACTTGCCGCCGAGTTCCAGCGTGACGGGGATCAGGTTCTGGCTGGCATATTGCATGATCAGCCGGCCGGTCGTCGTCTCGCCGGTAAAGGCGATCTTGGCAATGCGGGGCGAGGAGGCGAGCGGCTTGCCGGCCTCCAGCCCGAAGCCATTGACGATGTTGACCACGCCGGGCGGCAGCAGATCGCCAATCAGCTCCGCCCACAGCAGGATCGCGGCAGGTGTCTGCTCGGCGGGCTTCAGGATCACGCAGTTGCCGGCCGCGAGCGCCGGCGCCAGCTTCCAGCAGGCCATCAGAAGTGGAAAGTTCCACGGAATGATTTGGCCGACCACGCCGAGCGGCTCATGGAAATGATAGGCGACCGTGTCGTGGTCGATCTCGGAGAGGCTGCCCTCCTGTCCGCGCACCGCCCCGGCGAAATAGCGGAAATGGTCGATGGCGAGCGGCAGGTCGGCGGCCGTCGTTTCGCGGATCGGCTTGCCGTTGTCCCAGGTTTCGGCGAGCGCGAGCAGATCGAGGTTCTCCTCCATGCGGTCTGCGATGCGGTTGAGGATCAGCGCGCGTTCGGCAACGCTGGTGCGGCCCCAGGCGTCCTTTGCTGCATGGGCGGCGTCCAGAGCCGCCTCGATATCGTTCTCGTCCGACCGCGCCACCTCACACAGCAATTGTCCGTTCACCGGCGAGAAATTTTCAAAATAGCGGCCGGAGCGTGGTTCGGTCCATTTGCCGGCGATGAAGTTGCCGTAGCGCTTGTCGAAGGGAACTTTGACCGCGCGCGAAAATTCAACCTTGTTCATGAGTACCTCCCGTAACGAGACGTCGCGGAATGCGACGCTCCTTCGAGAGTGTGACTTCGCTTTTTGCCTGTCAGCCCACCGGCAAACGATGGCGGCCCGCACGTGTCGCAGAAGTGAGACAGTCAGGCGGCGAATTTCAGTGAATGCGAGATAGCTGCAGGCGTTTCAACTTCCGGTGGAGCGTGGCGCGGCTGATTCCCAGCGCCTTTGCGGCGGCTGAAACATTGCCGTCGGAGCGCGCCAACGCCCGTTGCAACACCGCGCGCTCGGCCTGTCCGAAATCTTCGGCCGCGGCCGCGGCCGCGCAATGCAGGTCAACGGCCGGGAGCGGCCTTGTCAGGCAATCCCTGCTGAGGCCCAGCGCGAGCCGCGCCGATCGTGTCGCGCCGATGACGAGGTCGTCGGCATTGACCGCAATCAACCCGCCGGCGCCGCGGTTCGTTTCCGGCGCGAGCACAAAACGTGCATTCGGAAAAGCCATCTTGAAATTGTCCGCCTCGATCCGCCGGGCCGCGTCGATCACGGCCATGGATATGAGATTGACGAAAGCTTCCGTCAGATCGGCGCGGCAAGACGACACGTCCAGTGCCGCCGCAAGATTTCCCTCATGGTCGTAAATTGGTGCGGTTGTGCAACTCAGCGCCGTGTTTCGCGTGTGAAAATGCTGGTCGCGGTGGATGGTCAGCGCACGCTGTTCAACCAGGCACGTGCCGATGCCGTTGGTGCCTTCGCTTTCCTCATTCCACACCGAGCCCGTCCACAATCCCCAGGAACGGAACGCCTTGTCGTCCGCGGGCGCGCCGCGCCGTTCCACCGGAACGCCGTCGCCGTCAGCCAGAAGCACGCAGCATCCAACGCCTGCAACGGCGAGATGCAGCCTGTCGAGACTGGGTTGGGCGGCGCGGACCAGCGGCTCGATCCGCTGTCGCGCTTGTGTCAGTTCGGCATGAGTCAGGATTCGTGGCGGTTGGCGCTCGGCCGGATCGAGGCGGTGCAGGCTAGAGGACCGTCGCCAGGAGGCGACCAGCGCGGATTTTGCCGCCGCGTTTGATGAGATCGCGGCCTGTATGCGGTCCGCGTGATGGCTGAATGAACGTTCGCCCACTCTTCCCTCCCAGGTTCCCGCCGCTTGCATCGGTCATTCTGCCCCGGATTTGTTTCACGACCGGGTCACGGCGCCACGCAAGGTTTTCAGTTTCAGGTACGACGCTGTCAATTCGCAACAAGGACTAGATGCGGGAGCGGCTTGCGGTCGCACGGCAGACGTCTCCATGCCGGTGCGCCGGCGCGCCGAGCAGATCCTGGCGGAGACGCTGATGCGGAATGCGGACCTCGTAATGCCGAAGGGCGCGGGACGGGCCCAGCGTGGCTGCGACAGTTCCATTTGCATGGCGATTTTCCTTGGCAATGCCCCGACCAATACCAGACGCAGCGCCGCGGGCGCTTGATCGACATCAAAGCCGGGAGGGAGAGACAAACTGACGCGAGACGGGCGCTTTGCAAGGCGGTAGGAAAGCTGCAGCCGGACACACTGGAGACGGCTGCGATGAATTTGCGCCAGGACATTCACAATTCGGATATTCCCGTGCTTTGCCAGGCTTGCGAGGCGCGTCACCGCGGGCTTTGCGGAGCGCTGGAGCCAAAGCAGCTCGTCGCCCTGTCGAGGACGTCTTCAAGACATCGGATCCACCCGGGAGCGGAACTGATCGGTGACAGCGAGAACATCGACAGTTTCTCAAATATCCTCTCAGGCGTGGTCAAGCTCACCAAGACGCTGTCGGACGGCCGCCAGCAGATAGTGGGGCTGCAGTTTGCGCCGGACTTTCTCGGTCGTCCGTTCAGGTCGGAAAGCGTGATCAACGCGCAAGCGGCGACAGAATTGTCGCTATGCTCGTTTCCTAAGTCGGTCCTGGAGCGGATGATCCATGAATCCCCCGGATTCGAGCGCCGTCTGCTCCGGCAGGCACTCAATGAGCTCGACGAAGCGCGCGACTGGATGGTGACGTTGGGGCGAAAGACGGCTGGGGAGAAGGTCGCGAGCTTTCTGGTGAGAATCGCGCGCAACATCGACCCTGAGGCGGCGGCCAATGGCGCATCGGCAACGTTCGATCTGCCGCTCACCCGCGCGGACATCGCCGATTTCCTCGGCCTGACTATCGAAACGGTCAGCCGTCAGCTGACCAAGCTCAGGACCGAAGGCGTCATCGGTATCGAGAACAATCGCCGTGTGAACGTGCACAATATGGAGCGCCTTGAAGCTCGCTCCGGGCGATAGGCCGCATCCGCCGAAATTTGCTACGCAGCTTCCGTGACTACCGGAAGAATATGCTCGCGCTCGAATGCCACATGCCGGCGGATGGTCTCGAACAGGCCGCGCAGCATGAAGCCGAGGGCTTCCGGATTCGAGATCGGCGCGCCATGACCGATCGCCATGAGCGTTTCGGTCAGCTCCTCGGCGAAGGCTTCATCCTCCATGTGCTCGGCTTTCAGTCGCTGCGTCGACCCGGCGTGCCGGCCGCAAGCCGTCGAGCGGACCTCGAAAACTGGAAAAACCGCACTCTCTTCAAATGCGTGCACATTCCTCAGAAGCGGCGCCAGTGCGCTCGCCGCCGCCAGGCATTTCAACGCATCGACCCTTTCCGGCAGAGAATCGGCGATGTCTTCAAGCAACGCGCACATCTCCAGCTTGCGCTCATGGGCACGCTCCATCTTGCGGGCCAGTTCGGATACGGTGAACACATTGTCGGCCGCGGCCATGCTGTCTCGCCCCCTTGCTGTGGAACTGGAGCGCCTGCGCCAAGCTGGCGGCTGAGGACCAGGCTGTCGGGTGAAAATGTCGTTGGCGGGGATGTCCGGCTTTGACCCAGATCAGAGAAGCTTTGATTCGTCTGCCCAAGGAGTGCGTTCGGCATCGCTTGTCCCAGCCGCCCGCACATGTGGCAGTCGCTGGCGCCACGCATGGTTACCTGGAGCCATTTGTGGCCAATTTGGCCGCGATCCGGGAGGAAGTGGACAAGCTGCTGGAATCTCACATAAATGTCGAGGATCCGGACGGCAATGAATCCCTAGTGGACGGCAGCAATCTGCTTCAAATACCGACTCTATTTTTGAATTTGAACCTGCTTTGGAAAAAAGCGGGCGACGGTCGGGCCAAGCACGAGGGAGGCCGAGAAGCCGAGAGGCTATCCGCTTGGGCTGGTGCTAAAATCCTGCCCGGAGATCGCGGATTACGCCGTCGACGGGATCGGCAATTGGCGCGATTTCATGGCGACGGCGACCCAGGTGCGCGGATATCTCGGCGTGTCGCCGTCAGCATACGAGGATGCCTGCCATGTGATGGGGCAGGAAACCGCGGCAATTGTCATCGCCTGCATTCTGCAACGGGCGCAGCACATCAATTCGGCCGGCGGCTATCTGCGCGTGCTGACCGATAAGGCCAGGGTAGGGGAGTTTTCGGTCGGACCGATGCTGATGGCGGCGCTCAAGGCCAATAGCGCGACGGCCGGGATGACGGGATGAGCATGGGGACGTTATCACGAGTGCGTCGGTATGTTCGCGGTCGCGAACTTCTGCTCGATTTTCTGCGCTCTGCTGTTTCGGATTATTGCGCCGTTCGCGGCGGCGGCCGATCGGTGAGAAGCGCCAAGAGGGCCGGATTGATGTAGAGGTTTTCCCGGCCGGCCTTCTTCTCCTGGAGGAGGCCTTGATCGACGAGGGTCTTCAGATAGACCGATGCCGCCTGTCGCTTGGCGATGCCAGCCGCCACCAAATCGCCAATTCGGCAATAAGGGTTCACGAAGATCACCTCAGCCAACTCGCGCGAATACATCTTCGGCAGGTCGCGCCGCATGCGCTCCGCGGTTTGATCGAGCAGGTCTCGGATGGAGCGGATGCGCGCGGTCGACCAGTCGGCTGTTTCCCGGATCGCTTCGAGCATGTAAAGGATCCAGTCCTGCCATGCCGCCTCGGTCGTGACGGCCAGAAGCCGGTCGTAATAGGCTCGCTTGTTACCGATGATATAGCGGCTCAGATAGAGCACCGGGATGTCCAGCAGCCCTTTGTCGACGAGATAGAGCAGATTCAGCACCCGTCCGGTTCGGCCATTGCCGTCGGTGAAAGGGTGGATGGCCTCGAACTGATAGTGCATTACGGCTAACCGGATCAGCGGGTCGATGTCCTCTGCCTCGTGGATGTAGCGCTCCCAGTTCGCCAGCTTGTCGCGCAGCAGCGCTTGGCCTTGCGGCGGTGTGTAAACGACCGCGCCGGTCGCCTCGTTCATCAGGGCCGTGCCCGGCGTCGCGCGGATATCAAGTTCCACGCCCTTGATCGTCCGGCAGACGGCGATCGCTGTGGATGTCGACACAGGGCGCTGCTTGAGCGTCTGAAAACCTTCGCTGAGGGCGGTGCGGTAGCGCAGCGCCTCTTTCGTGGCCGGATCGGCCTGGTTGCCGGCCTCATTGGCAAAGCGGAACAGTCTGTCGGTCGTGGTGACGATGTTTTCGATTTCCGAGCTTGCCTGCGCCTCAAGCAGTGGAATCGAATTGATCAGGACCGCCTGGTTGGGAATGAGCTGTCCGGATACGCGGAGTTCCGCCAGTGCTGCTCGCGCCGCGATGCAGGCCTTCAGCACCGCCTTCGTCTCCACATCCTCGCGTGGAGGAAGCGGAGGGAGATCGTTGTAGGGGCGATCCGGGCGAAACGGCATGTCGATCAATCCTCGTGCGATCGACATGTCCGGGCGGATATGTCGTCGACATCGACACGTCGTCCGATCATGTCGATAGAATCGCAATCTATCGACATGTAGTGGGCGCCGCAAGCCGCCCGCAGTGCTCGCGATTTATATGATCACCCGCGCCGCCCGCCCGAGCGTCCTTTCGGCATCGTTATGATAGTTGGACGCCTGTTGCACCGAGCGGTGCTGCGACTGCTGCATAGCTTCGGGCAGCGGAATGCCGCGGCGAGCGGTTTCGATGAGATAGCCGGAACGCAGGCTGTCGGTTTCACTTCCCGATTTCAATTGAAACGCTAAGGTGAAATTCCTGCTCTCCCGGATCGCCTGCGGCGGCCGAAAATAGGGGAGGGGAGGGGCTTTCAGAGTCCGGACGCCTTGATGAGATTGACGCGGAAACGGTCACGTCGGCGCTGATATTTGCGGGTCATCTCCGCGGAGGCGTGGCCGAGCTGCTTCTGCACATAGCGCTCGTCGATTTCGGCCGAGGAGGCGAGGCCGGCGCGCAGCGAATGGCCGGCAAACAGCCTTTCCCGTTCGCCTTCCGAAAGATCGCCGCGCACGCCGGCGGCAAGGGCCGTGCGCTTGACGAGGCGTGCAACCTCCTGGTCGTTGAACCGCTCGGCGCCGACCCTTTTTGCCCTGGCCGGTGACGCGCCGGAACAGCAGACCATGGGCGATCCGGCCGAGCTTGAGCCAGGTCTCCAGCGCCACGACCGGGCAGGTGGCGTCGGACGAGCCGCGCCCGATCTCGACCTCTCGCCAGCCGGTCTCGAAGCGTCACCAGCAGGTCCTTGTCCAAAATCTCCACCCAGCCGCGGCCATCTTCGGTCTGGTCGCGGCCGACGTCCAGCCCGACGATCTCGGAACGCCGGAGGCCACCGGCGAAACCGATGAGCAGCATGGCGCGGTCGCGCAAGCCGCGCAGGGATCCGCGATCGAGCGTCTCCAGCATGGCGATGAGGTCCTCGGGCAGCACCGCCTCCTTCTGCCGGGGCGGGGCGGCGCGTTTGTTGCGGATACCGGCCATTACGGTGGCGATATGGCGGTCCTTCCTGTCGAGCGGCTGGCTGCTGCGAATAGTTCCACGTCAGCGGGGACAGGCGGCGCTCGATCGTCGACACCGAATTCGGCTTCTATTCTCCCGTCCGCTACCTGTTTGGTTTCGGCCGCGGGCACCCCCCCCACAGTTTGAGAGGGAGTAGCAAATCGCTGCATTTAACTTGGAACAAGGCGGTTGGGTTCGCCGTTTTCTAAACATCCAAGGGGCTCATCCATGGCCACCAGTCACCCTTGGAACGAGAGGCCCGCCGCCGTCCCCGAGCGACGGGCTTCTTGCGCTTAGAAAGCCGGGCGGCGCTAGCGTCTGGCCCGCGTCCACCCGGCTGCCCGCGCCTCTTCCTCAGAACAGAACCAGCTTTCGCCATACTCAGGACGGATGACGGTTTCGGAGTAAAACTTATCCCCCGGCACATGGTAGATTCTCTGGCCTGTGTTGATGCTGACATTGCCCTTGATATTGCAGGCCGGATTGAGAGCGATTGGAAGGGTTAGAACCGGTATCCCCTCGCTGACGACGTATGTCGCGGCACCCGCGCCAAAGAAGGCGATGAGCGGCAACCGCCAATTCCAACTAGACCCCGATGAATTAGCGGCCATGTGAGACTTCCCCCTGTAGCCAGCGATCCTCTCACAGTCCGCCTGTCTCGGAAAATCCGGCTCTCGTGCAGAAGGGAGGTCTGAAGCGCAGCCGACTTAGTCGGCGTACTTTGTCCTGGCGAGGGGACGCCAGCGGGCGTTCTCTAGTGATACCCCTTGGCCATTCGGTCGATGTAATCCCTCAGGTTGAGCCTGCCAACGAACTTTTTTGGCAGCCCGCTCACTTAGCTCCGTGAGAACAGGGCTGTCCAGTTCGGCGGGCCATCCGGTGAACTTGTCGAACACCGTTTACAGCTCGTCGCAATCCTTTTGAATGTCGTAGCGTCGGGGCGTCGCACGTCGAGCCTCACTGCGGACTTCTTGATTCCCATCCCAAGAGCCCCAGAATCAGCGCGCACTCGCGGGCGCGACAGTTTCCTGCGACCATCAGTTGATAGTAATCGTCCCTCTTATGTTCCGGCACATGAAATCCGCGCCGAAATGCCGCCGCCTCCTTCTGCGTTCGAGTGCAACCGAGTTTACTTGCACTGACTTTACGCTCGCCAGCGAGCACCCGGTCTTGGCCGCAATATGTTTCAATGGTTCGTTGCTAGCGTATCCGTTAACGATTATCTCGCGCCGAGCTTCGCCTTTGATCTTTGCACTCATTTCGGGAGCTACCGCATCTACCTTGTACAATCCACAACTATACCCGCCAGGTAGAAAGGTGTCTTTGGCTTTGGATCCAGAAACTTATCTTGGAATGCATTCCTTGCGTTTGAGACGAAACAAGTGCACCACACTGATCGCCAGATATGCACTCTCGGATAAGTTGCGGGACGCGAAGCTAACGGCAATCCGGCCTGGCAGGTAGACTGTTCTCAAGGGCTGGGGGCTTTAGGCACAGGGCCTCCCCCGGTTCAACTTGGAGGCCCGACCGATGACGCCTGTTCCGGTCGGCCTCTCTTTGTGTGCGCCGAGGAAGCACTAAAACTCCTCCACCGGCCAGTGGCGTTTTGGCTTGTTCTCGACATGCTCGACCTCCATATTGCCGCCAGCGGTCAGCGACGCGGTGAGAAGGCCCGTCGAGATACGACGTGAGGTTCCCGAGGACATTGCGGGAATGACGGGAACAGCGCTGCATACGATCAGCCGCCTGCTCAGCGCTTGGGAGCAAAAAGGCCTGGTAAAGAGCGGGCGTCAGCAGGTGAATAGTCGCTCCGCACAGACCGATGGTCCTTGCCGAAGGCCAAGCCGGGACGGGCTGAGCATCAGCCATCGAGGCGTTCGCCTGTCGCCAGTCGCAGTTCCCGGAGAAACGCTTCTTCATCGATGGAATGTTCACGGCACGCGTCGGCCATCGTGTGGAACGGTCCAATCGGACAGCCCGCGCACAGCATCCGCTGCCTGACGAACACGCCGACAGCTTCCGGCCATGTTCTCATAAGGTGATCCACGGACAGATCGAGGTCGAGAGATCGCTTCTTGCTCATTGCGGGAGGCCATGTTGATTGATGCCGATGAGAATAGGCGGTGCTTCGTCCGCTTCGTTGCGCTCCGACAATGAAGAGGAAGGCGGCTATGGACACTGGTGGTCGCCGCGAAGCAGCAATTTCCGGCGTGTTTGCTTCCGCTCAAAGACGACCGGAGTGGGCGTTGTTACCGGCGGGACGGAAAACGTTCTGGAGGCTTTGGAATGTCCGTGGTTCGCTGGGCCGACGGAGTGCCCGAAATAGATGCAGCGGTGGCCGCGCGCGCGATGAAATTCTCTGTGGAGTATTTTCTCAGGCAGATGCAGCGCGGCGCGATTCGGGGGCGTGTCGAACGAGGGACAGGCGATGACGAAGGCAGGCATCGCATGTCTTTCCGCCACCGCGATCGCGAACTGGTAATGGTCGTGGATGACGATGGGCGGATCATAAGCCAGGAACTGATCATGGCCGCCCCAAAACCGCATTGGAGACAGCCTTGATCGTGGCCGTTCGTTCGGGCGCGGCGTTCCTGGTGAAGGAGATTGGCGGACGCTGGCCCCGCCGCTACCGAAGCCGCGACTGCCCCCGCAACTGTAGCCGGCGAGCTTTCTTTCAACGAGCCACTGGTCGCGTGATGCGACTGGGGGGGCGAAAGAAAAGCAGCGACCCGGACGTCAGGAGACCTGCCTGTTCCTGGCACCCATGTCTGAGCACGGGGTGTGTTCAGGCGCGGTCGCGCTCGCGATTTGGGGAATGCGCGGGCCCAGGTTGCGAGCAGCGTCAACGATGACGATGAGGTCATTGAACTCGAGCGCCTCGTCGTCACGGCGAACCGGACGCCGACCGAAAAAGGCAAGGTCGGCTCGACAGTCGAGGAAGTGACGAAGGAGGAGATCGAAGAGAAGGCGCTACCGACGGTCATCGACTATCTGAACTTGCTGCCTGGCGTCGCGACTAGCCGCGCCCTTTGTCGGGTTCAGTGGCCGTAAGGCACGGATCTGCGTAATAAGGGCCCCTGAAAGCTGCATCGACAGCCGTCGGCCTGGATACTTCCCGCCAATTTGCGCCACCGCAAAGAGCCGGTGCTGCACCGCGCATATAGGAGCGCCATTACGTGGATGCGAAATGACGACTCCGACGAAAGCTCGCAAAACATATTCTCGCCACTGCCGCGTCGGCGGCGATGGCAGCCATCGGCCTGACAGCCGCGGGACCGGCTTCTGCCTGCGAAGCCGGTGGCCAACATCAACGGCAGATGTCGGCGAGGCAGCGCTCGATAACAAGAGCGCGCCAGCCGACTTGCCGAAGCTGCCTGGCGAACGCGGCCCGCAGACCGTGCGCGTTGACCTGGAGAGGGTAGAGGCGACCGGCAAGCTCGAATCTGGCGCCAGCTACAATTACAGGACTCCCAAGGCGGATCCTGGACCATCTGTTCGCGGCAGTCCGAAAGAGCAGCAGACTCGAGATTCGATGTGATCGGCGAGATGTCGACACGGCCAACCAGTTCTCTCCGAACACAACCCGGGTTCACAGAGACGCCCACCGGCCGACGGCGGTTCCAACTTTGCGGCAGGGGCAGTGGTGTCCCTTGCCGGGGCGACCAGGATAGGCAGCAAGAATGACGACTGTCAGGGAAGAGGGCGCGACAACGACCGACAGATCGAATCCGCGTGCGCGCGTCAAGGCGGGCGACACCGCGATCGACCGTCGCGGCAGGAAGCGGACCGGCCCGGCGATCCTGAGCTACGGCTTCCGGCCGTTCTTTCTCGGGGCGGCCATTTACGCTGCCGCCGCGGTTCCGATCTGGTTGTGGATGTACAGCTCCGGCGCGGCGGCGGGCGGTGTCTTTAGCGGCTCCTCGTGGCACGCCCATGAAATGATTTTCGGCTATCTGGGCGCGGTGATCGCCGGGTTCGTCCTCACCGCCGTGCCCAACTGGACGGGCCGGCTGCCATTGAGCGGACTCCCGCTCGCGCTCCTCTTCCTCTCCTGGCTGGTCGGCCGCGTCGCCGTTTCCGCCGTTGGCGATCCGCTGCTGGCCTTCCTCATCGACCTTGCTTTTCCTGTCGCGATCGCCGGCTCGGTCTGGCGCGAGGTGATCGCTGGCAAGAACTGGCGCAACCTGCCGGTGGCGGGGTTACTCACGCTCTTTGCATTGGCGAATTTGCTTCATCACGCCGAGAACCTATGGCCCATCCTGGACGGGATCGGCCTGCGCCTCGCGCTCGGCGTCGCGGCAACGATGATCGCGCTGATCGGCGGCCGCATTACTCCCAGTTTCACGCGGAACTGGCTTGCTAAGCGCAAGAGTGTCCATCTCCCGGCGAGTTTCGGACCCATTGACCGTGTCGCGCTCGCGGCGACGGCGCTCGGCGTTGCCGGCTGGATGTTCTTCCCATACCATCCCGCCAGCGGAATTCTGCTCGCACTGGCCGGCCTGCTCTTGATCGGGCGCCTCTCCCGCTGGCGCGGCCTCCTGACCTGGCGCGAGCCGATCGTCTTCATTCTCCATCTCGGCTACCTATGGCTTGCCGCGTCACTGATGTTGCTGGGATGTTCCATTCTGGCGCCCGATACGATGGCGCAAAGTTCAGCACTGCATGCGCTCACCGCGGGCGCGATCGCGACGATGACGCTCGCCGTC
Organism: Mesorhizobium alhagi CCNWXJ12-2; assembly: GCF_000236565.1. Classification (GTDB taxonomy): domain Bacteria; phylum Pseudomonadota; class Alphaproteobacteria; order Rhizobiales; family Rhizobiaceae; genus Allomesorhizobium; species Allomesorhizobium alhagi. The sequence goes on along the minus strand of NZ_AHAM01000280.1, from coordinate 1,180 downwards.
ATGACACGCGCCAGCCGCGGCCATACAGGCCGTGTTATTGAAGCCGACCCGGCTACGATTGCCATCTATGTTGTGGTGTCGATCGGGGCGCTGCTGCGCGTTCTCGCTCCGCTTCTGCCAGGTTTTTACATGGAGCTGCTGACTGCGGGCGGAACGCTATGGAGCTCAGCTTTCGCGCTATTTGCAGTTCGATATGGCCCGATGCTGATACGCCCTCCTGATTGAAAAACCGGAACCAGACTCCAGCGGCGCGCCGAGATCGTCCGGGGTGCATGCAAAACAGATCGCATCCATCCAAAGGAGATGAAATGGCTAAGCATAGCGACAGAAACGACGGCAGCCCCGACGGCGGTGCCGGCTCTGACACCGGTTCCAGCCTGCTGCCTATGCTTGTCGGCGGCCTTGTCCTCGTAATCGTTGGCGCGGTCATAGTCATGACATTCGTCTGATTCGAAGGCCTGGGCGACGAGAAGAGAGAGCAATGTTAAGGCTCGTTCGGGCAACCCGTGCCGTTCCTTGCCGGCGCGGCGGCGGCGTCAAGTTAGCTCTCATCGCGGCTGGATGCATTTATGACGCATGCCCGGATGTGCTTCACCGCTTCATGCTGACTTAGGAATACCTTCCCTGTAAGTTTCTCAAGAAAGTCAGTCCTCTTCAGCCTATCCATGACGGGACCCTTCACTTCGGAGAGATGAAAATTGATCCCAGCATCGTTGAGGCGGTGATTGATCTCTTCAAGGCTTTCCAGCGCGCTGGCGTCGATCGCATTGACGGCAGAGCACATGAGCACCACGTGCTTTAGCTCCGGACGGTCCGCGATGAGCTCGCTGATGCGGTCTTCGAGGTAACGGGTGTTGGCGAAGTACAGGCTCTCGTCCACCCTGATCGACAGTATCTCCGGTGCCGTCGTCGCCTTGTGACGGTCCACGTTTCGGAAGTGCTCAGTACCTGGAACGTTGCCCACGACCGCCAGATGAGGACGGGACGTGCGGTACAGATGAAGAACCAGTGAAAACAGGACGCCGGAAACGACGCCGGTCTCCACGCCCAGGAAGAGTGTTCCCATGATCGTCGCTGCCATGGCCGCGAAGTCGACTTTGGAATAGGTCCACACCTTCCGCATCGCTCGGAAATCGACCAGCGAAAGGACTGCGACGATAATTGTGGCTGCAAGCGTCGC
>NZ_AHAM01000281.1 GCF_000236565.1 Mesorhizobium alhagi CCNWXJ12-2 | reverse complement strand
CTGCTCTTCCGAACGAGGCCAGCGCGCCGCTCGATCCGGAACCGTTTCGCCGTCGCGCCGAAGCGCTTTTGTCCGCGGCCGGTTCCGGGCGCGGCCGGCGGCGTTGGGACGAGCGGGGCGCGAGTGTCGACGAAGCAGCGCTCGAAGAGCTGATTGGCGCGGCGGAGCCTTTTCTTGCTGCAGGGAGGGGCGCCGATGCGTTGGCGATCCTGAAGCCGGTGGCCGGGCCGCTGGCCGACTATTGGCCCGAATGCGCCCATTGGGACGAAACCCTGCATGAATTCTTCCCCAAGCTTGATGGGATGATCGCAAAGGCCGTGCTCATGGATGGGATCTCCCAAGAGGCGCGCGACGATCTCGCCGACGAATTGAGTAGCTGGCAAACGATGTCGCCGAGTATGGCGCCGATGACGCATTTTCCACAGCCATCGCGGCCTGCATGAGGGGCTGGGACGATCCGGGGCTCGAGGACGTGCTCGCTGGGTGGGGGCAGGGCTGGCCGCCGGCGGGACAAAGCGATCCGCAGGAAGACGATCTGACGCAGGCGCGGTTGGCGGCGCTCGAAGCCATGGGACGGATCGAGGCGTATCTGCATCTTTCCCGCGCCGCCCAATTTTATTGCCAACATGCGGTGAAACTGGCGCAGACGGGACGCATGGACGAGGCGGTCGCGTTTGCCCATGCGCGCCTGTCCGCGCCCGACGACATTTTGCGCCTGGCCCAGGCCATTGCTGCTGCGGGCCAATTGGATGCGGCGCTTGATCTCGCCGCCTGGGGGATGTCGTTGCCGGAGGGTGATGAAACCAGAGACGATTGGCGCTATGGAGCCGGCAAAACACCGCTGGCTCGCTGGCTGCGCGAGAGGGCGCATGAGGCGGGCAGGCGGGACATGATGATCATGGCGGCGCGGGCTGCCTTTGAGGAAAGCCTCGCTCGGGAAGACTTCCGCGCTGCATCGAGGCTGGCCGGTCCAAAGGGCTGGCCGGCCTTGCGCGAAACGCTGCTCGCGGCGCTCCTGGCGGCGGCGCATGCGTTCGAGCGGATCGAAATCCTACTCGATGAGAATTTGATCGACGAGGCTGTGGCGTGCGTCGATCCGCATGACGCGCGCTTTAGTCCTTATGACAATACGCTGGAGCGCCTTGCCGAACAGGCTTACGCTGACCATTCCGACTGGGCGATTGCGCTCGCCTTCCGCATGGCCGATCCAATAATGAACGAAGGGCGGTCCAGCCATTACGAGACCGCCGCCAGGTGGCTTGCCATTGCCGCCCACGCCCATGCGGTGGGTAAGCGATCCGAAGAGTGGAGCGAGCGCCTCGAAGAGCTCATCGAAACGCATCGCCGCAAACACAAACTGCGTCCGCTGTTGGAGGCATTGCGATCTGCGGCTGATTGAAGGGTGTGTTTTCCTCAAAAGGACCATTGCATGAGCGAATATCAATATTACGAGTTTCAGGCCGTTGACCGGCCGCTGACCAAGGCCGACCAGGAGACACTGCGCGGCCTGTCCACACGGGCGCGGATTACGGCGACAAGCTTCACCAATCATTATGAATGGGGCGATTTCAAAGGCGACCCGAAGCGGCTGATGGAGAGCTGCTTCGACCTCCATCTCTATTTCGCCAATTGGGGCACGCGGCGGCTCATGATGCGTGTGCCGAAACGCCTCATCGACCGACACAGGCTGGGTGCATTCCTGGGCGAGGTCGATTGGGTGACGCTATGGAGCAATGGCGAGCACACCATCATTGACATCTGCCGGGATGAGGTCGAGCCGGATCATGATGCATGGGACGATGGCACCGGCTGGCTTGCCGCGCTTTCGCCTTTGCGCGCCGATATTCTCGCCGGCGATCTGCAGCTGTTCTATCTCCTCTGGCTTTCGGCCATTGCAGACGATCTGCTGATGGACGATACGCCGGAGCCCTTGGCCGGCATCGGCCCACTGACCGGCGCGCTCGAAGCGGCGACGACGTTCTTCGACATCGACCGCGACCTGGTGGAAGCGGCGGCCGCCTCTCGATATGAACATGAACTGGTTCCCGAGAAGTTGCGCGCAGTCGTCGCCGGGCTTGCCGAGGAGGAAAAGACCGACCTCCTCATGCGAATGATGGAGGGTGACGTCCATATCGGCACGCTACTGCGCCGGCGTGCGCGCGCTCAAAACTTGGACGGTGGCCAGCCACGCCGCACAGTCGGTGAATTGCGCGCTAAGGCGCGGGAAATACGCAATGCCCGCGAACGCGCTGAAGCAGAGCGGCGGCGGGCTGAGGAACGCCGCAGGGCGCAAGAGGCGGAAAAGGCGCGCCGCGCCCGTCTCGATGTCGTGAGACGCCAGGGCGACAGCGTCTGGACAGAGATCGAAACGGAGATCGAGCGCCGCAACGCTTCCGGCTACGACCGCGCCACGGCCTTGCTTGCGGACCTTAAACAGCTTGCCGCCGAGCAGGATGCCATCGCCGATTTCCTCCGCCGCCTCGCCGCCATCCGCGAGCGCCACGAGCGCAAGGGCCAGCTCATCAAACGGTTGCAGGGGCTGTAATGCGCGCGGAGTATGACGGTGTAGGAGAGCGGCACGAGAAAAGCCGTCAGCGCAAGCGAGGCTTATTTGGTTGTGCACCCCTGCCTACCGTACTGGCAAGGGCGGCATCTCGCCCTCGCCAGTCCGCCAAATCCAGGCATCCATTTCGGGTCGGGATGCGATCAGCTCATCAAGTCCCGCATCGTATTGATCGCTGGCATGTGCCGGTACGATGTAGAGCACAACCGGCCGCGGCCGATGCTGGGGGATCATCGCTGCGGCGATCGGCCGATCGGACGCGAAATTATACCGCAGCCCCTTCAGGCTCCGCTCGCGGCTTACGGCAAGCGCATCGACGAGCTTCTTCTCGTGGACCGACTCGTAGGGGATCCAGTTCTCGCTAACCACCATCAGCGCGATCTCCTCGACCACGGCCAGACCGGCAGTGTTCAGCCCGAAAGTGGCGATCGCCATCAGATGTGAACTGTCATCGACGCCTCGGAGCGCGATTTCGTTTTCGAAGCGCGCCTGAATGCGCCGGTGAAGGCTGTCGTCGATCAGGAAGACAAATCCCGGCATATGCTTGACGACCATCTTCTGTCCGGTGCGGGCCGGCGCGAATTCCTTCACCTCGCCGACCAAGACCATCAGCTTGCGGGGGCCGCTCTTTGGCGGAAGTGCGGCCGCAAGGGCTGTTGCGCGACGCTGCTCGATCGCCGCCTTGTTGGCGGAGCGAAAGGGCTCGGGGACGAAGAGAATGTCGCTCAGCGGCGCTCCCTTGACGGTCATCTGCTTGCCGGCTTCGACAAGGTGCCAGTGCACGTTCCACCAATGCCTCTTGCCGGCCCATCGCGACGTCCAGGCTGTCAGCTCGGCCTCGTGCCAGAGGTAATGAAGCAGCCCACGCAGGGTAAGGCGTTTCACGTCGTTTCTGGCGGTTTCGTGGTTCTCGCCGCTCGCAACCGGCGCTGCCCGGCTGCCGGTTCTCGACAGACTGAAATCCAGCTTCAGCGCCGCCAGTCCGCTCGACGGATCGAGCTGGATGGCGGTGCCCATCAGCGTACCAAGACCTGACAGTTCGTAAGGTGGCTCATAGGAGGCGCAGGCCGGATCGTGATCTCCGCCGCTGAGCGGCATGCGCTTGATGAGGAACTGGTCGCCCATCCGCGCAATGTACATGGCGATGCCGGTGTCTCTGCACAGGCAAAGCGGTCGCTGCCTGTATTCATAGGCCTCGCGCAGAGCCGGCCGCATCGCCGCCGCGTCGTCCTCGAAAATCGCGCTGCCGATCCTATACCGCCGCATCGCCTCCATTTGCTCCGGGTCGTCGCCGCATCCCCGTCCGCATATTGAGTCACGAGTTTCGCGACGACGCAACCTCTGATCGCGCAGCGGCGGAGGTCTACCGCTGCAATCCTGGTCTTCGGCTGTGGCGTGTCGGCCGCCGGCGATCGCGGGCGGTTGGGGGAGCGAGAGTTGGGCCGGGAGATGGCGGTCCAGCCGGCGTGGAGAGAGCGTGCCGGCTGGCCCACCTTTCCTCCGCTCTCGACAGGATCTCCCATGGACTTCGTCATGACTGCTCCGGCTGCGCACAACGCGGCCGCTTCGCTCGCCAAAACAGTGACTGATCACCCAGACCGCGAAAGCGGCAGGGGTGCGGCCGCTGGAAAAAAGGTGGAATCTGTTGCGGCGCTGGCTATGTCGCGCATTTGCGATTGGGCGCTGTCTCACAGCCGATCTACGGCTTTTACGCAACACCATGTCAGCGCGCCGCGGGAGGTTTCGTGATGCCCCGCGACGCTTCCGAACTGGCACGCCGTCTCGCCCGCCATGCCGAGGCGGTCTGCCGCCATTACCTGTCCAACGGGCGGCGCCAAGGCCGCTACTGGACGGTGGGCGACGTTCGCAACACGCCCGGCCGGTCGATGTTCGTTCGGCTCAGCGGGCCGGAATCCGGTCCCGGCGCCGCCGGGCATTGGACCGATGCCGCCTCGGCCGAATATGGCGATCTCCTCGACGTGATCCGTGAGAGCTGCGGTTTCATCGACTTTCGCGATGTAGCTAAGGAGGCACGACGCTTTCTAAGTCTGCCGCGCGCCGAACCGCGCCGCAGCCCAAAGTCCGTGCGCACTCCCGTTCCCGCCGGATCACCTGATGCCGCGCGGCGGCTCTTCGCCATGTCCCAACCGATCAGCGGCACGCTGGTCACCACCTATCTGCGCAATCGCGGCATCAGGAATCTGCTCGACACGGGCAGCTTGCGATTCCATCCGCGCTGCTACTACCGGGCGGACGAGCATTCGCCGACCGAGACCTGGCCGGCCATGATCGCCGCCGTCACCGATTTTGACGGCCGCATCACCGGGGCGCATCGGACCTGGCTCGATCCCAACGGCTTCGATGCCGTCCGGCTTGGCAAGGCTCCGATCGACACCCAAAAGAAGGCGATGGGTGGTCTCCTCGGCCATGCAGTTCGCTTCGGTGCGCCGTGCGAGGTCATGGTGGCCGGTGAAGGCATCGAGACTATGTTGTCGCTGCGCTGTGCGCTGCCTGCCATGCCGATGGCTGCCGCGCTCTCGGCCAACCACCTTGCCGCCCTTTTGCTCCCGCTGACGCTGCGTCGGCTCTACATCGCGCGCGACGCCGATGCGGTGGGTGACATGGCGCTCGCGGCATTGACCGAACGTGCCAAGGCAGCAGGCATTGAGGCGCTGGCCCTGTCGCCGCGGAGGGGCGACTTCAACGAGGACCTGCGCGCATTTGGCCTCGGCGCGCTCCGGGCGGCACTGCGCACCCAACTCGCGCCGCAGGATGTCGTTCGCTTCATGCGCCGAAGAAGCGCCCTTCGAAGTGACACGGGCTGATGCCGGTAGATGGGCGCCGATCCGTCACCGGGCCAAGTTCACGTTCGCGGCGAAGAGCCAGAACAGCGGCCGATACCACGGCCGGTAATCCTGGTCGGGTTTGCACAAGAACCGACGGCCGCGCGCACGGTCGTCCGTCCGTCAATGCGATAGCAGAACAGGAAGCCGCAGGTCGTTCAGGATACCTTCCGTTGCGCCGCCCAGCACAAAATCCCGGACGCGGGAATGGCCGTAACCGCCCATGACGAGCAGATCTGCTCCAGCCTCAATCGCATGCTCCTGCAGGGTCACGCCTATTTCGCAGTCTTCTGCCTTGATCGAACGCAAATCCGCAACCAGGCCGCGCTCGTGGAGCCCGGCGACGAGCCGTTCGCCGCTTTCTTCGTCGAGCGGCTTCTCGCCGACGATGGTAAGAACATGAATCTTCGAGGCGCGCTGCAGGAACGGCAACGCATCGCCGACGGCGCGTGCGGCGACGCGGCTGCCATCCCACGCAATGGCGACATGGTCAATCGAGGAGACACCCCACAGTTCCGGCAGCAGGATCGCGGGCCGGCCAGAACCGAAGATGACACCTTCCGCCGTTATTCGGGCGGTCGCGTTGCCCGCCTCCCACCCCACCAAAGCGAGATCAAAATATCGGGCATGTTCTCCAGCCAGGTCGCCCAGGAGTGCGATACCTCCCGAAACCGTATTGGTGGTGATAGACACACTCCGCGTCTGCGCCTCCTCCCTGACCTTCGCCAGCAAATGTTCTCCGCGGTCGTGGCTGACCGCCTCGGCGTTGCGGATCATCTCGGGCACGTCGAGAAGCAGCGGCGACAATATGCTGGAGACCGGCGGTATATCCGCATTCAGTGCCAACGCATGGAGGTCGGCGCTCAAGTGCTCGGCAACAGCCGTCGCATTGGCCGCAACAGCGTCGGAGTTCGTGTCGGGATAGGTGACGAGGGGAAGGAAAGCCTGGATCTTCATGGTCGATCTCCTGAAGGGCCCCCAACCAGGCCACTGAGGTCAAGATTGAGGGATCGCGCACCATTGTGTCTGAATTGTCGGCTGGGTCCTTGATGTGGCTCAAATCAATTTCGAAGATCACTGCGCCATGAACAACGGCGCCTCACGGGTCGAGAAGCGACCTGGTCACGCCTCCCCCTTTATCTCGGTCGAAGCAACGGAACCCCTGCTGCTTTGCTTTTTGACGCGCGTCAAAGCGGGCAGGTCCGCTTGATGATGTGCTCATTGTTCGAAAATGGAGGTTCGGACGATGCGCTATAAAACGATCATGGTTCAGCTGGATGTCGATGTCCGCGCTGCGCAACGCCTGCAATTTGCGTGTGAACTCGCTTTGCGTTTCGACGCGGGGCTGATCGGCTTTGCCGCCGCCGAGCCGAGATTGATCGATCCAAGCGATGTGGACGGCGCCACCTCTGTCGACCTCGTGGCCATACAGACCGAAGAGATTGAAGCACGGCTTGAGGAGCGGGAGAAAGAGTTCAGGACCATGACGGCCGGGGTCACTCGCGCTTCCTGGAGGGGCGAGATCGGGCACCCAACAAAGTTGCTCGCTATCCACGCACGAGCCGCAGACCTCATCGTCACAGGCGCCGGCACACCCGACCTGATGGGCAACAGTCACCGTTTGGTCAAACACGGCGCTCTGATCCTCGCGGCGGGCAGACCGGTCCTGCTTGCGTCGGGCTCCGGGAAAACCGTCAAAGGCGAGAGGATCGTCATCGCCTGGAAAGACACCAGGGAAGCTCGGCGCTCGGTCAGCGACGCCATGCCGTTTCTGGTCCGCGCGCAAGACGTGCTGGTGACGACGATCGAGGAGAACGACTCAATTTCCGGCAATGAAAGTGTTGCCGACGTGGCCAGCTACCTCATCGAGCACGGTGTGAAGGCGCGTTCGCAGGTGATCGGCGTCGGCCATGCCGATGCTGCATTTGCGTTGAACGAAGTTGCCCGCGAGATCGGCGCCGATATGATCGTGTCTGGGGGATATGGCCACAGCCGGCTTCGCGAATTGATATTTGGGGGCGTCACGCGGTCCCTGCTTCGCGAGTCCTCTCTCAATCGGCTGATCTCCAACTGATGGCAGCGCATTCTTTCGTCGCATGATCGGATCGTGCGACGCGGCGTGCTCAGCCATCGGGCTGTCCCCGTGTTGCTGTCCCACTGACAAGACGGTCGCCGCCGCATTGCCGATAGAAGGCGAGAACGATCATGGCGGCCGAGCCAGGTGCAGACGCGGCTGCCTATCTCGCGGGCCACGGTGTAAGCGTGACTGTCGATCGGCTTCCGAGTTTAAGCCACTCGGTGGCCGGCGTGCTTCGCCAGCACGCAATCGATATCTCGGCAGAAATGATGGTGATGGGCGCCTATAGTCACTCACGTTTGCGAGAGCGATTTTTCGGAGGCGCAACCAGATCGATTCTCGAAAGTTCGTCGCTGCCGATTTTCATGGGCGGTGACCTCAGCTCGACGTCAGATTGCCTGGGGCGGGGAGCGAATAGCTGTCGCCCTCATTATCCCGCGCATTTATTGCTCGCTCCAAGCGCAAGGCGAGAAGAAAACCTAGTCCGTTGCCTCGCGGCCCGACATGCTCTCGGCCGAAATTCGGAAAAACACATGCGGCGAGTGGTCCAAAACCGAAAGTGTTGCCGGTTTGAGGGCTCCCGGCTCCCACCAGTCGTGATGCTTGCTCAAGAGTGACCAAGCATAGTCTCGCCCGCACTCGTCGCCAATGCGGTCCGGCAGCTCTTCATAATGGCCGTCGACAATCACGCTCCTCCATTCGCGCCCTTGGCCTCGCTCCAGGACTTGAACGGATACAAGGGGATTGCTGCGCATCCATTCGATCTTTTTTCCCGGCATGGAAAACGCGTACAGATGATTGTCGGCATAGGCATAATGGAGGGGCACGACGTAAGGCTGCCCGTCCTTCGCACAAGCCAGGTGACCGAGGCGATTCATCGTGAGCAACTTGGTGCATTCCAGCATGGACATTGTATGGACAATCATTGCGATCTCCAGCATTTGGCTACCCGCCTGAACGTCTCGCACGCCGGACGCTCGAAGGCATTTCAACCAAATTGTTCGGTTTGCCTGCACATCGCTTTGATGCGCGTCAAATCCATTGCGCTTGCCGTCTCCCTTGGCCACGGGCGGCCGTTCGATTCCAAACAGCCACCGCTTTTGATGCCGATCAAGGCTGGCCTTGTCGCATGTGCTTAAGCAGCCGTGAACAAGGGATTTTTCCGTGACCGAACTCAAGGAACCTTCAACGAACCTCCGTCACGTTCGGCTGCTGCTTGCCCGCGACAAGGGCAATCCGGACGGCGCGCCGTATTTAATGTGGGTCTGATGAAGCTCGCTGATGACGATGCGGCTATCCCATCACCTCATTCCGCGCTCGTGCCTGATCCGACGCGGCTGAGGGCAACGTCATTCAGCTACGGAGGATAACATGAACCGTCGCATCCTCATCGTGGTCGGCCATCCAGACAGCGAACCGCGACGCTTTTGCAGAGCATTGGCCCAGGCCTATGCAGAAGGCGCAGCGTCAGCGGGACATCAGGTTCGACGCATCGATGTCGCTGAACTCGATTTTCCTCTGCTGCGAACGATGGAGGAATTCGAGCATGGGACATTGGCGCCGGCGATCAAGAATGCCGCCCAAGCAATAACCGAAGCCGAACACATCGTGTTCGTGTTCCCGCTATGGCTCGGAACCATGCCGGCCCTGCTCAAGGGGTTTCTGGAACAGGTGATGCGGCCCGGCATTGCATTCGCCTACCCTGAAAAGGGAAAGGGCGGTTTCGCAGCCACGTTGCTGAAGGGACGATCGGCGCGGATTGTCGTGACAATGGGCATGCCCGCCGTCTTCTACCGTCTCTGGTATCTCGGTCATGGTCTCGCCGGAATGCGCCGCAACATTCTCAATTTCGTTGGCATCAGTCCTGTCCGGAAAACATTATTCGGGATGGTGGGATCAGTGGACGACGCCAAGCGAAGACTCTGGTTGGCAAAGATGCGTCGACTCGGTGCAAAAGCGGTTTGAGAATCTCGTCGTCGCTGGCGTCGCCGGCGCACAGATCTGGGCCGCTCCGCCGGCGCGGTTTGCACTACTTTCTGAGGTGCTTCCGGCTCGGCGCTAGGAAGATCGCAGGCGATCCGCCGTTTTCAAACCTTGAGAAATGCCGAGCCGGCCGGTGGATTAACATACCCCAATCGGGCGTGCTGACGCGGACATTCGGCCCAGTCGAAAATCCCTACGTAGTTTTCCTAAGCACATAACCGAATTTCGCGTGCCGATCATTTGCGCAATTGATCTCCCTACGGATTTTGACGGGAGCAGACGATGACTATTCACCCGAGGAACGAATTTTCCAGCATGGCTGCGGGCGCCGCCTTGGCATTGCCTATACCGGGTTTTCCTGGTCCGGTTCAGCCGACTTCGCTTTATCCGACTGGCAGTGAAATTTACGCGCAAGGAGAGCTGGCGGACAGCCTCTATCAGATCGATTTCGGATGTGTGCGCGTTTATCGGCTTCTTGCGGACGGACGCCGGCAAATCTCCGCGTTTCACCTGAGTGGAGAAATCTTCGGTTTTGAATCTGGCAACACCCACCATTTCTTCGCGGAAGCGATTGGAGCGACAGGCGTGCGTGTCTTGCGGCCCGGCCCAGGCATGGAAATCTCTCAGGCAATCCTGCCATTGGCCCTGCAGGGCTTGGTTCGCGCGCAGGAGCATCTTCTGGTCCTCGGACGTCAAAATGCTGCCGAACGTGTCGCTGCGTTCCTTCTCGACATGGCCGACCGCCAGGGGGGCCTGGAGTGCTTCGATCTACCGATGTCCCGCTCCGATATCGGCGACTATCTCGGCCTGACGATCGAAACGGTTTCGCGTGTATTTTCAAAACTAAAGGAGAAGGGCATCATCCGCTTGCCCAACCTTCGCAGCGTGGAAGTCGTCAAATGGCAGACTTTGCGTAACTTGAGCGAGTAGGGGAGTGAACGAGCTGTTCAGGGCGACAAAGGTTCCTTGACGTTTGCTACAGCCCACTAGCCAGGATCTGTTTCGCAACCGCGCGCTCTTCGTCGGTGGGTATGACCAACACATCCACTGTCGATCCCGCGGCATTGATAAGCTGGTCACCTCGCCGGTTCCGCTCATGGTCGACTTGGACGCCAAGCCATCTTGCGGCGCGACAGATCCTTTCGCGAATAACGGCGGAGTTTTCCCCGATACCGGCTGTGAAGACCAAGGTATCGAGCCCCTCCAGGGCGGCGGCCAGCGAACCGATCTGGCGGCCCGCCTGATACACAAACAGATCGACCGCCTCCGCAGCGCGCGCATCATCGGATTCGACCAGCGTCTGCATGTCGCCAGAGATTTCCGAGACCCCTATCAACCCTGACTCCTCGTACAGCAAGCGAGCAAGATCATTGGCCGATCTCGTCCCATCCTGCAGGAGATGAAGGACGACGCCGGGATCAAGAGAGCCGCAGCGAGTGCTCATGACAAGGCCGTCGAGTGGCGAAAACCCCATAGTCGTGGCGATGCTCCTGCCCTCGCGCATCGCACAGAGGCTGGCGCCGCTGCCAAGGTGACAGACAATGGCTCGATTTCCCGCCTGCGCGCCGTATCGATCCAGAAGGCAAGACGCGATGTATCCGTACGAAACTCCATGGAAGCCATAGGAGACGATCCCGGCGTCGGTCAGGGACTGTGGCAATCCATACAGCGTCGCAATGCGTGGTCGCTCGGAATGGAAGGCGGTGTCGAAACATCCGACCTGCCTTGCATGCGGCAGCAAGCTGGCTGCCAGTTCAACAATCTCAAGATTCATCGGCTGGTGAATCGGGGCGAGGGGACTGAGCTTCCATAATGCGCCGATCGCTTGTTCATCGAGAAGTGTCGCCACGCGATAAGCATGCCCCCCGTGAACGATCCTGTGCCCGATTACACGGATTCCTTCGAGCGAATGGCGCCCGGCTATTTCGGCGACGACGACCTCTAAAGCCGCCCTCATGCTGATCGCGTTTGCGCCCAGGACATCATCCTTGTCCAGGGCGCCATTCGCATTCGAAACTCTCAGGCGCGGTCTGCTTCGAAGCGACGTGATGCTGCCCTTCATCAGCAGAGGCAGCCCGGTCATGGTTTCGAACACGGCGAATTTCAGGCTCGACGACCCAGCGTTGAGGACGAGGATTGCGTCGGTCATATATAGCCTTCCACGGGTGGTCAGTTCGAGGAACGCGGCGCTTTGCCCCCCAGGTTCCAACGCCAATTGACGATTTCCGGCATGTCCTGGCCATGTGTCCGAATATAGTCGTGGTGCTCGATGAGCTTGGCTTCCATCAGGCTTTTCAGCTTGCCGCCATCTGCGCGTGCCTCGGGGACCCGGTCAATAACACTCTGGACAAGATGGAACCTGTCGAGTCCGTTCAGCACCGTCATATCGAACGACGTCGTCGTGGTACCCTCCTCATTATAACCCCGCACGTGGAAATTCGTGTGATTGGTCCTGCGGTAAGTCAGACGATGAATTGTCCATGGATAGCCGTGATAGGCGAAGATGACGGGCTTGTCCGTCGTAAAAAGCGCATCGAAATCTCGATCCGACAGACCGTGCGGATGGATTTCTTTCGGCTGCAGTGCCAGAAGGTCGACTATGTTGACGAGTCGAATTTTCAGCTGAGGAATATGCTCCCTCAGCATGCTGACCGCAGCCAGTGTTTCCAGCGTCGGCACGTCACCGGCGCAGGCCATGACCACGTCCGGCTCGCTTCCCTGGTCGTTTGATGCCCAATCCCATACGCCGAG